>DASXFH010000202.1:0-3203 GCA_036489655.1 Acidobacteriaceae bacterium | reverse complement strand
GTGGAGATTCGCGCGGGGACGGGCGGCGATGAGGCGAGCCTTTTTGCGGCGGAGGTCTTCCGCATGTACGCGCGGTTTGCGGAGCAGCACCGGTGGAAGGTGGAGGTGCTGTCGTCGTCGGAGTCGTCGGTGGGCGGGATGAAGGAAGTGATCGCGATCATCGAAGGGGACAAGGTGTATTCGCAGATGAAGTATGAGAGCGGCGTGCATCGGGTGCAGAGGGTTCCGGCAACGGAGACGCAGGGGCGCGTGCATACCAGCGCAGTGACGGTGGCGGTTCTGCCGGAGGCTGAAGATGTGGACGTGAAGATCGAGGCGAAGGACCTGCGCATTGACACGTTCTGCTCGTCGGGGCCGGGCGGGCAGTCGGTCAACACGACGTATTCCGCCGTGCGGATCACGCATATTCCAACGAACACGGTGGTGAGCTGCCAGGACGAGAAGTCGCAGATCAAGAATCGCGAGAAGGGCATGCGGGTGCTGCGCGCGCGGCTGTACGAGATGGAGATGGAGAAGCAGCAGGCGGCGCTGGCAAAGGAGCGCAAGCAGCAGGTGGGCAGCGGGGATCGCAGCGAGAAGATCCGGACCTACAACTTTCCGCAGAACCGGCTGACGGATCATCGCATCGGGCTGACGATTCACCAGCTGGCGGAGATTATGGAAGGCAAGCTGCAGCCGGTGATCGACGCGCTGATTGCGCACTTCAACGCGGAGCGGCTGAAGAGCGAGGCGGAGGCGATCGCCTGAAGGCAGGGCACAGGGCGCAGGGCGCAGGGCATCGGTAATCTTGCCGACACGATGAACAGCAATCCATGATCGTGGGGTGAGAATCGAGTACGATCCCGGGAAGAACGAGAGGAACATCCGGGAGCGAGGATTATCCTTTGAACGGGCGGCGCAATTCGACTTTGCGACGGCCGCGATTTGGAGTGAGGAGCGCAACGGCGAGAAGAGGCGGGTCGCTCTGGGTTACCTTGATCGAAGATTGCATGTGCTTTGCTATCTTCCGATTGCCGGCGGGGTCCGTGTAATCAGTTTTCGCAAAGCAAATGACAGAGAGGCGAGACGGTATGGCAAACCGAAGACCCTTGACGGACGATGAAGGAGAAGTTCGCGAGCTAACAGAACAGGACTTCGCGGCGATGAAGAAGTTTTCTGATCTCCCGCCGGACGAGCAGCGCGTTCTGAATGGAATCATGGAGCAGAACGCTGCGAAGAAGAAGGTGGCGGTTCCTCTGTCGCCGGCGGTGGTGGAGAAGATGCAGTCCACGGGCGAGGGTTGGGAAGCGCGGGTGGAAGAGGCCGTTGTGGAGTGGCTGGAGCGACGGGCGAAGCGACAGAAGACGGCATCCTGAAGAGGACCTGTCGCCGGTGATCGGGCGCTGAAGTTCCCGGAGTAACTCCTCGGAAGAGGGATGGGAGGCGGGCGCGAGGCATCGCATGATGAGGGGAGTTCGCGCGCAGACGGTACAGGCGAGCGCAGGCCCTCTGTTGGCGATCCCCTACTACAATCGAGGGGTCCTCAAGGGAATTCTGGTGGAAAGGGACCCGAGGGCGCCGAAGTTTGTTTCCGTTCTCCCAGAGCGGCGTTGAGCAGATTCCATCGTGGAACGAGGACGGGCGAAAGCGTGTACTCCACAATTGTGATGAATCAGGCCAATACGCTGGCCGCGGTGCTGCATCGCGGGGTGGAGCGGCTGCGGGAGTTCCCCAACGGGAGGCGCGACGCACAGCAGCTGCTGTTGCGCGTCCTGCAGAAGGATGGGGCGTGGCTGCTGGCGCATCCCGAGGCGACGCTTAACGACGAGCAGGCGCGGTGTTACGACGACTGGCTTGGGCGGCGAGAGCGGCGGGAGCCGGTGCAATACATCGTGGGCGAGCAGGAATTTTACGGGCTGGCGCTGAAGGTGTCGCCGGATGTTTTGATTCCGCGACCGGAGACGGAGCACCTGGTGGAGGCGGCGCTGACGCGGCTGGACCGGGAGCGTTCGGCACGGATCTGCGATGTGGGGACGGGTTCGGGGGCGATTGCAGTGGCTCTGGCGCGTCATCTGCCGCTGGCTGAGGTAACGGCTGTCGACAAGTCTGCGGGGGCGCTGCAGGTGGCTCGGGAAAATGCCGCCCGGCATGGCGTGGCGGAGCGGGTGCGGCTGCTGGAGTCGGATCTGCTGGGCGCGGTACGAGGGGAACGGTTCAACATGGTGGTTTCGAATCCCCCCTATGTGGCGACCGGCGAACGGCTGGAGGCGCAGGTGGGTCTGTACGAGCCGCAGGAGGCGCTGTACGCAGGGGCGACGGGGCTGGAGGTGTATCGGCGTCTGATTCCGGCGGCGAAGCGGGGACTGGTGGACGACGGGTGGCTGCTGCTGGAGATCGGCTTCGGGCAGCGGGATGCTGTTTCGGCGCTGCTGGTGGGCTGGGATGGGGTGGACTTTGTGGACGATCTGCAGGGAATCCCCCGCGTTGCCATTGCACGGCGGCGGGCCGCAGAATAGAAGGATGAGCGCAACCGTCATCGCAGAGAGTTCCACACCGACAAGAGATTTTGGACAGAAGCTGGACCGGCTGGCCGAGGTGGCCATTCGATCGGGACTCGGGCTGGCGCCCGGGCAGGAGTTGGTGATGACGGCCAGCGTTGAAGCCCTGCCGCTGGCTCGATTGATCACGAAGCACGCGTACAAGTCCGGCGCATCGCTGGTGACGGTGCTGTTTACCGATGAGGAATCGTCGCTGCTGCGCTACCGGTACGGTGCGGACGCGACCTTCGACGCCGCGGCAAAGTGGCTGTACGAGGGGATGGCGACGGCCTACAAAAACGGGGCGGCGCGTCTGGCGATCACGGGCGGCAATCCTTCGCTGCTGTCGAAGGAAGATCCGGAGAAGGTGGGCCGGGCGAACCGGGCGATGTCGAAGGCTTACCGGCCGGCGCTGGAACTGATCACGCGGCACGATATCAACTGGACGATTGTGAGCGCGGCGACGCCGGCATGGGCAGCGGCGGTCTTTCCGGATCTGACGGCGGACCAGGCGCTGGGGCGGCTGTGGGATGCAATCTTTGCGGCGAGCCGGGCGGACCAGGACGATCCGGTGGCGGCGTGGAAGAAGCATGACGACAAGCTGCACACGTGGGCCGGCCGTATGAATGCGAAGCGCTATGCGACGCTGCACTTCAAGGGTCCGGGCACGGATCTGAAGGTCGGTCT
>DASXFH010000172.1:0-10300 GCA_036489655.1 Acidobacteriaceae bacterium | reverse complement strand
TCGCGCACGAACTTCACCACTGCCTGCACATTCTCCACCGGAGTCCCCGGCACAATGCCGTGCCCCAGGTTGAAAATGTGCCCCGGTCGTCCTCCGGCCTGATCCAGAATCTGCCGTACGCGTTTCTGCAGCAGATCCTCACCGGCGAACAGCGTAATGGGATCGAGATTCCCCTGCACCGCGCACGCGTAATCCAGCCCGCGCCACGCCGCGTCCAGCGGTGTCCGCCAGTCCAGCCCCAAAACGTCCGCCCCCGTCTCCCTCATCGACGGCAGCAGACTCGCCGTGTCCACTCCGAAGTAAATCACCGGCACCCCCAGCGCCTGCACTTCGCGCACCAGCGTCTTCGTCGGTTCCAGAACAAAGTCACGATAGTCCGCGAGACTCAGCGCGCCGGCCCAGCTGTCGAAAATCTGAATCACGTCCGCCCCCGCCTTCACCTGCTGCGCCGCAAACTCCCGCAGCACCCCAACCAGCTTGTCCAGCAGCGACCGCCAGGCATCCGGCTGCCGATACATCAGCGTCTTCGTCTCGACGTAATTCCGCGAGCCGCCGCCTTCAATCATGTAGCTGGCCAGCGTGAATGGCGCCCCACAGAAACCGATCATTCCCAGACGGCCGTGAAAGTGCCCCACCACCCGCTGAATCGCCTCCCCCACATACGACAGCTCCGCGGCGCGCGTGGTCTGCAGCGCGGCGACATCCGCCGCAGTTCGAATGGGCTTGTGGATCACCGGCCCTTCGCCCGCCTGAAACTCGAAATCCAGCCCCATGCATTCCAGCGGCAGCAGCAGATCCGCAAAAATGATGGCTGCGTCCACATCCAGCTTTTCGGCGGCGGTGATGGTGACTTCGGCCGCCAGTTCGGGCTTTTTACAAATCTCCAGCAGGGTGTGGTGCCGACGCACCGCCATGTATTCCGCCATATAACGGCCGGCCTGGCGCAGGAACCAGACCGGCGTGCGATCCACCGGCTGCCGCAGGCAGGCGCGAACGAAGCGTTGCGAAGGAAGAACCGGTGTGTTCTGGGCCATGAGGGGCACCAGAAAAAGGTAGCAGGAACGGGCCTCCTGCGGAAACAGCAACGCCCGGAAACCCTGCGGCTCCGGGCGTTCAGCATTCTCAACATCGGTTCAGCGTTTACGCGACGACTTCTTCGACGAGCTCTTCTTCGCGCCCCTCTTTTTCGCGGCCGACTTCTTCTTCGGCACCTTCGCGCCCTCTTTGCGCGCTTCCGAAAGCCCGATGGCGATGGCCTGCTTGCGGCTCGTCACCTTCTTTCCGCTGCGGCCGCTCTTCAGCGTCCCGCTCTTCTTCTCGCGCATCGCGCGCGCCACCTTCTTCTGCGCCTTCGGACTATACTTCCTGCCTCCCGAAGACTTCTTCGACGAACTTTTCTTCGTTGCCATCGAACCTTCTCCCTTCTCGTGCTAAGAAGCAGCACCGGATGGGGAGGTTGCGCGAAGGAATAAAACACAGCCTGCTCTATCGCGAGAATGGCCGGCGGCTAATCCGCGCGCATCGCGGATTCACTCCAACATCTCCGTGGCCTCTGTGCTCTCTGGGATGGAGGCGTTGCTACCGCGCTCCGACGGTCGCCGGCAGAATATCTTCCACGTCCACCCACTGCGTCGGATACTCGCCCGTGTAGCACGCCACGCAGTACGTGTTTCCCTCGCCGCCGTCACAGGCATTCCGCAACCCATCCAGTGACAAATACGCCAGCGAGTCCGCCTCGATGAACTGCCGGATCTCTTCGATGGTGTTGTTCGCCGCAATCAGCTCCGACTTCCGCGGCGTATCCACTCCGTAGAAACACGGCGAAATCGTCGGGGGACAGCTGATGCGCAGATGCACTTCCTTCGCCCCCGCCTGCCGCACCATGCGCACAATCTTCCGGCTCGTCGTCCCGCGAATGATCGAGTCGTCGATCAGAATAATCCGCCGCCCGGCCAGCAGATTCCGTACCGGATTCAGCTTCAGCTTCACGCCAAAATCCCGCACCCGCTGCTCCGGCTGGATGAACGTCCGCCCCACATAGTGGTTGCGGATCAGCCCAAAGCGGAACGGGATCCCGCTCTCCGCCGCATAGCCAATCGCCGCCGTCACGCCCGAGTCCGGTACGGGAACAATAAGATCCGCCGGCACATGCGATTCCCGCGCCAGTTGCCGCCCCATCTCCTCGCGGCTCTCCTGGACCCAGCGCCCGAAAATCATGCTGTCGGGCCGCGCAAAATACACATGCTCAAAAATGCAACTCGTCTGCTGCGGCGGCGCGTATTGACGCGACGTCACGCCGTCCGCCGTCACCATCACTAGTTCGCCCGGCATCACCTCGCGCTCGTACTTCGCGCGCAGCAGGTCGAACGCGCAGGTCTCCGAAGCAAAAACCACCGTGTCCGGCCCGTCGGGATTCACAATCCGCCCCATCGACAGCGGCCGAAACCCATGTGGATCGCGCGCCGCAAACACCCGGTCCCGCGTCATCATCACGATGGAAAATGCACCCTCCACCTGCCGCAGCGAATCGGCAATGGCATCCACCAGCGTCGTCGCCTGCGAGTGCCCAATCAGCTGCACAATGATTTCCGAATCAGACGTCGTCTGGAAAAACGCGCCCTTGCGCTCCAGATGCACCCGCAGATTGCCCAGATTCACCAGGTTCCCGTTATGCGCAATCGCGATCAGCCCCTTCATCGACTCCACCCGAATCGGCTGCGCATTCAGCAGCGCCGAGTCGCCGGTCGTCGAGTAGCGCGTGTGCCCGATGGCCATGTCGCCCTTCAGCCGCGCCAGCACCTCGTCGGTAAAGATCTCCGACACCAGCCCCATGCCCTTGATGTTCGAAAGATGTGTCCCATCCGCAGTAGCAATCCCCGCCGACTCCTGGCCGCGATGCTGCAACGCATACAGAGCGAGATAGGCCTGCCGCGCAGCATCCGGATGCCCATGAATGGCAACCACGCCACACTCTTCGCGCAGCTTGTCTTCACCCTCTTCCCTTGTCATCCTGAGCGAAGCGAAGGACCTTGTGTTTCCCTTTCGCTCAGCGCACGCCACCGGCTTCGTATCACCGCACGCCACAGGCTCCGTATCAGGGCGCGCCACCGGCTTCGTATCAGCGCACGCCACAGGCTCCGTATCAGCGCACGCCACAGGCTCCGTATCAGGGCACGCTACAGGCTTCGTGTCAGGGCACGACTTCAGTCGTGCCGTATCAGCACCCAAAAGGGAGAGGGCTTCAGCCCCGGAGGCCTCCTCGCGCGCAGCGCGTACGGAGAAAGCCCCGGCCTTCAGGCCGGGGAATAGAGATTCCTCTACAACAGGGGCTTCAGCCCCGGAAAACCCCGGATTCACCATTGCCGGGCCGCATTCCACCGGCTCCGTGTCAGGGCACGACTTCAGTCGTGCCGCATCCGCGTCCAAAAGGGAAAGGGCTTCAGCCCCGGAGGCCTCAAACCCCTCCATCACCAGCCGCCTCACGCGGTCACCTCTTCAGCCAGTTGCGATTCGAGAGCACCGGAAAACGCGTTCTGCAGCTCTGCGACAGAGGCATCCACGCCCCCTTGCTCAAACGGAATTATCAGTCGATCACCGCCCGTCTCGCCAATATGCATCGCGAAGATCGAGGGCGCTTCCCGATCGATCAATTCTTCGATTCGCCCGAGATCGTCGCCAGTACATGTCACGATTACGCCTGACGACGGTTCGCCATAAAGATCCCACAGGACCCGAAGCTCGTCGCTTACACCGGATGGCAACAGCGTGACACCCGTCCCGGAGGCGATTGCCGCGCGCGCGAGTGTAACCGCAAGGCCGCCATCAGAGATGTCAGCCGCTGAGTGTATCAATCCTTCGTTTGCGCAGAGCTTCAGAAGTCGGTGAAGAGCCGCCTCATCGCGCAGGTCTAGCGGCGAAGGCTTACCCCAGAAATTGTTCGCCAGGTTCTTGCCGAACTCGGTTGAGCCCAATTCAATCGCAATCTCTTCTCGTTTCTTCTCGGCCAACGAGACTGCGCCCATGAGCAACACAACCGCATCCCCCGCCGGATGAAACCCACTGGGCACCGCCTTGGTCACATCCTCGATCAGCCCCACCACCCCAACCACCGGCGTAGGATAAATCCCCTCGCTCCGCGTCTCGTTGTACAACGAAACGTTCCCGCCCGTAATCGGCGTGCCCAGCGCCGTGCAAGCCTCCGCGATCCCATCAATCGCCGCCGAAAGCTGCGCCATAATCTCCGGCTTCTCGGGATTCCCAAAGTTCAAACAATTCGTCGCCGCCACCGGAGTCGCGCCCGTGCACGCCACCTTGCGCGCCGCCTCCGCCACCGCATGCATCGCGCCCAATCTTGGATCGAGATAGCACCAGCGCCCATTCCCGGCCAGCGCCATCGCCAGCCCGCGCTCATGCCCCGGCGACCCGCTGCCCTTAATCCGCATCACGCCCGCTTCGCCGCCCGGCCCCTGCACCGTGTTCGTCTGCACCATCGAGTCGTACTGCTCGTACACCCAGCGCTTCGAGCAAATATTCGCCGACGCCAGCAGCTTCTTCAAATCCGCCGTGTAATCCCGCGGCTTCTGCAACTCCGCCAGCACATGCTCCGGCGGATCCAGCGGCACCTTGATCTGCTCCGGCCGCGCCCATGTCCCCACCGGCCGGTTGTACAGCGGACACTCATCCGTCAGCGATCGATTCGGAATATCCGCCACCAGCTCGCCATGATGCAAAATCCGCAGCTGCGGCTCTTCAATCACCCGCCCGACGATCACGCCCTCGAGGCCCCACTTGTCGAAGACCCGCAGCACTTCCTGCTCGCGGCCTTTTTCGGCGACCAGCAGCATGCGCTCCTGGCTCTCGCTCAGCATCATCTCGTAGGCCGTCATGCCGGTCTCGCGCTGCGGAACGTGGTCCAGATCCATCTCAATCCCCACGCCGCCGCGTCCGCCCATCTCGCAGCTCGAGCTCGTCAGCCCCGCCGCGCCCATGTCCTGGATGCCCACCACCGCGCCCGTCTGCATCGCTTCGAGGCACGCCTCCAGCAGCAGCTTCTCCATGAAGGGATCGCCCACCTGCACATTGGGCCGCTTCTGCTCCGACCCTTCTTTGAACTCTTCCGAGGCCATCGTCGCCCCGTGGATTCCGTCGCGCCCCGTGCGCGCGCCTACATAAATCACCGGGTTCCCGATCCCGGTCGCCTTCGCATAGAAAATCTCATCGCGCCGCACCAGCCCCAGAGCAAACGCATTCACCAGCGGATTCCCCGAGTAGCAGGCCTCAAACTTCGTCTCGCCGCCCAGATTCGGCACGCCAAAGCAGTTGCCGTATCCCGCGATCCCGTGCACCACGCCCTCCACCACGGAGTGGTTCTTCCGCACGACTTCTTCTGACGTCTGGCCATCGGCGGTCAGCGGCCCAAACCGCAGCGAGTCCATCACCGCCAGCGGCCGCGCCCCCATCGTAAAAATGTCCCGCAGAATCCCGCCCACGCCCGTCGCCGCGCCCTGGAACGGTTCAATATACGACGGATGATTGTGCGACTCGATCTTGAACGCGCACGCCCATCCATCGCCTACGTCGATGATGCCGGCGTTCTCGCCCGGCCCCTGCACCACCAGCTTGCTGCGCGTCGGCAGCCGCCTCAAATGCACTTTGGACGATTTATACGAGCAGTGCTCGCTCCACATCACGCTGTAGATGCCCAGCTCTGTCAGGCTCGGCGTGCGCCCCAGCGCATCCTCGATGCGGCGATACTCCTCCGCCGTGATCCCGTGCTGCGCCAGAAGCTCTGGCGTGATGGTGGCTGGTGGGGGGGCCACTGCGGCAGAAGATTTCATGACCTTTTCAACATCATTGTCGCATGCCTGGGAAGGGAGCATCCCGTCCGGTCGCCTCTCCCACAACAACGTTACGTCAAATCAGCCAGATCCCCCGGCTCGTCGATGTCCATCCCGCCCTCCGGCCAGGAAACCGCCTGCACTCGCGCCCGATCTCTGCGAATCACCTCCCGCGCCCCCTGATCGCCCCTGCATTGCAGCAGTTCAGCAGCCAGCTGCTCCGCAAACACTGCCGGAACTCCCAGCCGCCCCGCATACTGTGAAGCCGTAATGGGCAAATGGCCGGTCCCATGCCGCGCCAGAAGCTCCCGAAGATGCTCCGCAGTCAGCCGCGGCTGATCGCAAACCAGCAGCAGAATATTGCCAGGTCCGCTCTCACCCGATTGCAGTGCGCTCACCCCGCACCGCACCGACGCCCCCATTCCCTCGCGCCACTCAGGATTCATCACCGCCTCAGCCCCCAGCCCCGTGAGTTCCCCGCGCATCCGCTCGGCTTCGTGTCCCAGCACCGCAATCACCGGCGCACAATCCGCCTCCAGCGCCAGCCGCACGGTCCGCCGCAGCAGCGACTCTCCGCCCACCACAACCAGTTGTTTTGCCTGTCCCAGCCGCGTTGAAGCCCCGGCCGCCAGCACTACCGCCGCCGAGCGCGTCTCAGGCATGCACCGCCGGCGCTCCCGACAACTTCCACTCTCCCCGCCCGGCAAACACCGCCTGCAATTCCGCGGCGATCGAGAGCGCAATCGACGCCGGTGCGTGGCCGCCCAAATCCAGCCCTACCGGCGAGCGCAACCGCCCCAGGCACGCCTCTGCATCCAGACCCAGTTCGCCCGCCACTTCGTTCGCTAGCCGCTCCGTCCGCGCCCGCGGCCCCAGCACACCCAGGTATTGCAGTTCCCTCGGCAGCAATCCCCGCAGAATCGCCCGGTCCTGCTCGTAGCTGTGGGTCATCACCACAGCCGCATCGTCCGCCGTCAGCGCATCCAGCGCCTCTTCCAGACCCCTCACGCGCGACGCCCCTGGAAACCGCTCTGCCCGCGCCAGATTCGCGCGGCCGTCCGCCACCGTCACATGCCAGCCCAGCGCCTCGGCAAATGCCACCAGCGGCCGCGCATCGTCCCCCGCCCCAAAGACCGTCACCGCCGGCGGTGCCGCCACCCACTCCACAAAAAACTCCCCGGTGCGCCGGCTCCCGCGTCTCTGCAGAGCCTCCTCAGCCAGCCCCCGCAGCGCCGGGTCCGCATCGCGCGCGTACACAACCTCGCCCGCCCCGTTCACAATCAGCCGCGTGCCGGCACCCTCCGCCGCAGTGGCGGTTACGATTACCGAAGCCGTCCGCTCCTCCACGCTCCGCCGCACCGCTGCCAGGCACTGTGCCGCCGCCTCGCCCCGCTCCAGCAGAACGATCACCGTCCCGCCGCACCCCAGCCCATACGGCATGTCGCCGTCATCGTCGAAAAAGCTGCTGTATCGCTGAATCGCCGGACCCTTCTCCGTCAGCCACCAGGCCTTCTTCGCAATCTCCGCTTCAAGGCACCCGCCGCTCACCGTGCCCGCGCGTTCTCCCGCTGCCGTCAGCAGCATCCGCGCCCCAGGTCGCCGATACGCAGACCCTTCCACTCCCGCCACCGTGGCCAGACAGACCTCTTCGCCCGCGTCACGGGCGCGCTTCCACAGCTCCAGGATGTCCCTCAGCTCGGCCATAGCCTTGCGGCCCTACGCGCTCCGTTGCTGCCCGGACATCAATTCCTCCATCCGAACCGGCAGCCTGCGCACGCGCACACCCGTCGCGTGATACACCGCCATTGTCAGCGCCGAAGCCACCCCCGTCAATCCGATTTCCCCCACGCCCCGCGCACCGTATTCGTTCAGGTGCAGATCCGGATAGTCCACAAAGATGCACTCCATCTCCTCGATATCCGCATTGGTCGGCACCAGATAATCCGCATAGTTGTTGTTGATCGGCTTGCCGTTGCGCGGATCGTAGATCGTCTCCTCGAACATCCCCATGCTGATGCCCCACACCACGCCGCCCAGGATCTGATTGCGCGCCGTTTTCTCGCTGATCATCTTCCCGGCATCGATCACCGTTACCGACCGCGTCACCCGCAGCCGCGCAATCCCCGGATCCCACGCCACCTCCAGAAACTGTGCACCGAAGCTGTGACTTGAATACTTCCCGGTTTCCTCCGCCCCGCCCGTGTGCGCCTCCGCCTCCAGCGAAGCCAGCCGCCGCAGCTGCAGCAGCTTCTCAAACGCCATCCCGCTCTCCGGCGCCTGCCCCTGCGTATGCACGCGCCCGTTTGTCAGCGCCAGCGTCTTTGCATCGGCCTTCTCAAAGGGTGATCCCGGCGTCCGCGTCGCCAGCTCGAACAGCAGCTGAGTCACTTTGTCCGTTGCCTGATCGATCGCCGGCAGTACGCTCGCCGTCGCCGTCGATCCACCCGACATCGGCCCCGGCGGCAGAGCTGTGTCCCCCAGCGCCACATCCACCCGCTCGATGGGAATCCCCAGCTTCTGCGCCACCACAATCGCAAACACCGTGTACGTGCCCGTTCCAATATCCTGCGTTGCGCTTGACGCCCGCACCCGCCCATCGGCGCCCAGACGCACCCGCACCGTCGCCGATCCGCGCCCCGCATGCCACGTCGAGGTCGCCATCCCCCAGCCCAGGATTTCATTCCCGCGCTTCATCGACCCCACCTGCGGCGTCCGCTTCGACCATCCGAAGCGCTCCGCCCCCAACTGGTAGCACTCCTTCAGGTGCTTGCTCGAAAACGGCAGCTTCTCGCCCTCATCCGTCTCCGCATAGTTCTTCAGCCGCAGTTGCAGCGGATCCATATTCAGCTTCAGCGCCAGGTCGTCCATCGCCGCATCCAGCGCATACAGTCCCGGTGTCGTCCCCGGCCCCCTCATCGGTGTCGGCGTCCCGATATTCAGCGAGACCACCTCCTGCGTAGTCGAAACATTCGGGCAGCTGTACAACATTCGCGTTACGCCCGTGCAGTTCTCCGTGAACGTATCGATCTTTGACGTCGGCTGCAGCACATCCTGCACAATCG
The DNA here is from genome assembly GCA_036489655.1 of Acidobacteriaceae bacterium. Lineage (GTDB taxonomy): Bacteria > Acidobacteriota > Terriglobia > Terriglobales > Acidobacteriaceae > Palsa-343. The sequence continues at coordinate 1,401 of DASXFH010000172.1, read as the reverse complement.
CCACCAGCGTGCCGTCCTGCTGCGCCCCCAGGCGCATCCGCTGCCGCGTCTGCGGACGATGCCCCACCGTCGTAAACATCAGGCTGCGCGGTACCGCCACTCGCACCGGTCGGCCCACTTTCTTCGCCGCCATCGCCGCCAGCATCGACTGCGGCCACGGAAACAGCTTTCCCCCAAACCCCGACCCGCAAAACGGCGAGATCACCTCGATCCGATCCACCGGCACCCCCAGCATTTCCGACATCACGTTGCGATGGTTCACCACCCCCTGCGTCGTCTCGTACAGCCGCAGCCGATCGCCGGTCCATACCGCGATCGTCCCGTGCATCTCCATGGGATTGTGCGTCTCGGTCGGCGTCCCGTACGTGTAATCGATCTTCACCGGCGCGCTGGCAAACGCCGCCTCCGCATCCCCACGCTGATAGTGCTGCTTCGGATCCCCCGGCGCCCGATCCTCCTCGTCCAGCACCACCGCCGGCTTCTCCGCCGCGTACTCCACCTTCACTGCCGCAGCCGCGGCCTGCGCCTGCTCGAACGTATTCGCCACCACCAGTGCGACAAATTGCCCGTAGTAGTAAACCGTGTCGTCCTCAAACGGCGGCCGGCTCTCCCCCGCCCGGCTCTCCTGCTCAAACGGGCCGCCCGGCCGATACAGCGGCAGGCTGTTCCCGTGATAAAGCACCGCCAGCACCCCCGGCATCGCCTGCGCCGCCGCCGCGTCGATCCGCGTCACCCGCCCGCTCCCGACCGTGCTCGGTACGCCCACCCCGTACGCCAGATTCTCCACCGGATGATCAACGGCATACGCCGCCGCGCCTGTCACCTTCAGCGGTCCATCGACGCGCGTCACCGGAGTCCCAATCAGCGCTGTGCTCATGCCTCTGCTCCTGTCCCGCTCACCACATTCAACGCCCGCACAATGGCCCTCTTCGCCAGCTCAATTTTGAAGCCGTTGTGCTGCAGCGGTTTTGCCCCGTCCAGCGCCGTCTCTGCTGCCTTCTGGAAATTCTCCTCGGTCGCCGCCTGCCCTTCCAGCACCTGCTCCGCCGCCCGCGACCGCCACGGCTTCGTCGCGACGCCGCCCAGCGCAATCCGCGCCTGCTCGATCCGCCCGCCGCTCGTCCGCACCACCACCGCCGCCGACGCCAGCGCAAATTCATACTGCTGCCGGTCTCGCAGCTTCAGATAATGCGACCGCGTCCCCGCGCCCACCGCCGGCAGCGTCACATACGTGATCAGCTCTCCCGGCGCGAGCGTATTTTCCCGATCCGGCGTCGTCCCCGGCTCCAGATAAAACTCGTTCAGCGCAATCTCCCGCTCCCCCTTCGGCCCTCTCACGTGCAAAACCGCCTCCAGCGCCATCATCGCCACCGCCATATCCGAGGGATGCGTCGCCACGCA
>DASXFH010000165.1:0-6317 GCA_036489655.1 Acidobacteriaceae bacterium | reverse complement strand
CGCAGCAGATTAAAAATCCCCGTAGCATTCCCCATCTGCTCGTTGGTCAGCGTCAGCGTCGCCATGTTGCCGATGGGCACAAACACAAAGCTCAGGAAGAACCCCATGAGGATGATCGGCACCAGCATGGTCGTGGGACTTATCCCCGTATTGATCTGTGAAAACCAGATCGACAACAGCCCGAACGCCGTAAACCCAATCGTGATCAGCCAGCGGTTATCCACCTTGTGGCTGATGACTCCCATAATCGGCAGCCCCAGCATCGATCCCAGCCCGCGCGGCGCCACCACAATCCCCGCCGTCAGCGCCGTGTACCCCAGCACCTCCTGGTAGAACAGCGGCATCATCGCCACGGTGATGTAGATCGTGAAGCCCAGCAGAAAGATCAGCAGGCACCCAATGGCCAGATTTCGGTTGCGCACCAGAATCCGCAGGTCCACCAGCGGATTCTTCGCCTTCCACTCATGCCGCACAAACCACACCAGCGAGACCACCAGCGTCAGCGTCGCCCAGCGCAGCCAGCTCGAACTGAACCAGTCCACCTCCTGGCCCTTGTCGAGCACGATCTGCAGGCAGCCCGACCACAGGCACAGCAGCCCAAATCCCAGGTTGTCAAACACCCCTGCGTTTTTCCTGTTGATGTACGGCGGATCGTGCACGAACCGGCTGATCATAAAGACCGCCAGCATCCCCACCGGAATATTGATGTAGAACGCGTAGCGCCAGGTGTAGGAGTCGGTCAGCCAGCCGCCCAGGGTCGGCCCCAGGACCGGCGCTACCACCACTCCGAAGCCGAACAGCGCCATCGCCGCCCCGCGCCGCTTCGGCGGGAAGCTCTCCATCAGGATTGCCTGCGAGATGGGCTGCAGCGCCCCGCCGCCCGCCCCCTGCATCACCCGCGCCAGCAGGAGAAAGCCCAGCGACGGCGCCGATCCGCAGAAGAACGACGACACCGTGAACAGCACCACGCACGTAATCAGGAACCGCTTCCGCCCAAACCGCTGCGAAAACCAGTTGCTTGCCGGCAGAATGACCGCATTCGCGATCAGATAGCTGGTCAGCACCCATGTCGCTTCTGAGTTCGAAGCCGCCAGCGTCCCCGCAATATACGGCAGCGCCACCGACGCAATGGAGGTATCCAGCACCTCCATGAACGTGGCCAGCATTACCGAGATGGCGATGATCCACGGATTGCCCGCCGGCACCGCCACCGCCGCCGGAGCATGAGCCGCCGGAGGCCGCACCGCCCCCGCGTCGCCGACCGCCGCCACCGGACTCTCGACCAGCGTCGCCATGCCTGCCCCTCCCGGCGACGCTTCAGACTAGGTTTTCCTCCCCTCCCCCGCAGTGCCCCCCGTCACACCCCCGTCGCTGGTTCAACCTTCCGGTCACGTCCCGCCGCAGCCCCTCAGCGGCCGGTCGTAATGGTGTCAAGAAAGTAACACCTTCGAGGAATCGGAAAGCCACGCCTTTCGAGCGATGATCACCTGAGTAACTTCTTCAGCCTCCCCAGATCCCTTGAACTGATTCCCCGGGCCCCTCTTCAGCGTTGACAAAGATGAATCGCACGGAACGCATCCTGGCCGTTGTCTCAGTCCTCGGACTGGCGTTTCTCTTTGTTCTCACACTGATCACCTCTTCCCGCTTTCAGGTGGACCAATCGTATTACCAGCAGGCAGAACACTCCCGCCTGATTCTGGTCACCGTCCAGGACCTCAATCGCGGACTCCTCAACGCTGAAAGTGCCCAGCGCGGCTTCCTTCTCACCTCCAGGTCCCTGTATCTCGGCTCTTATGCAAAGGGTGTCAACACCGCGCAGTCCGCGCTGAACGAATTGGACCAGGAGCTGGTCAACGAACCGGCTCAGCGCAGGAACGTCGCAGAGCTCAGGTCTCTGGTTCAGGCCAAACTGACCGAGCTCAACAGAACCGTGGAGATGGAAAAGGCCCATCGCCATGCCGAGGCCCTGGCCATCGTCCAGAGCGACTCCGGCAAGGACCTCATGGATCAGATCCAGCAGATTTACGGATCCCTGCTTCGCAATGAACGTGGACGCCTGCAGCAGCGCAGCCTGGCCATTCAGACAGCCCGCCTGATGACCACCCACCTGTTCCGGGCAGGGCTCGTTGCCATGGCGCTGCTCTTCTTCACCACCGCCTTCTTCATCCGCCGGTCACTGACGGTGCAGCGCAGCGCCATCGAGGCTCTGCAGCTCAGCGAGCTCAGGCTCGCAGAGAAGGAACACATGCTGCGCACCATCACCGATAACCTGCCCGCCCTCATTTCTTATACCGATGCTCAGCAGGTGATCCGGTTCAGTAATCAGACCTATGGAAAATGGCTCAATCTCGATCCTGCCAGGACCCTCGGCCGCCGGCTGAATGAGGTACTCAGTGAGGACATGTACCGGCATCGCGAACCCTCGATACGCAGCGCGCTGGCCGGCAACGCCACCGAGTTCCAGGCCATTCTGGATCTGCCCGACGGTCAGCGCCACCATCAGGTTTCCTACATCCCCGACATTCGCCCGGACGGCCAGGTCGTCGGCTTCTTTGCCCTGACCATGGACATCACCGCGCTGAAAACGGTCGAAGCCCAGCTCGCGCACCTGGCACGCCACGATACGCTCACCGGCCTGCCCAACCGCCGTTATTTTGAGGAGAAGCTCTCCGATCTGCTGCTTCAGCACGAAGCCCGGCCATTCGCCATCCTCCTCCTCGATATCGACCTCTTCAAAGCGGTCAACGACGGCTACGGCCATGCAGCAGGCGATGCCGCGCTCATGCATGTCGCCGATTGCCTGAAGGCGTCCGTGCGAGTCTCCGACACGGTCGCCCGCCTGGCTGGCGATGAGTTCATCGTTCTCCTGCCTGGCTTGTCCACACGCAGCGATGCCGAGATGATCGCCCGGAAGATCAATAACCATATCAGTTCCACATCCGCGGGCCTCGACGGCATTCCCACCATTACCGTCAGCATCGGGGTCGCCTTCGCCAGCGATGCCGGAGTCACCGCTGAAGCTCTCTACGCCTGTGCCGACCGGGCTCTCTACAACGCAAAACATGCCAGTCGCGACACGTTTGCCATGATGGACTGCAATGTCGTCGAGATGCTGGAACGGCCCTCCCGTCGCGGCAGAAAGACAGCGTCGGAACCACCGGAAATCGCAGCCCAGGAGGCTTCCGCGGTTCGGCTTCCCCGCCACGATCTGTCATCCTGAGCGAGCCTCCCAAATGGGTTGCGCCGCTTTTGCGCAACAGTCATTCTGGCGCGAGTCGAATAGCCTGCCCTGAGAGAGTTCGCACAAGCGGACGAGTCGAATGGGGACCTGCATTTCCCTTTCCCGGAGGCCCGATGCCTTCAGATTGCACAGATTCCGGCAAGGCAATCCCCACATATGCCGATACAGCCTAAAAGAACAGCGTCCAGTTCGCGATCGCATTCAGCGCAGCCGGAACATGCGGGCTGATCGCCGGCCCAAATTCATAGCCCAGCCCCAGACTCAGGTAGTCCCCGCGCCCCGCCCGCAGCGCGTAGCTGCCGGTCAGCGTCGTGCCCGCCCGCCACACGCTCCTGCCCTGCCGCAGAAGCTCGTTGGCAAACACGCTGCTGTACCCGGTCCGCGACGCCACCACTGACAGCACATCTCCGGGCCGCGACCGAAACGCCGCCTCCTTATAAACCCGCGCCTCGTAGTACCGGTCGTACGCGTTCTTCGATCCGGGCGCCGTCATCCACGACGCGCCTGCATACACCCCGCGCGCCGGATGCTCCCCGTCCGTCCGTGTCAGCTGCGCATCCGCCAGCGCGTACGCGCAGAAGTCCCGTGCCTCCTCGCGCCCGGTGGCTTCGTTCCGATAGCGCGAAGCGTTGTCGATATACCCTGCGCGCAACCACATCTCACGCGCATCTTTCGCGGCCGGACGCAGATAGCCGCCTTCGTTGATGAGCACCGCCTTATCCCCATTAGGATCGAACCGGAACCCGCTGTGATTGCGCGCCACCTCAACCTGCCCGCCCTTTGGATCGACGCTCCGCTGCACCGCCGACTTGATATAGGTGTGCTCGGGCCCGCGAACCCGCACGTTGAACGAAGGCATCGTCAGCGGGAAATACGACATCCCCGCCTCGTAAGGCAGCACCGCATACACCCCCTGCGTCCCCGTTGCCGTCGACCCGCCCACAAACAGCCCCACAAAGTTCATGTTGTTGGCGATGTACCCTGCCTTCACTTCCACGCGGTCCTCGCCCAGCTCCTTGTAGAAATACAGCGCCCATAGCTGCACCGTCTTCGGCCCCGCAGGCTCCCAGCTCGCCCAGTTCCATACCCCGCCTGCGTACAGCTGCGTGTGCCGCAGGTGCAGTTGCCGCATGTCCCACGCCAGAATCGGCTGCACAAATGTGCTCTCGAAATAACGCTGCCCCACATACACCTGCGCATCGGCCGCCACCGGCGCATCCAGAGTGTTCTGCGTATACTGCATCCCCGTAATCACGCGAAACGCCGCGCCCCGGCGCAGCATCGCCCGCCGGTACGCCGAGTCCACATCGATCAGGCTGTCGGCAAACGGAGGCATCGAAGCCTCGCCGCCCAGATAATTCATGTCCTCAATCGACCGCTCGGCCGCCACCGGCGCATTCGGCGGCTGCTCGTGAACATCCCTGCCCTGTGCCCCGCATGAGTTCCACACGCAAACCGAGAACCCGCAGATCAGGATTCCGCTAACGATTCCCCGCATTCGACGCTCCGCTTCCTCAACATCGCCCACAGCCCGGCCGCCACAGGATAAAGCCAGCCGGGGCCGGTCCGCCCCCAGGGACAAAGGCTGCGCGACAGATTGGCGAAGGCAGTCAGCCTGAGTCATGGCTGGCCCGCGGCCTCACCGGGCGGCGCAGCCTCCAGCCAGGCCATGCACACGCGAATCGCCTGAACCCATCTCAGAAAGCGTTCACGGCAGCAAGGAACTCCTTTTGATCCGGGAATCCGATGCCGCACCAGTAAACGGGCCAGTTCGTGCCCGTGATGGGACTGGAAGCAGTATTACCCGAATAGAAAGCAGTCTGGTACTGGCTCTTTGCGGCGTTCGATGCAAGCAGGGCCGGAAACAGCTCCCTGTACGAAGCTGCGAGCGGGCCGTGCAGGCCATAGGCCTGTGAGAACGTGTACCAGGAAACGAATTGAGGGGGAGCCGCAAGCAGATTGCAGTTCACCGCAGAATAGTCAGTGGGGGCCAGGCTCGAGGCATCCACAGTGAAGATTTTGTACGCGGGATTGTTGCCAAAGCAGGGACTGATGCCCGCCGTAATGGCCAGCGTATTGCCCGGCGACATCAGCCGGAACTCGTCCATATGCGTGTGACCGGCAAGAGACAAAGCAACAAGGCCGGGATACTTTCCCAGGATGCCCATAAACGTTGCCTGATTCTCGCCCACCCACATCATGGTGGCCGTCGTAATCTGGCCGTTGTCATTGGCCGGCGACCCGGTTGTGCCCTCATCCGCTCCGGGGGGCGCATGCATCAGCAGCCACACCTTCCGGCCCGCAGCACTGGCCTTTGCAAGCTGAGTGTCAAACCATGAAAACTGCGCCGCGATCAGGTCCGGATCGGGTGTAACAAGAGGAGACAACGCGATGGTATTCAGGGCAACGATGGTCACATTCATGCCCTCCGGTTCCACCGAATAGTAGCCGCCCCGGGTGATGCTGCTGATAACCTCCTGCTGGTCTCCCGCACCCTGCAGCGCGAGCGTGCATAACTGCTTCGCGTTATTGGAAAGAAACGCGCTGTCCGGCCCATAGCCCGTATAGGAGTCGCAGTTTCCCAGCGCAAAGCAGACCGGGGTCGCGCCCGCCGCGTCTCGGATCTGCCTGAGGACAAACGAGAGCGTCTTGTCCGCGAATGCAGCCGCGTCCGCCGCTGTCTTGTTCACCGAATACACCGGGTAAAGCTGGTCGATGCCGTGTCCGAGAAAGTCGCCGGTAAAAAGAATCACAGGGCTCGATCCCAGGTTTTGCCTGATACTGGCGAGCGCCAGGGAAAACAGCGCGTAGTTCGTGTCAGTGCCGGGGGTTGAAACCGTTCTGTTCGCCGTGTTCGCTGCCCCCTCGAAGATCTCCGGCCACTGAGAGATGTCCGCCGCATCCAGCTGCGCGGTCAACACCCGGTTGGCCGACAGCGTCGCAGCCACCGGCGCACTCGGCGGAAGTGGCGGGATAAACGGCTGGAAATGCACATCGGAGAAGACAAGTACCGGAAAGCTGCCGGATCCGGTTTGATTGTTGCCTCCGCCGCATCCCCCGATGAGCCCGGCGCCCG
>DASXFH010000163.1:0-33659 GCA_036489655.1 Acidobacteriaceae bacterium | reverse complement strand
AACCCTCAACCCCGGCAACTGGGGACTGGGGACTGACAACTGAGGACTCGCCGGGTGCCCCATCCCGGTCGCACCTTCTGCGACAGGGTAGGAAGCCAGTTTCCACTTGTCATCCTGAGCGCAGCGAAGGACCTTGTGTTCATTCACCAGACCACCGACCTGGGTGCCCCATTCAAGCACGCGTTGGCTTGAGTGGGAAGCCCAACCCTCAACCCCGGCAACTGGGGACTGGGGACTGACAACTGAGGACTCACCGGGTGCCCCATCCCGGTCGCACCTTCTGCGACAGGGTAGGAAGCCAGTTTCCACTTGTCATCCTGAGCGCGGCGAAGGACCTTGTGTTCCCTCACCCGGCTCCCACCGACCTGGGTGCCCCATTCAAGCCCGCGTTGGCTTGAGTGGGAAGCCCAACCCTCAACCCCGGCAACTGGGGACTGACAACTGAGGACTCACCGGGTGGGCGCGCGCCCTCGCAATATCCTCATCCTCCGCGTCCAGGCGAATTGTCGTCGTCGGAGTGCTCCCCCTGCGCGCCGCCGTCCCTGCGGCTGAGCAATGGCCGCCGTCGCGCTCCGGGGGTGGCCAGGATGGAAAGTCAGCTTGACATCCGGCCGACGCCATGGCATCCTCGCAATGTAAAGCTGACTTGCCATGGATCCCGCCATCCAAACCCGCCTCCGGGAACTGCGCCTCGACCGTAACTGGACTCAGGAGCACCTCGCCGAGGCCGCCGCGGTTTCCCGGCAAAGCATTAACTCCATCGAGCGCGGCCGCTACATCCCCAGCCTCCCCCTCGCCCTGCACCTGGCCCGCATCTTCGCCTGCCCCCTGGAACACATCTTCTTTCTGGAGAAACAACCATGAAACTGCCCCTCCTCGGCGGTGCCATCGACGAGCGATTCCTGAACCACCGCCTGCGCTCCACCAGCCTCGGCGGCATCGCCGCCGGTGTCCTGGCTGTGGTTCTGTTCGAGTACCACCTGATCCGCCAGCATGTCTTCCGATGGGAGCTGCTCGCCGTCGGCCTCACCATGATTACAGTCAAGTTCGCCGCCATGGCCTGGTATCACTTCACCGACTAGCGAAAGGAACCTCCCATGTGCCTCGTGGACCTCAATTCTCGCGTGGCCCCGCGGATCAGGCTCTCCGCCGGCCTCTTCTGCCTGTCCGTCGCCCTTCTCTGGCGAGCGCTGATGGCAGCCTCCGCCGCTCACGCCGACGCGGTTGACTTTGCCCAGGGCCTGCTGATGGGCCTTGCGATCACCCTGATCTTCTCGGCTCTGCTCTCCGGCCGGAGTCGCCGCCATCGCGCCTGATCGCCTCGCCCCGCGCGTGCTCCTCCGCACCGCGATAAGGACTGGGGAAGGACACAGTACTGATGTACCGTGTGGCCTGGCGAATTCCCTTGCCTTTCACCCGGTTCCCTTCCAAACTAACTATCGAGGAAGCTCTGCCCGCCCATCTGTGCGCAGAGCTTTTCCGTTTCAGGCCAACCCAGGTTGAGCCCGCTGTCCGCTCTTTGAGACGAGTGCTCGCGTTCCTCCGCCCGAACGTGCAAAGCCCTAACCAAGTGCCCTGTTTGCCACACATACAAACAGGACATAGCGTAAACGCCGTATTTAGATACACATGCGCAAAACGCAGCATTTTTTCTCCCGGCTACAGGCCACGGGCTACAGGCTGCATGGAGGGTAATACCCTCAGGGTATTACCCTCCATGTAGCCCGTATTCAGTGACTTACAAATTGCCGGGACCAGGGGGGTACCCCCCAGGGCTCATTCCGGATTGCCGCGAGAGCGGATTTTCTCGTAAAGAGCCCGCTCGATCGCGCTGTCCGGCTGCTTCTTCGGCGGGTCAGCGCAATAAGGCATCACCACTGCGCGTCCCATAAAAGTCTGGTGATGGGTGACGTTATAGACGACATAGGTGGGGTGGCGTTCGATGATCTCCAGGCGAAGATCGCACCAGCGCCAGTCTGGCTTAAGCATGGCGTTGAGCTGCCGCTCGAGCTCCTGCATCGCCGCCAGCGACTCTGCGAACGTAAGAGTCGCGCCGCCTTTCTCGTCGAACGGATACCGATAGAGGTAAAGAGGAAGCATTGGATCACCGGCTACGATGACTCATCATCACGCCACAGTTGCCGTTCCTGATTCCCCCATCAGGGCAATTTCTGGTAATTCAGGGGGGTCTCTGCGAAGTGTTACCAGGAAGTTCAGGCCTCGTCCTGCGACAACTCCTCGACAAACGAGCCAATGCCGAGGTCGCGCCATGCCGCAGCGGCGAAACCAGAGACGAGTGTAGAACCGAAACGGTCTGTTTGCCTCTCCTCGTTCTTACGCGCAATTGCCCGTCGCATTTCGCCCATGCCGCCACTTCATTGGCGAACAGATGGCAAAGTCTTCCACAAGGCGAATGACCGTCGTTGACGCTGTTGGAAGCCTAAGGCTTCCGGATCGGCGTCACTGTGGCTTTTGGGGGGATGTCAGGCTGTTTGCAAATGTGATTGGCTTGCCACTCTTCGAGAGTTCCATCAGCGTGCGACACGATCTTCGCCGCGAGGCACTTAGTACAGGTCGATTCGATCAGCATCCGTGAACCACGCCGGACGGGCGCATGGGCAAACTTCACCGACTTCTCCTGCACGCGCCGCCTCCGAATCCGCGAATCGAGAGTATAGCGTCGGCTCCTGAAGACAACCTGAATGCCTTCATCGAAACTGATACGCTTGCTTCTGTGCAGAGAACTCTTCAGGATCACATCACCCATCTCGAACAGAAGATTGAATCACTCAGGACGCAACTGCAAAACTCAGGTCACTCGGCTGAATTCAAGAAGGGCCTGAGGCTCAATCTCGAGGTGGCCGAAACGTCGCTTGCGCTTTTCCGCAAAGCCTACGATCTCGAAAGAAAGATTGCCAATTGACCTGCGTTGACGAAGGCTGAGGATCTGCGGCGCCTTTGAGCCCGCACCGCAGTCTTGCTCCAGCGCGGCAAGGAATACCAGGACCTGGGTCTGGACTTTCTCGGCCGCCTGCGCGAAAAGCACCTGGTGCAATTTCACGTCAGACGTCTTCAACAGCCAGGACTGAGCGTAACGATTGCACCACTCGCCGCGTGATTATTTTCACGACAGATCCTTCGCCGCCGCCGCTTCCCAGGACAACAGCCCGGGAACCTGTCCTGGCTTGTCTTTCAGGCCTGCCCATCGTGGCATTCCGGGCAATTGAAGATTCAGCAGCGCTTTCTCAATGTCGTCACGTGTCGTGCGCTGATACAAAACCCGGCCGAACGCTGGCTTTTTGCGGAGAGAGGAATGCACCGCGCCGGAGCAGCCCCGGGGGCCGAGACCTAAACGGGCCCATCTACCGGCGATCCGTGGGAGGAAGGGCCGGCAGATGGGGCCGGGCCGGCAGCACGAAGAAATCCTCCGCGTGAACGAATTCGCGGCTGGGTCCGCGCGAGCGAAGCGCGGACGTCAAAGGATCTTCGCGCCACCGGCTATCCGCACCCAGCTAGCTGGGCAGGGAGAGGGCGTCGACGTCGTCGCCGGAAAGGCGGCGGCCCGGTTTGACTACCGTGCGAGCCTCCAGCTGGAACTGGTGCCGACGGCACCAGAAGAGAAGAAGGCCAGGGAGGAGGACTTCTCCGGGATCCCTGGAGGAATCATCGACGAACTCTTCAAATCCGCCGATGGGCTGGTGGGTGCATCCGGAAATGCCGCAGGCGGGCGGGCCGGAGGGAAGGAAGGAGCGAAGAGGTTTCCTGTGAGAGACGAGCATGTTCTCTCCTTTGGACAGCTTTTGGGAACGCACAACCTCGGGATAAGTTCGGCTAAGGTACCGCAGTTTATTTCCGCTCGTCAATAGATAAAAGTTACGCGATTTGGCGCTCGCCACACGGGCTTTCGATATCTGCCGCTTCGCGATAGTTACGATAACTTACGAGTTATCGTCCTGCGGCATCTTCGCCGACCTTCAGCACGGCCAGGAATGCTTCCTGGGGGATATCGACTTTGCCGATGCGCTTCATCCGCTTTTTGCCTTCCTTCTGCTTCTCCAGCAGCTTGCGCTTGCGGGAGATGTCGCCGCCGTAGCATTTGGCGATGACGTTTTTGCGCAGGGCGGAGACGGTTTCGCGGGCGATGACTTTGGCGCCAATGGCCGCCTGGATGGCGACCTCGAATTGCTGTCGCGGGATGAGCTCGCGCATTTTGGAAACGAGGGCGCGACCGCGATCGTAAGCGAAATCGCGGTGGACGATGATGGAGAGAGCGTCAACGGGCTCGCCGGAGACGAGGATGTCCATCTTGACCATGGGCGATTCCCACGTGCCGGAGAGGTGATAATCGAGCGAAGCGTAGCCGCGGCTGACCGTCTTCAGGCGGTCGTAGAAATCGAGAACGATCTCGTTGAGCGGCAACTCATAGGTAAGCATCACGCGCGTGGAGGAGACGTACTCGAAGTTTTTCTGGCGCCCGCGCTTCTCTTCGACCAGCTTAAGAATGCCGCCGACGTACTCCTCATTGGTGAGGATAGTGGCGGTGATCATCGGCTCCTCGATCCTGACAATCTCGCTCTGGTCGGGCCAGCGCGAGGGGTTGTCGACTTCGATCATGGAGCCGTCGGTGAGGTGGACCTTATAGCGGACGCTGGGCGCGGTGGTAATCAGGTCGAGGTCGAACTCGCGCTCGAGGCGCTCCTGAATGATTTCCATGTGCAGCAGGCCGAGGAAGCCGCAGCGGAAGCCGAAGCCGAGGGCGACGGAGGATTCGGGCTCGAAGAAGAAGGAGGAGTCGTTGAGCTTGAGCTTTTCGAGGGCGTCGCGGAGCAGAGTGTGCTCGTGGGAATCGACGGTGTAGAGGCCGGCGAAGACCATGGGCTTGATTTCTTCAAAGCCGGGCAGCGCGGCGAGCGCAGGCTTGCCGTCGTCCGTGATGGTGTCGCCGACGCGGGTGTCGGAGACGTTCTTGATGGTGGCGACGAAGAAGCCGACTTCACCGGCGGAAAGCTCGTCGATTTCGACGGGCTTGGGGGTGAGGACGCCCATGGAATCGACGTCGAAGGTGTGGCCGTTGGACATGAGGCGGATCTTCATGCCCTTGCGCATTCGCCCATGGACAATGCGGGCGAGGACGATGACGCCGCGATAGGGATCGAACCAGGAATCGAAAATAAGCGCCTGAAGCGGTTTGTCGGGATCGCCCTTGGGCGGCGGCAGGCGATGGACGATAGCCTCAAGGATGTCGGGCACGCCCTGGCCGGTTTTCGCCGAGACAGGGATGGCGTCGGTGGCGTCGAGGCCGACGGTCTGCTCGATCATCTCCTGGGTGCGCGGGATGTCGGCGCTGGGCAGGTCGATTTTGTTGATGACCGGTATGACTTCGAGACCGTGATTGATGGCGAGGTAGGCGTTGGCCAGGGTCTGGGCCTCGACGCCCTGGGAGGCATCGACAATCAGCAGCGCGCCTTCGCAGGAGGCCAGGGAACGGGATACCTCGTAGCTGAAATCCACGTGGCCGGGGGTGTCGATGAGGTTCAGCTGATAGATCTGGCCGTCTTTCGCGGGGTACATCATGCGGACGGAGTGGGCCTTGATGGTGATGCCGCGCTCGCGCTCGAGGTCCATGGCGTCGAGCACCTGGGCCTGCATCTCGCGGGCGGTGAGCGAGCCGGTGAGCTCGAGCAGGCGGTCGGAGAGCGTGGATTTCCCATGATCGATATGGGCGATAATCGCGAAATTGCGGATGTGCTGACTGTCCATCGATGGAAACGCAGGCGGGACCCGGCGGACGGGGCGCCGCAGGGCAGGAAGTTCGCCGGAAACCTCAGTTTACCATCGGCAGGAGTAGGGTCCGAGCCCTACAATAAAGCATCCGACGCATGTTCATCGCAGTGAAACGAATTCTTCTGGCCGGGAGCGTTGTTGCGCTCGCGGGGCTGACCGGATGTCCGCAGAAGCCGGCGATGCAGGCGGGACCGCCGCAACAGGCGACGGCGCCTGCGATGACTGCGGCATCCAAAGGGCCAGACGGCACGCCGATGACGGGAGAGGCTGGAGCGTCGGCATCCGGAAAGGCCGTTCAGGCCGAGGCGCCGCATGCTTCCGCGCCTGCCGAGGAGTCAGAGCAGGACCGGCAGCTCATCGATTCGGTGGAGAAGGCCTACCACGCGGGGCTGAGCGACTACCAGCAGGGACATCTGCAGTCGGCGCGGGCCAACTTCGATTATGCGGTGGACCTGATGCTGAAGTGCCACTGCGATCTGAAGAGCGACGTCGCCGTCTCAGAAGAGTTTGACCACATTGTGGACGCGGTGAACACCCTGGAGATGGACGCGCTGCAGCAGGGCAATGGCTTCGGCGCGCAGCAGGAGCAGGCGCCGGCAGACGTGGCCGGCAACATCACCACCCCGGCGAATCCGACGGTAGCCGCCAAGGCCGAGGCGGAGTTGAAGACGACCCAGTCGGACCTGCCGCTGGTGCTGAATCAATACGTCGAGAGCTACATCGACTTCTTCGAGAACAATCCCAGGGGACACGGGACGATTGTTTCGTCGCTGGAGCGAATGGGCCGCTACAAGGCCATGATCGAAGGCGTGCTGAAAAAGGAAGGTCTGCCCCAGGATCTCATCTATCAGGCCTTCGCCGAGTCGGGCTTTCGGCCGCAGGCGGTGAATCCGAGGTCGGGCGCCGCGGGCATGTGGCAGTTTATGCCCTGGGACAACTATGGACTGGAGCATAACGCCTGGTACGATGAGCGCTTCGATCCTGTGATGGCGACGGAAGCCTACGCTCGGGAGATCAAGAAGGACTACGACCAGCTGGGTGACTGGTATCTGGCCATGGCCGCCTACGACTGGGGTGCGGGCAATGTCCAGCGAGCGGTGGAGCGCACCGGTTACGCGGACTTCTGGGAGCTGTACAGGCGCAATAACCTGCCGCAGGAAACGAAGAACTACGTGCCCGTTTTTCTGGCGGTGACGCTGATGGCGAAGAATCCGCAGCAGTATGGTTTGGCCAACATTACATCGGATCCACCGCTGACAGCGGACACGGTGACGACGAATTATGCCGTGGATCTGCGTCTGGTGTCGGACATTGTGGGCGTACCCGTGCAGGAAATCGCAGGGCTGAATCCCAGCCTGCTGCGCATGAGCACGCCGCCGGACGAACCTTTTGCCATGCATCTGCCGGCAGGAACGTCTTCGGTCTACGAGAAAGACATTGCCGACATTCCTGTGGACAAACGCCGGTACTGGCGCTTTGAGACGGTGAAGGAAGACGAGACCCTGGCCAGCATCGCGCGGACCTGGCACGTGAAGGAGTCGGAGCTGGCCTTTGTGAACCAGCTGTCGGAGCACGCAGACCTCTCCCCGGGGGATGCCCTGGTGATTCCGCTGGCGCCCAGCGGACGCAGTGCTCTGCGCAGCACCCTCTATCGGCCGCGGCGCGGCGACACCCTGGTGACCATCGCCGATCGCTTCGATGTGACGGTGCAGGAGCTGCGGCGCTGGAATCATCTGCGCAGCAGCGTGATCGTGCCGGGCCATGCCCTGTATGTGGCGGAACCGGCGCGCGTGGCGTATCGTCATCGGCGATACAGGCATGGGCACGGATCGAGCCACAGCAGCCGGACAGCGCACGACGGCGCATCGCGAGGTACAAAGAAGCCGGCAAAGAAGAAGAAGCACTGACGGTGGAATTTCGCTCTCGTAAACTCGTAGCACTCGACAAATAAGGAAGGGCTGATGTCGCCACTCTACGCCGGTGTGCTGGGCGCGATCATTCTGAGTCTGCTGGCGGTGTCGGTCAGCCGGCTGGGCAGCGTTAAGACCAAGGCTGATTATCTGGTGGCCGGGCGGTCGCTGCCGGCCTTCGTGCTGATCTTTACGCTGCTTTCCTCGTGGATCGGGTCGGGCTCGCTGCTGGGCGGCGCCGAGAACGCCTACAAGCACGGCTTCGCGGCGCTGTGGCAGGCGGGTGGCGGATGGGCGGGGCTGCTGCTGATTTACTACATTGCTCCGCGCGCCCGGAAGTTTGCGCAGTTCACGATCCCCGATCTGCTGGAGGCGCGCTACAGCCAGACGGCGCGGGTGCTGGGCGTCATCGCGGTGCTGTTCGCCTACACGGCGATCACCAGCTATCAGCTCATCGGCGGCGGGGACATACTGCACCTCGTTTTTCCGGCGGTCATTACAGCGACCCTGGGCAAGTACATCGTCACGGTCTTCGTCATCGTGTTCACGGCCATCGCCGGCATGGCGTCGGTGGCCTACATGGATGTGGTGATCGGGCTGCTGGCGACCATTACGATGTGCGCGGCGCTGCCGGTGCTGATTCATTACGCGGGCGGATGGGGCGCGGTGCATCATGCGTTGCCGGCGACACACTTTGAGGTGCTGGGCGACCTGAGCTTTACCCAGGCGATGGAGCTGATGGTTCCGACCATGCTGCTGATGCTCGGCAATCAGGCGATGTATCAGAAGTTCTTTTCGGCGAAATCGGAAAGAGACGCGCGCGTTGCGGTGGTGGGCTGGATCATCGGGACCGTGATTCTGGAGACGGTGATCGTGGCGATTGCCGTGGTGGGGTCGGTGCTCTTTCCGCATGGCGAGGTGGCGCAGCGGCCGCGGGAGATCATTGCCTACTCAGCGCTGCATGGGCTGCCGGCATGGCTGGGCGCGCTGCTGATGGGCGCTGTGTTCGCGAAGATCATATCCACGGCGAATAACTTTTTGTTCTCGCCGGCGACGAACCTGATCAACGACGTCTTTGTGCGGTATATTTCGCCGGACGCGTCAAACAAGCGCGTGCTGCTGGTGTCGCGACTGGTGGTGGTGCTGCTGGGGATCTGGGCGCTCTACCAGGCGCTGGGCACGCAGAGCGTGCTGCAGAAGACGATCTACGCCTACACGATCTACGCGGCGGCGCTGACGCCAGTGATCCTGGCGGCCTTCTACTGGAAGCGCGCGAACGCGGCGGGCGCGGCCACGGCCATT
Organism: Acidobacteriaceae bacterium; assembly: GCA_036489655.1. Taxonomy (GTDB): domain Bacteria; phylum Acidobacteriota; class Terriglobia; order Terriglobales; family Acidobacteriaceae; genus Palsa-343. The sequence goes on along the minus strand of DASXFH010000163.1, from coordinate 24,663 downwards.
GCGGCGGGAACGTTCATCACGGTGTTCTGGGACACGGCGTTTGTGCGGGCGCACGTGCCGGTGTGGGCGGCGTCATCGGATTTTGCGATCTTCCCTGCCCTGGGCGCGGCGCTGCTGGGGCTGGTGGGGGTGAGCCTGGTGACACGGCCGCCGAGCAAGGAGCAGGTGGATCTGTTCCACGGAGTCACGGAAGCGGCGACGGAATAGCCCGGAACAATACGCCTATGTCTGGGCAGGGAAATCGCTGGCGATCAGCTCCAGACCTTCTTCCCTCGTGTGAATCCGGCCTTCGAGCTGGGCGTCTTCGGCGAGTGCGAGCATTTCTTTGAAGCGCGGGCCGGGTTTGTAACCGGCACTGATCAAATCGCGTCCCGTGACCAGCAGCTGCGGGCGGACCTCTTCCTCGGGCAGCTCTTCCCTTCTCCGCCGGGCGAAATCGTAAAGTGACAGGTCGCCGTGGCTCGACGTTACGTCGAGGCGGTGCAGGGCGAGATGCTCGTCGAACTTCGGCAGACGGAAGAAGCGCTTGAGGGTGGAGACCTTCATCTTCTCCACATCGCCGAAACGCATATGGTTTTCGACCAGCGCGAGGATCTGGGCACACTCGTCGTTGGAGAAGCGCAGGCGGCGGAGGATTTCGTGGGCGATCCTGACGCCGACTTCGACGTGACCGTTGAAGCGGATGCGGTCGGGAGGGTTGTGGGAGAAGGTCGCAGGCTTGCCAATGTCGTGCAGCAGAGCACCCCAGGCGAGCGTGGGCGAAACGCCGGCGGGCAGCTTTTCCAGAAGGAGCAGGGTGTGGATCCAGAATTCGCCCTCGGGATGGTATTCCGGCGGCTGGGCCACGTTGTGCAGCTTCGTGACTTCGGGCAACACTTCGCGGAGGAGGCCGGTCGAGTCCAGCAGCTCAAAGGCGCGGCGAGCGTGGCCCTCGGTGAGCATGCGGGTGAACTCATCCCGGATACGCTCGCGGCTGAGCTGGGCAATTCCCGGAGCAAACTGACGGATGGCGCGCTCGGTTGCTGGGTCGATGGTGTATTCAAAACGCGCGGCGAAGCGGACAGCGCGCAGCATGCGGAGCTTGTCTTCTTCGAAACGGCGTTGCGGGTCGCCGATGGCGCGGACGATGCCGTCACGGAGGTCCTGCTGGCCGCCGACGTAATCCAGAACCGACGACGTCAGGTTGCAGGTCTGGGCTTGCAGCACGGGGTCGAGCATCATGCCGTTGATGGTGAAGTCGCGACGTAGAACGTCCTCCTGAGCACTGGCGGAAAAGCGGACTTCGGTGGGGTGGCGGCCGTCGAGGTAGGCAACGTCGGAGCGAAATGTCGCCACTTCGGTGACGATTTCCGCGCCTTCCTCCTCGTCGCAGACCAGCACCACACCGAAATGCGCGCCGACGGCAAAAGTCCGGGGAAAGAGCTCCAGGACCGCGTCAGGATGGGCGCTGGTGGCAACGTCAAAATCTTTCGGAGGCACACCGAGGAGCAGATCGCGCACGCAGCCTCCGGCAAAGTACGCCTCATAGCCGGCTGCGCGGAGACGGGCGACAATGCGTTCGGCGGCGCGTTGGGCAGAGGCTGGCAATGGCTTTCCTGTCGGGATCGGCCAACACGCCGTCGCACATCTGCCAACCTCAGGCCGATGTGGGGCACCCGTAATCGGCGCGAACACCTTCTACTATAGAGATGTGGCGGCAGCGGGCAGCGGACTGATTCTGGGGATTGAAACTTCGTGCGATGAGACGGCGGCGGCAGTGGTGCGCCGCGGCAGGGAGATCCTGTCGAATACGGTAGCCTCGCAGATCCCGGTGCATGCGCCCTACGGTGGGGTGGTGCCGGAGCTGGCTTCACGCGAGCACCTGCGCAATATTTTGCCGGTGGTCCGGACGGCAATGGCCGAAGCCGGTGCTGCCTGGAACGATCTGGACGCGATCGCCGTGACCGAGGGCCCCGGATTGGCCGGGGCCCTGCTGGTGGGTATCAGCTTTGCCAAGGCGCTGGCGTATGCCGCGGGAAATCCACTGATTGCGGTGAATCATCTGGAAGGACACATTCACGCTGTGCTGCTCCAGCAAGGCAACAGCGGGCCGGCTGTGGAGCCCGGAACGCCGGAGAACTCGCGTCAATCGGAAGAAAGCGTTCAGCGACGGACGCTGGCTCTGGTTGTTTCCGGCGGGCACACGCATTTGTACCTGGCGCGACAGGAAGGCGGGGAGTGGAGGTATCGCAACGTGGGCCGCACGGTGGATGACGCGGCGGGCGAGGCTTTCGACAAGGTGGCCAAGTTGCTCGGTCTCGGCTATCCAGGTGGCCCGTGGATCGATGCGCTCGCACCACATGGGAATCCCGGGGCCGTGCCGTTTTCTTTTTCGCAGGTGAAGGCTAAGGTGCACCGAAAGGGTGAGCCGGGGGCGCTTGATCCGACGGAGGAGATTTACTTCTCCTTTAGCGGGATCAAGACGGCGGTGCTGCGCTACACGCAGGTGTACGAGATGGGTGCGAGCATCGAGCGGCGGCGGGCGGCGCTGGCGAAACTGCCGAATCCCAGGCCGGCCGACGCGCTGGATCTGTGCGACCCGCGCACGCTGGACCTGATTGCGTCGTTCCAGCGGTCGGTGATCGATGATCTGCGGCGGAAGACGTTTCGGGCGGCGGGACGCTTTGGGGCGGAACGCGTGCTGGTGTCGGGGGGGGTGGCTGCCAATCGGGAGCTGCGGGTGCGGTTTACAGCGGAGGCGGCCGAGCGTGCGCTGCCGGTTGCGTTTCCGTCTGTGGCGCTGGCCACCGATAATGCGGCCATGATTGCGGCGGCGGCCTGGCCAAAATTCATCGCCGGCAAGGTGGCCGATGAGGGGCTCACCGCCGAGCCCGGCCTGGCGCTGGGCCGCCAGAGGCCCGCTGCTAGAATCGAGCCTGAAGAATCGGATGGAATCACAGGAAACCAAAGCAGGAACCGCTGAAGCCTCCCTGTCGCCCGGCAGCGGGGGGCAGGAGTGGGGCACCCCGGCACCCGGCCCGGCGCTCCGGCTGTACAACACGCTTTCCGGACAGGTAGAGAGGCTGGCGCCTGCGGACGGCCGCGCGCTGCGCATGTACGCATGCGGGCCGACGGTCTACGACTACGGGCACATCGGTAACTTCCGCACGTTTCTGCAGGTGGACGTGCTGCGGCGCACGCTGCGGCTGCTGGGCATCGAGGTGCGTCACGTCATGAACATCACCGACGTGGACGACAAGATCATCCGCAACGCCACGAAGGCCGGCGTGGAGATTGGTGAGTACACGCGCAAGTTTGAAGAGGCATTCTTCGAGGACCTGCAGGCGCTGGACGTCGAGCGGCCGGAGGTAATTGCGCGGGCCACCGAGCATATTGCAACAATGGTCTCGCTGATCGAGCGGCTGGCGGAGCAGGATATCGCCTATCGCGCGGACGATGGCTCGTGGTATTTCCGCATCGCGCGTTTCCCGGAGTACGGGAAGCTTTCGAAGAAGGATTTTGCGGGGATCACCGACGGCGCACGCATCGACGTGGATGAGTATGAGAAGGACTCGGCGCGCGACTTTGCTCTGTGGAAGGCTCCGAAGCCCGGCGAGCACAAGTGGGATACTGCGCTGGGACCGGGGCGGCCCGGGTGGCACATCGAGTGCTCCGCGATGGCCATGGAGTATCTGGGGGACAGCTTCGACCTGCACGCGGGCGGTGAGGACCTGATGTTCCCGCACCACGAGAACGAGATCGCGCAGTCGGAGTCGGCGTCGCACCAGCCCTTCGCACGGCACTGGTTTCACGTGCGCTTCCTGCTGGTTGAAGGGAAGAAGATGGCGAAGTCGGAGGGCAACTTTTACACGCTGCGCGATCTGCTGCTGCGCGGATACAAGGCTTCGGCGATCCGCATGCTGCTGATCTCAGTTCCCTACCGGCAGCAACTCAACTTCACGTTTGAAGGGCTGGCGGCGGAGACGGTGGCGGTGGAGCGGCTGCGGAATTTTCGCGACCGCGTTACGAAGACGCAGTGGCCGAAACGCAATGCCGGCAACGGCACGCACAGCGAGGTGCAGGACTACGCGCAGGAGACGCGCGCAAAATTTCTGGCCGGTTTGGCGGACGATCTGAACACCGCCGAGGCGCGGGCAGCGATCTTCGAGATGGTGCGTTTTGTGAATGCGAAGGCCGATGCAGGGCTGTTCTTCGCGGACGATGTTCCGGCGGTGCTGGCCGTGCTGCGGGAGTTCGACCGGGTGTTTTCCGTGATCGAGGATCACGATGCGAAGTGGACGGCCTTCACGCTGGAGTGGGCGGAGAAGGTCGGCCGGCTCGGCGAAGCATCGCCTGAGGTGCTGGCAACGCGCGGTGTCACCGACGCGGATATCGAGGCGCTGATCGCTGAGCGGACGCAGGCGAAGAAGACCCGCAACTTTGCCCGGGCTGATGCCATCCGCAACGAGCTGGCGGCGAAAGGCATCCTGCTGGAAGATTCGAAGGACGGGGTGCGCTGGAAGCGGAAGTAGGCGCGGATCGGAAGCAGCTTACTCCTGGCGCAGAGCCACCACTGGATCAACGCGCATCGCGCGCCGCGCGGGAATCCAGCAGGCGACCGTGGCCACGGCCAGCACCAGCCCAGCGGCGGCGGCGAAGATCGCGGGATCAGTGCCACTGACGCGGTACAGCAGGCTGCCCATCAGCCGTGTGAGAGCCAGCGCGACGACGAGTCCTGCACCTGCGCCCAGGAGCGTGAGCCGGGTCACCTTGCCCATCATGAGACTCAATATGGCGCGAGGCGGCGCACCAAAGGCCATGCGGACGCCCACCTCCTGCGTTCGCTGGCTCACCGCGTAGACGGTCACGCCGTAGATGCCAATCGCCGCCAGTATCAGCGCGAGGGCGGCCAGCACGTTCAGCACGGCAAACGCAATGCGCGGAGCCGAGGTCACTTCGCCCACCATCTCTTCCATAGGCCGCACCGCGTAGATTGCCTGGTTCGGATCGACGGATTCAATCGCCTTGCGAATGGCCGGCAGAATCGCACCCGCAGGCAGCGGCGTGCGCACTACGAGGCTCATCTGCTGATCGGGCCCCTGCAGATAGGGAAAGTAGATCGTCGGCTCCGGCTGTTCGCTCAGCGAGGAGTCGTGAACCGCGCCGACCACGCCCACCACTTCCCGCGGCGGGCGCGTCGTGTCAGGCACCTGGATGTGGCGGCCCAGCGGATCCTCGGCGCCGAAATACTGCCGGGCCAGGGTTTCGTCGATCACGACCACCTGCGGATGCTGCGCGTCGTCGGCATCGCGGAAGTCGCGGCCGCGCAGCAGCGGAATGCCCATGGTCGCGAAGTAGCCCGCGCTCACGTCGCGATCATCGGCGGCCAGATGCAGTTCTGCCGGCGGCGCCGGATGCTCGCGAATGACGAAGGCATTGCGATCCATGTCATCCTGGCTGAGGGGCACGATCTCGGTGAGCGCGGCGGACTGCACTCCGGGCACATCGCGCACCTTCTCAAGAAACGCTTTGAACGCCGCACCCTGGCGCGTGCGATCACGATAGGGCGAACCAGCCGCATCCGCCGCGAGCTTGATGCGCAGCGTCAGCAACTGCTGCGGGCGGAAACCGGGGCTCGTAGCCAGCAGGCTTGTGAAACTGCGGATCATGAGGCTGGCGCCCACCACCAGCAGCAAAGCCAGCGCGGCCTCAACCACGACCAGCACCGCACGCATCCGCTGGCCGCGCGGCGCGGAAATGCTGCCGCGGCCGCCTTCCTTCAGGCCGTCGCTTACATTGTCGCGAAGCATCTGCACCGGCGTGATCAGGCCACATGCAACTCCGATGGCGACACACAACGTTAGGGTGAAGGCTACTTCGCCCATGCCCAGATGCACGGGGGGCAGCGCCACGCGATAGGCAGCGTCGGGGACGGGAATGACCGCCGGCCCGTAGCGCATCCACAGGCGGACGCACAGAGCAGCCAGAGCCAGGCCGGCTCCGCCCCCCATCAGGGCCAGCAGCGTGCTTTCCACCAGAAACTGGCGCAGCACCTGCATGCGCCCGGCGCCCAGGGACATGCGCACCGCCACTTCCCGCCGCCGCGCAATTCCGCGCGAGAGCAGAAGGTTGGCGATGTTCGCACAGGCCAGCAGCAGGATGAAAGCCGCCGCGGCCTCGAGCACCAGCAGCGCTCGCCGAATGGACTGGTTCCACACAGTTTCAAGGGGAACGACGACGGCGCCAAAGCCTTTCCGTTCCGGGCGAACGCGCGCGATCCGCTGCATCAGCGCGTTCATCTCCACATCGGCCTCGCGAACGGTAACGCCTGGCCGCAGTCGACCGAAGACTCCGAGGTCAGAGTCGGATGCTCGCAGCTTGTCATTGTCAAACGGCACGACGACATCCACGGGAAAGAGCTGTTCCAGCGAGGCCGGCAACACGCCAATGATCGTGTACCGTTCGCCGTTCAGCGTGACCGCGCGGCCGATCACACTTCGATCCTCGTTATACTTCTGCTGCCAATAGCGATAGCCCAGCAGCATCAGATTATGCCGGGCGCTTGCCTCATCGAGGCGAAAGTTTCGTCCCAGCAGCGGCTGAACGCCGAGGAAGTCGCCAAAGTTCGTTGTGACGCGCAGCCCCGACACCTGTTCCGGATCGCCTTCTCCAGTGAGGGTCCCTGAGCCGTGCTCGAAAAGAAACAGGTCCTCGAAGGAGTGGTTCTGTTCTCGCCAATCGAGGTAATCCTGTCCGGAAGGGCCGATGCGGCTCCAGTTCTCGCTGCGATTATTGTTCCAGACGACCATCAGCCGGTGAGCTGCACGCACCGGCAGAGGACGAAGCAGGATGTCGCGCACCAGGGTAAACAGCGCGGTATTCGCGCCGATGCCCAGCGCCAGCGTGAGGACCGCCACGACTGTAAAGCCAGGCGCCTTCCCCAGCATGCGCAGCCCGAAACGCAGGTCGCGCCCAAGGGTGCCCAGGGCGCTCCAGCGTAACTCACGGTGACTGGCCTCGCGCCAGGTCTCGAAGCCGCCGAACTCCAGGCGTGCCCGCCGAACGGCTTCGGCGCGGGCGAGGCCGCCGCGCTCAAGGTCGTCAGCGCGGAGGACGACGTGGGTACGCAGCTCCTCGGCAAGGCTGTCGTCGCCTCCGCCGCCACGAACGATTCCCGCAAGCCACCTGGGCAACCCCATGCACTACCTGCCGATCTGAGCCTCCGGTCCCCGGAGTATCTTCCGGAGCCGAAGGCCGAAGCGATTCATTTCCCTAATTAACTTAGGAATGTATCCTCGCCTCTCCTAAGCTGTCAAGGAGTGGTGGTGACTCACGCCGTGCGGGTTCAGCCCTTCGCCGGCTCGGCCTCATCGCGACTCTTGTCCTGAGCCTCTTCCTGCGCTGAGGCGGCGGGACGCAGCAGGGGGAAGAGGATGACGTCGCGGATGGAGCGGGCGCCGGTCAGGATCATGGTGAGGCGGTCGATGCCGATGCCTTCGCCGCCGGTGGGCGGCAGGCCGTAGGCGAGCGCGCGGACGTAGTCGAGGTCCATCTGGTGGGCTTCCTCGTCGCCTCGCTCGTGCTGTTCGAGCTGCTCTTCGAATCTGCGGCGTTGCTCTTCCGGATCGTTGAGCTCGCTGAAGGCGTTGCCCAGCTCGAATCCGCCGATGTAGAATTCGAAGCGCTCGACCCAGTCGGGCTCGTCAGGCTTTTGCTTGGAGAGGGGCGAGACGGCGAGCGGGAACTCGTAGATGATGGTGGGCTGGATTAGGTGGGGCTCCGCGATTCCCTCAAATATTGTCGCGATCGCTTGCCCCGCGGCACCGCCCTTCTGGAGTAGGTCGCGCGCATGGAACAGATGTGCGCCAATATCCGCCGCTCGCTTGAATCCGGCAGAAAGAGGAGCCTCCTCACCAGCCAGGGCGCCCGAAGTCTCCGGGTGCTTGTTAAAACGATCTTCTGCACGTCTGATCAGAGCTAAGACTGATTCCGAAGACGCAAAGTCGGAAGAACCTGGTGACGTGCCGAAGAAGTCTTCCGGCCACCATTTGATAATCGCCTCCCGCATGGTCAGCGTTTCCCACTTCGCCAGATCGATCTCCACCCCGTTGAAATGCGTGATCGTCGTCCCGTTCACTTCCTTTGCGACAAATTCAATCAGCTCTTTCGTCAGCTCGATCAGGTCTTTGTAATTCGCGTAGGCCTGGTAGAACTCGAGCATGGTGAACTCGGGATTGTGCTGGGTGGAGATGCCTTCGTTGCGGAAGTTGCGGTTGATCTCATACACGCGATCGAAGCCGCCGACCACCAGGCGCTTGAGATAAAGCTCCGGCGCAATGCGCAGGAACAGGTCCATGTCCAGCGTGTTGTGATGCGTCACGAAGGGACGCGCCATAGCTCCGCCAGCGATGGGCTGCATCATCGGCGTCTCGACTTCGATGAAACCGCGCGCGTCAAAGAATTTCCGCATGGCTCGCAGGACGGCGGCCCGCTTTACGAAGACGTCGCGGACGTGGATTTCTTCCGCCTTTTGCGCCTCGGTTGCGCCTTCGGGAGCCTCGTTGAGAACGCCGTTCATAAACAAATCGACGTAGCGCTGGCGATAGCGCAGCTCGACATCCGACAGGCCGTGATACTTCTCCGGCAGCGCGAGCAGAGCCTTGCTGAGAAACGTGATCGTCTCCACGTGGACGGTGAGTTCATTCGTGCGAGTGCGGAACAGGTAGCCGGTGACGCCGATGTGGTCGCCGAGGTCGAGCTGCTTGTAGAGGTCGAAGGCCGCGTCGCCGACAGCATCTTTGCGGACGTAGATCTGCAGGCGCTGGCCTTCCTGCTGGAGCGTGGCAAAGCCGGCCTTGCCCTGCTGGCGGATGGCCATGAGCCGTCCGGCGACGGCGATGGGGACGCGCGTGGCCTCGAACTGCTCGCCCGTCCACGCGTCGTGCTCTGCGCGAATGGCGGGCACGGTCCGCAGCGGATGGTCCGCGGGCGGCGCGAATGTATTGGGGTAGGCCGGCTGCCCGGAAGCGGCAATCTGCTTTAGTTTTTCCTGGCGCAGCGCATACAGGCTGCGCTCAAATTCAGACTCGAACACGGATCAACCTCGAAAGACTTCAGTCTCGTTCGAGTATAGCGACCAGGGCTCGTCGGACTCATCTCACGCCATCCGCTCGCGCAGCAGAGACGGGCGCTTGTCAGCCAGAGTCAGGATCAGCTCGCCAAAGAGGGTGTTGGCCCAGGCAAACCAGGGGCGGGTGAACTTCGACGGGTCGTTCTGGTCGAAGGACTCGTGCATGAATTCGGTGCCGGCGGTGGTGTTGCGGAGCCAGCGGAGGCACTGCAGAATCTCCCTGTCGTCCGTCGAAGTGAGTGCGCGGATAAGAATGGCCATGGGCCAGATCTGGCCGAGGCCGGTATGCGGGCTGCCACCGCCTTCGGCTGCCGATCCCTGAAAGAACCAGGGATTGTCGCGGCTCAGGACGAAGCGGCGGGTGTTCTGGTAGACAGGATCGGAAGGATCGCAGCACTGAAGATACGGCAGGCTCAGCAGGCCGGGCGCGTTGGAATCGTCCATCATGAGCGCGTTGCCGTAGCCATCGACTTCATAGGCCCAGATTTTGCCGTGGATCGGATGCTGCACGAAGCCATATTGGGCCATGGCTTTGCGTAACGTTGCGAGCAACTCCTCGCAGGCGCTGGCCAGGCGCGTGTCGGAGAGAACCGCCGTCGCCAGCTCCTGCATCTGCGCCAGGGAGCGAATCGCAAAAAGATTGGCCGGGATAAACAGCGGCCAGGTGCAGGCGTCGTCGGAGGGACGGAACATGGAAAAGATCAGTCCGACCGGTCGCGCCGGATTGCCGTAACCGTCCAGCGCCAGCGTGTCGGACGGGATGGGGCTGGAACGCTGGAAAGAATATGGACCCCTGCCGGTAAGGCGCTGCTGCTGGTGAAAGGTCTCGATGATCTTCCAGGCAGAGGCTTTCCATTCCGCGTCGAAGGGGGACCGGTCACCCGTCTGACTCCAGTAGCCGTGCGCCAGACGGAGGGTGTAGCAGAGCGAATCGACCTCCCACTTGCGCTCGCCGACGCCAGGCTTCATCTCGGTCTTATCGTGGACGGCCCAGGAGAGTGGCGGATCGGAGGGACTGCGCAGGAAGGCGTTCGCGTAGGGATCAAGCAGAATGTTGCGCGCCTGCCGACGCACGATACCCGCGAGCAGCGCAGCCAGCTTTTTGTCGCGTTTGGCGAAGGGCAGGTAAGGCCAGACCTGCGCCGAGGAATCGCGCAGCCACATGGCGTCGATGTCGCCGGTGATTACAAAGGTGTCCGGCTGGCCGTTGCGGGTTCCGGGGAAGACCGTGGTGTCGAGCGTATTGGGAAAGCAGCGGGCAAACATGGCGGCGAGGACGGGATCGGCGATCTTCGCACGCGTATGGGCGATGACGTCTTCGATGACCGGGCTTGAGAAATTGCGATCCGAGGGGGTGGGGCGGCCGTCGGCGATGTTCCATTTGGCCAGCAGACGCCCAGGCCACGCCGCGAGGGCACCGGCCGCCAGCCCGGCCTGCATCACCGTACGGCGCGTGGGGAGCTTCTCCGGAGATGCGAGGGGCGTCATGAGGCAAATGCTTCCTTCTCGTGGTTGCGCGGGATCTGAAGTCTCGACGCGGCCTGCGGCTTTCGCTGAGGCGGTTCGAGGTCCATCTTAGCGCAGCAGGTTGGCCTGCCCGGCAGCCAGATCCCAGGGCTCGCAAAACATCCGCAGGCGATGCGGCGGCGCCACACGCCTGGTGTATAACAGGGCGGGAACCTGGGACTTTCATGGCCACGCCACCACCGAATCGGACCGACAAACCCCGCAAGCCCTCCCGTACGGTCGGTGCTCTGGTGCATGCCGAGCGCCTGACGCAGATCGCCTTCATCCTGCCGGCTGCGGTGTTTGTGGGATGGCTTGCCGGCGCTGCGCTGGACAAATGGCTGCACCAGCAGTGGATTTATCTGGTGGGCCTGGCGCTGGGAGCCGTCGCCGGGTTCATCCAGGTCCTTCGTCTAGTTTCCAGCGAAGGCAAAGAGATCGATAAGGGAGATTCGTGAACGCCGAGCCGCTCTCCTCCAATATGACTGATGAGGACTTCCGCAGGCTGCTGGGGCGCGCGCTGCGGGTGGTGGCGATCCTGACGCCGATCCTGTTCCTGGTGTTCACCTTCACGCTGGGGTGGCAGACGGGACTGCTGTTTCTGGCCGGGGCGGTGATTTCCTGGACGGGGATCTGGGAGTGGCGGAGCCTGAGCGAAAGGATCTTCGCCCACCTCGACAACCGGAAAGAGCCCGGGACGACGCGGCGAACTTTAGTACTGTTTTTTCTCCGCCTCGGCCTGGCGATTGCGCTGCTCTATGTTAGTCTAAGATGTTTGAACGGTACTGTTTACGCGCTGGTAACAGGTTTGGGGTTGGCGGTTTTGGCCCTCACCTTCGAAGCCATTCGTTTCCTGCGCTGAGGACTCCATTCCACCCCGGGGAGATTCTCTTCCCCAAGGATCTGCACCACCACCATGCTGACCTGGATTGAGTTTTTTACGCACCTGCTGAACCACTGGTTTGCTGCGCCCGTCAACGCGCTGCTCCTGGCGATGGGCATTCATCCGATGCATCCGAGCCATCCGATCAACAACACGCTGACGGAAGAGCTGATCGTCCTCGTCATCATGGTGGGGTTCTTCGTGGTGGTCCGGCTCACGCTGAGCGTGGAGAAGCCGGGAAGCCCTCAGCATCTGGCGGAGCTGGCGCACGAATTCGTTGGCAGTCAGGCGGAACAGGTCATAGGCCACGGATACGAACCCCATCTGCCCGTGCTGACCTGCGTTCTGGTCTTCATTCTTCTGCTCAACTGCATGGGCCTGCTGCCCGGCGTCGAGACCCCCACCGCGAATCCGGTGGTGCCCTTCGGTCTCGCCATCTTCACCTTCGTCTACTACAACATCAAAGGGCTGTGGAAGCAGGGGCCGATCCATTACACGAAACACTTCATGGGACCTGTCTGGTGGATCGCGCCGCTGATGTTCCCCATCGAGATCATTTCGCACATTGCGCGGATGTTGTCGCTCACGGTTCGTCTTTTTGCCAACATGCTGGCCAGCGATCTGATTACGGTGATCTTCTTCTCGATCTTTCCACTGGCGCTGCCCATCATCGGGCTCGGGCTGCACGCCTTTGTGGCGCTCATCCAGGCGTACATCTTTATGCTGCTGGCCACGATTTACGTTGGCGAGGCGACAGCGCATGTGGAAGAGGCCAGTATTTAGCAGGATTTCCCGCCGGAGACCCGCTTCCACTCCGGATTGGGAAACGCCGTTCAGCGTGAGGGGGTCAGCACGGTGAGCCTCAACCACCCACTGGCGGCAATTTTACGGAAGCAGGAGAAAGCAATGCGCACACTGCAATATATGTTCATGGCCATGGCCGCTCTGTTGATGGCGACCCCGGCCTTCGCTCAGGCGACGGGGGGCGGCAGCACTGCCTCGAGCCTGGTACCCATCGGCGCCGGCATCGGCATGGCTATCGCGTCGGGGCTTTGCGGACTGGGACAGGGCCGCGCCGCCGGTTCGGCCGCGGAAGCGGTCGCCCGCAATCCTGGAGCCCGCGCCGCCGTTCAGCTCTTCCTGGTTCTGGGCCTTGCCTTTATGGAATCTCTGGCCCTGTTCACCTTCGTCATCATCATCATGAAGGTGAAGTAGCTCCGGCACTCAGGCCAAAAAAAGAAAACTCCCTGCCTCGGCAGGGAGTTTTCTTTACGACGAGGAACGTCTACTGCTGCTGCAGAGTCTTCAGGTACTCCGTGAGGTTGGCGATCCGCTGATGCTCCTGCGAGTCCGGGACAGCCGAACCCTTGGCCAGGGACCGGAAGGCCGTTCCCCAGATCGGCATCTGCTGGGATCCATGGGCATCGGTTTCCGTACCAAACTGCAGCACCGTGGCGATGTGGGTATCCGGGAAACGGCCCCTATGGCTCCTGGCCAGTGTTGTCAGGTCAGTGGGCGGCGTCTTCATCGCCGACGCGGCAGGCCCGTTCCCCCGGCCGTCCGCACCGTGGCAAACCGCGCAATAGTTCGTGTACATCATCTTCCCGGAAGCCGCCGAGGTAGGCTTGATGGAAACTTCCTTGATTTGAGTCGTCTGGGCTATCCCGAAAGCGGCAGTCGCTAGCATCGCCGCCACGAATGCAACGTGGATTCGATTCGGCATATAGACCCTCCTTTCCGGGACTTAATACTCCTCTCGGAGGATGACGAGTGTATGTGATCGTGGGCACAGGGAGCCCCCGCTGGTAACCGCTCTGATTCTGCGCCGGTCACTCGAGGTCCGCACAAATGCGGCAATCGCTTGACGGCACGGCCTTTGGAATCTGTAGCCCAATCTGCCGGGGTCTGGTACAAAGGATCAACGCCGCAGCCCCGTCGCTCCCCCGGCGCCCCGCTCCCAACATTCCAATGCAGTCAGACTCACGTGGGTCCTCATCTCCAGGAGGCGAACATGCACTCTGATCTGTCCCGTCGCACATTCTTCCGCATCGCTGCCGGCGCGACCGCTACGGCGACTCTCCCCCTGCTCACCGAACCCCAGCTGGCCGGCGCGCAGCGGATGCGCGTCCATCGCACCATTCCGCCGGGAGCGGTGCGCATCGACGCAAACGAAAACCCCCTGGGTCCGTGCAGCAGCGCCTGTTCGGTCATCAGCAGTATGATTCCCGAGGCCGGCCGTTACGATTTCGATCTCACCGACAAACTGATCAGCGCGTTCAGTTCCGTCGAAGGCCTGAAGGACGGCTATGTGCTGGCCTATGCCGGCTCGACCGAGCCGCTGAATTACTCCGTCCTCGCCTTCACCTCCCCGGAACGCAGCTATGTGACCGCCGATCCCGGCTACGAGGCCGGGATGTACGCGGCTGCGGGCAATGGCGCCAGGGTCGTCAAGGTGCCGCTCACAAAGGATTATGCCCACGACGTGCGCGCCATGGTCGCAGCGGATCCCAACGCAGGCCTGCTGTACATCTGCAATCCCAACAATCCGACAGGTACGATCACCAGCCGGGCGGACATCGAATACGCGCTGGAGCACAAGCCGCAGGGGTCGATTCTGCTGATCGACGAAGCCTACATTCACTTCTCCGATGCGACACCGTCGATCGATTGGGTGAAGGCCGACAAAGACCTGATCGTGCTGCGGACGTTCTCCAAGATTTACGGCATGGCAGGGCTGCGCTGCGGCGTGGCCATCGGGCGGCCCGATCTGTTGGCGAAGATCCGGAGATTCGGCTCAAACTTCATGCCCATTCTTGCGGTGGCCGCGGCGACCTGCAGCCTGCAGCAGCCGACTTTGGTCGCTGACCGGCGCAAAATCAATACCGAGATCCGCAACGAGGTATTTTCATGGCTATCCGCGAACCACTATGAGTTCATCCCGTCGCAATCCAATTGCTTCATGCTGAACGCCGGCCGGCCCGGCAAAGAAGTGATGACTGCCATGGCGCAACGCAACGTGTATATCGGACGCGTGTGGCCCGTTATGCCGGACTGGGTGCGCATCACCGTGGGCACACGCAGCGATATGGACAAGTTCCGGCAGGCGTGGAAGGAAGTGATGACCGGACCGACGACCGCGGCTGCTATGCCGGAAGGGAATGCTGCCCGGGTCGCCCGCCTCGGGAGGCGCGATCTGCCGCCGGACGTGCGGGATCGGATCGCTGCGGTCTGAAGTGCTTTTTGAAGCGGGGCTCCGCCGCTCGCTGCGTTAGCGGGAGGCGGTATTCATCGCCGGCGACGGAGCGGGAGTGGGCATCGGCTGGCTGAATGAAGAGTAGGTTTGCGCCCCGGCCTGCGCCGCCGACAACACGTTTTGGGGCACGATGCCGAGGACAAGAGTGGTCACCGCGGTAAGGAAAAGCGCGATCAGCAGCGGCATCGAGGGGCGCGGAATACTCATAACCGGAGCGGTTTCCGCAGGACGTGTGTAGACGGCCCCCACCACGCGCAGGTAGTAGAACGCCGCAATGCCGCTGTTGATGAGACCAATGATCGTGAGCCAGACCATGCCGGAATGCAGTGCCGCGGCAAAGACATAGAATTTGCCGAAGAAGCCGCCGGTGAACGGAATCCCAATGAGGGAGACCAGGAACAGCGCCATGGCGCCGCCCAGCAGCGGCGAGCGGTAGGCCAGGCCGCGATAATCGTCGATCAGCGTGAGCCGGTCGTCATAGCCGCCGACGTGGCTGATGACCGCGAAGACGCCCACATTCATGGCCGCATAGGACACCGCATAGAAGCTGGCGGCCGCGATGCCGTCGACCGAGAACGCCGTGAAGGCGACCAGCAGATAACCGGCATGGGCGATGGAGGAGTAGGCCAGCATCCGCTTGACATTGCGCTGGCGCAGCGCCCCCAGGTTGCCGATGGTCATAGAGAGAACGGCCAGCCACCACAGGATGGGCACCCAGTGTCCGTGCAGGAAAGGCAGCGCCCCGTAAACGATGCGCAGCAGCACAGCAAAGGCCGCAACCTTGGGACCGGTCGACATCAGAGCGACAACCGGCGATGGCGCGCCTTCATAGACGTCCGGCGTCCACACGTGGAACGGCGCCGCCGAGACCTTGAAGCCAAGGCCGATGATGACCATCGCCAGGCCGACATACAGCAGCCACGGAATTTGCGAACCGGCCGCATACTTGGCAAGGAAGCCGATGCTGGTGGATCCTGTAGCGCCAAAGATCAGAGCGATTCCGTAGAGGAAAAAGGCCGTCGCGAACGAACCCAGCAGGAAGTATTTCAGCGCCGACTCGGGGCTCTTCGCGCTTTTGCGCCGGAAGCCCGCCATGATGTAGGTGGAGATGGAGGAAATCTCGAGCGCGATGAAGATCAGCAGAAGCTCCGTCGCACAGGTCATGAACATCATGCCCACCGCGCCGAAGAGCATCAACGCGAACAGTTCGCCCAGGCCTTCGGTGGTGTCACTGACTGAATCGAGCGTAATCAGCAGAGCGGCCAGCACAATGCCGGCGATCACGACATGAAAGAAGACGCTGAAGGCATCGGTGCGAACGACGTCGAAATAGGCGGTGCCCGGCGGCAGCGAGTATTGCCACAGGCTCGCCGCCATGGCGGCCAGCGCGCCCAGCGCCGCCAGCCAGCCGAGGGGCTTGCGGCTCGCAGTCTTCGCCATGGTGGCGTCGACGAGCATGACCAGAATCCCGGCCAGGGTGAGGATAATCTCCGGCAGAATGCGCAGCGCGTTCATGGCTTCTCCGTTCCCGCCGTGGCTGGCATCGCGGCGCGCAAAGCCGGTGCCGCAACCGGCTGGCTTGCCGTCACGCTGGCGGGATTGGCCAGGCTGGACATTGCGCCGTCAATGGCCCTGATCCAGTAGGGCGAGAGCACACCCATGGCCAGCATCAGCACCGCCATGGGCCACAGGGTGATGTGCTCGCGCGCCGTCAGGTCCACGCTCACGCGGTTCATCACCAGCGACGAAGGCTGGCCGTAAAAGATACGCTGCACCATCCACAGCATGTAAGCCGCGCTCAGAATCACACCCAGAGTGGCCACGCCCACCCAGGCGGGATGCACCGGGAAGCTGCCGCTGAGGACCAGGAACTCGCCCACGAATCCATTGAGCAGGGGCAGGCCGGTCAACGCCAGGGCCGTGATGACATATAGCGTCGCCAGCATGGGGAGCTTGCCCGCCAGGCCGCCGTAGAGCGACATGTCGTAAGTCCCATAACGCTCATAGAGGAAGCTGACCAGCACCAGCAGGGCGCTCCCGGTGATGCCTTCGTTGAGCGTCTGGAAGACGGCGCCGTTCAGGCCGGTCAGCGCGAAGCAGAAGATGCCGAGGATGCAGAAGCTGAGATTGCCCAGAATCGAGTAGGCGACCAGGCGCTTCATGTCATTTTGCGCCAGCGCCAGAAGCGCGCCGTAGAGAATGCCAATCAGCGCGAGCGCGATCATAAGGGGCGCAATGGCGCGGGACTGGGCGGGAAAGAGCCCCAGGTTGAAGCGGAAGATCGAGTACAGCCCGAGCTTTCCGGCCACCACCATGGCCATCGCCGTGGGTCCCTCCTGAATCACGTCGGCCAGCCAGCCGTGCAGCGGGAAGACCGGCACTTTGACGGCAAAGGCGACCAGAAACGCCAGCGAAGCCCAGCCCAGCGCAGCGGCGCTGACTCCGAGGCTACCGGAGGCCAGAAGGTTTTGCAGCTGACCGAACTCAAAGGTGCCGGCTTTCGAGTAGAGCCACAGGATCGCCACGAGGAAGAGCGCCGAGGGCAGGAAGGTATAGATAAAGAATTTGATGGCGGCCTGGCGACCACGGCTGGGACCGAACATGCCGATGAGGATGGCCATCGGGACCAGAGACAGTTCCCAGAAGCCGTAGTAGAGGATCATGTCCAGCGCCACGAAGACGCCAATCATCGCCGTCTGCTGCAGCAGGAAGAAGAAATAGAACTCCTTCGTCCGGGTCTCGATCGCGCGCCAGGAAACGCCTACGCCGATGGGCGCGAGAAAGGTGGTCAGCAACACCAGCCACAGCGAGAGGCCGTCCACTCCAAGGTGGTAGCGGATGGCCGGATTCGTAACCCAGGCGTCGTTCTCAACAAACTGAAAGCCGTGCTGCGCATAGTCAAAATGCGCCGGCAGGTGCAGCGACAGGCCGAAGGTCAGCAGCGTGACCAGCAGCGTGAAAATCTGGATGACGCGGCCCCGGCGCGGCAGCAGGGCGACCACGAGCGCGCCCACGGTGGGCACGATCAGGATCAGCGTCAGGATGCGGTCAGTCAGCACAATTCCCTTCCTCGTCCCTCTCTAGCGCGGCACAAACTGCGCAATCCATCCAAAGTACGTAGCCGCCAGCAGCAGCGCGGCAAACAGAGCCAGCCATCCGGCATAGGAGCGAATATTGCCGGACTGGATGCGCGCCACCAGCGCCCCAAACCCCTGCGCGGAATAACCGGCGGCCAGCGTTCCGCCGTCGATCACGCCGCGATCGATCAACACGCCCAGTACCCAGCGTGCCAGGAAGAGCACGGGCGCGACCACCACAGCGCCGTAGAACTCATCCACCCAATACTTGTTGGCGATCAGCGCGTACAGCGAGCGCATCCGCTGCGACAAACGATCCGCTGTGCCCGGATGCAGATAGTACATCCAGTGCGCGACCCACCAGCCCGCCGCCGCCACCAGTGTGGACACAATCGCCAGCAGTAGCTCGACCTGACGACCACCCGCGGGAGCCTGGGGCAGAGTGGCGAGGGGCGCCAGGAAATGGGCGAACCAGTTGCTGCCGCCCAGGCCGTCGGGCCAGCCCATCCAGCCACCGATCACGGAGAGGATGGCCAGAATGACGAGCGGGATCAGCATGACCTTCGGGCTCTCATGAACACCGTGCCCGTGGCCATGATTGCCGCGCGGGTCGGCGTCGAGGACCAGTTTGGTATCCGAACGCGCGTGCACAGGAGCGCCGTGCTTTTCCAGCGCGGCCCGGCTCTCACCGAAAAACGTCATGTACCAGAGCCGGAACATATAAAAGGAGGTGAGGCCCGCAGTGAGCAGGCCAATTGCCCAGAGGATCTTCCCGTTGGGTGAGATGAACGCCTGGTAGAGAATCTCATCTTTGCTGACAAAGCCGGCCAGGGGAGGCGCGCCGGAAATGGCAAAGACCGCCGCGGTCATGGTCCAGAAGGTGACGGGGATCTTCTTCCGCAGGCCGCCCATCACGCGCATATCCTGCTCGCCGCCCAGTGCGTGGATCACCGACCCGGCGGCCAGGAAGAGCAGAGCCTTGAAGAATGCATGCGTCACCAGATGGAAGATACCCGCCGAGTACGCCGCCACGCCGCAGGCCAGGAACATGTAGCCCAGCTGCGACACGGTTGAATAGGCCAGCACGCGCTTGATGTCGGCCTGCATCATCCCGATGGTTGCGGCAAAGAAGGCCGTTGCAGTTCCGATGATCGCGACCACCATCAGTGCGACCGGCGCGCGGTCGAAGATCACGTGAGTGCGCGCGACCATGTAAACGCCCGCCGTCACCATGGTGGCCGCGTGGATCAGCGCGGAGACCGGCGTGGGGCCTTCCATGGCGTCGGGCAGCCAGACGTACAGAGGGATCTGCGCGGACTTGCCGGTGGCTCCCAGAACCAGAAACAGCGCAATCGCCGTCAGGAATCCGGCGCCCTGCCACTCGGGATGTGTCGCGACGCTATTGAAGATCGTGCCGAAGTTCAGCGTGCCGAAATGCGCGATCAGCAGGAACATCGCGATCAGGAAGCCGAAGTCGCCGATGCGATTGACGATGAATGCCTTCTTGCCGGCATTCGCCGCCGAGTCGCGATGGTAGTAGAAACCAATGAGCAGATATGAGGCGAGGCCCACGCCCTCCCAGCCCACGAACATCAGCAGAAAGTTCTGCGCCAGAACCAGGGTGAGCATGAAGAAGAGGAAGAGGTTCATGTAGGCGAAGAAGCGCCAGTACCCCTCCTCCTCGGCCATGTAGCCGACCGAATAGACATGGATGAGAAAGCCCACACCGGCGACGACGCACAGCATCACCAGGGTCAGCTGATCGAGTTGGAAGGCAAAGTCGGCGTGAAAGGCGCCCGCCGCAATCCAGGTCCCCCATGTCTCCACATGCGGCAGCGTGAGCGAGCCGAAGTGAAGCACGAGGGTCGAAACCCACAGGGCCGGCAGCAGAGAGCCAAGCAACGCCACTGTCGTCACTACCTGTTTAGGCGCGCGGCGGCCGAGGAGACCGTTCACCAGGAACCCGGCGAAGGGAAGGATCGGGATAAGCCAAAGGTGAAGGTCGGTCATAGCTTCATCAGGTCGATCTGATCGACGTTCAGTGTGTTGCGCGCCCGGTAAATGGCGATGATGATGGCGAGCCCCACCGCGGCTTCCGCGGCGGCCACCACCATAACGAAGAAGACGAAGATCTGCCCGCTCACATGGCGCCACTCGTGAGCGAAGGCGACGAAGGTCAGGTTCACGGCGTTGAGCATCAGCTCAATCGACATGAAGACGGAGATGATGTTGCGTTTGATGAGAAACGCCGCCACGCCGATCGAGAACAGGATCGCGCTGAGCACCAGATACCAGGCAATGGGAACCATCAGTGCTCCTTCCTCGCCAGCGCCACGGCGCCGAGAATCGCGATCAGGATCAGCACCGAGGTGACCTCAAACGGCAGCAGCAGATTTTTGAACAGCACCTGGCTGAGCGCTTCGGTGTTCACCATGTACTCGCCCAGCTTCGCCTGCCCGAAGGATCCCTGCCGCGACAGAAAAATATAGACCAGCAGCGCCAGCAGAATCGCGGCGCCGGGAAAACCGGCAATGTAGGCCAGCTTGCTGCCATGGGTACGGTCTTCCTTGCCGGCGTTCAGCAGCATGATGACAAAGGTGAAGAGCACCATGATGGCGCCGGAGTAGACGATCACCTGCGCGGCGGCGAGAAACTCCGCCCCCAGCAGCAGATAGAGCACCGCCAGTGAGCTCATCACCACAATGAGCGACAGGGCGCTGTTGATGGGATGGCGCTGCAACAGGAGATTCAGCGCTCCCGCTATACACAACGCGCCGAAGATGATGAACAGAGCCAGGTGCATGGGTCTTGAATCACTCGCAGAATTGCGGCATTACAGGAAAATGAGATGGCGTATAGAAAATTCTAAATTAGTGCGCAGGCAGCCAAAGCCCCATCCACAGCGCTGTCACGACAATATTGGCGACAGCCACCGGCACCAGAAATTTCCATCCGAACCCCATCAGTTGGTCGTAGCGGAAGCGCGGCAACGTCCCGCGCACCCATATATAGAGAAAGAGAAAACCGAAAACCTTTGCGACAAACCAGAAAATCGAGAACAGCGCCGTGGAGACCGGGCCGCTGCCGGCGAGGAAGCTGCCGAAGGGGCTCGTCCAGCCGCCGAAGAACAGCAGCGTCGCCACGCAGCCCACGGTGATCATGTTCGCGTACTCCGCCATGAAGAACATGGCAAACTTCATCGAACTGTACTCAGTGTGATAGCCCGCGGTCAGCTCGCTCTCGGCTTCGGGAAGGTCGAAGGGCGAGCGGTTTGTTTCAGCGTAGGCCGCCATCAGATAGATAAAGAACGCCACGAACTGGAAGCCGCCGAAGAAGTTCCACGAGAGCAGGCCGTGCGTCGACTGGACGCCCACGATGTCGCGCAGCCGCAGCGACCCCGCGCGCATCACCACGCCGATCAGCGACAGTCCCAGGGCCAGCTCGTAACTGACCACCTGAGCGCTGGCGCGCAGCGCGCCCAGCAGCGAATACTTGTTATTCGACGACCAACCCGACAGAGCGATGCCGTACACGCCGATCGAGGTGATACCGAGAATGATCAGCAGCCCGATGCTCACATCGGAGACCTGCAGCAGCTGCACTCCGTGCCAGCGGACATCCACGCCGAAGGGCACCATGGAGATCGACAGCAGCGCGCAGGTGAGCGCGATCATCGGCGCCAGCACATACAGCGGCCGATCGACCGCCAGCGGCATCAGATCTTCTTTCAAAAAAAGTTTCGCGCCGTCGACCAGCGGCTGCAGCAGGCCGAAGGGGCCCACCCGGCTCGGTCCCCAGCGGTTCTGGATGCGCCCCACCAGCTTGCGCTCCAGCAACACCGTATAGGCGACCGACATCAGCAGGATCACCACCACGAGGATGACCTTGACAATGTTGATCAGCACAAACGCCAGGAAACTGGTCTCCATCCAAAGCCTTTCAAAAAATTGCTAATCTGCCGCTGTTTCCGCGGGCTTGCGCGCTTCCAGAACCGAGTGCAGGGTGCGGCTGTACCGTCCCAGCGTGCCGGAGCTGAAGAGCGTATCGTTCGAGGGCCAAACCAGATCTTTCCGCGCGGGGTCGAGCTGAATCTGGACGAGTCCTGCCCGCAGATGCTGGTCGCTCCCCGTCATCAGGTCGAGCCGCGGCACGTCATAACCGGGTACCAGCCGCTGAATTTCGTCGAAAATCGCGAACGGATCGAAGGGGCTCACCTTCGGCTCCAGACTGTGGGCCGCCAGCCACACACCGTGCCGGTCCGCTTCGCCGGATTGCGCCCCGCGCGCCTGTCCAAGATCGGCGCGGACGCCGCCGCTTCCGAAGGGCACCAGCTTTTTGACATCCGCCCCCATCGCAGCCGCGAGTCTTACCGTCAGCTCAAAGTCGGACCGCGTACCGGCTTTGTCGCCCGCCTTCTTCACCAGCTGGACGTCACCAAAGGTATTGGTAGCGGTTCCGGACTTCTCGTAGAGATTCGCCGCCGGGAAAACCACATCCGCCAGCTGCGCTGTCTCGGTCAGGAACATATCCTGCGCGATGACAAACGTGTTGCGCAGCGCCGCGGGATCGATCCCATATCGCGCGACCGGGTTGGCGCCGACGACATAGAGAGCCGCGAGCTCGCCGCGCTCCGCTGCATCGAACATCTGCACGAGGTCGAGGCCCGGCGTGGCCGGCACCGTGCCGTACTCGTCGGTGAATGGCCCCGCCGCCGTCACCGGCAAATAGCCAGGCAGCAGGTCAGGATAGAGCCCCATGTCCGCTGCGCCGCGCGAGTTGGCGTAGTCGCCGAGGCAGGCAAACTTCACATTGGCAAAGCCCGCGCCGAACCTCACCAGCGCCTCGATCTCGCGCCCGCGGAACTCCGATCCGAAGACGATCACCAGCGACTCCTCTTTCCGGAGCGCCTCGCGGAACTTCGTGGCCTCGCCATTCCTTTCCAGTGCGCTGTCGTCGCCACCCAGATAGCCGATCGCCGCCGCGTAATCTGCTTCCCGAATCTGCAGGAATCCGGTCGCCTGCCGCCGCAGCTTAATCAGCTCGTGGTTCACCACATAGAGCCGCGCACCGTTCAGGCGCACGTTGGTGCGAATCTGCCAGGCCAGTCCTGGATGCTGCTCGGTGGGATCGTTGCCCACCAGCAGGATCGCCTTCGCGCTGCCGACGTCGCGCAGAGAAGCTTCGGCCTTGCCGTGCATCGCAGCCGCAAAGGCTGGATAATCCGCCGTCCGGTGATGATCGATATTGTTGGTGCCCAGCACCGATCGCGCGAACTTCTGCAGCAGGTAGGCTTCTTCGTTCGTGGTCCGGCTGGACCCGATCACGCCGATGGCCTTGCCGCCGCGCTGCTCGCGAATCTCGCGCAGCTTCTTCCCGGCAAATTCGATGGCTTCATCCCAGCTCGCCGGGGCCAGCTTGCCGTCGGCCTGGCGAACCAGCGGCTTCGTCAGCCGATCCTCGCGATTCGCGAAGTCGAAAGCGTAGCGCCCCTTGATGCAGAGGAAGTCGTTGTTGATCCCGCTCTTGTCGCGATTGTCGCCGCGCACAATTTCCATGCCGTCATTGGAGCGCCGCACGCCCAGCGTCGTCTTGCAGCCGTCGCCGCAGTGCGTGCAGACGGTGCCCACGTGCGACATCTCCCAGGGGCGCGTCTTGTACCGATAGGCCCCCGACGTGAGCGCGCCGACCGGGCAGATGTCGATGCACATGCCGCACTCTTCGCACTCCAGGTGGTCCTGCTTGTTCGGCGCGATCACCGAGCCGACTCCACGGTTCTGGATGCCCAGAGCCCAGACATCCATGCCCTCTCCGCACACGCGCACGCAGCGGTAGCAGAGGATGCAGCGGGGCCGGTCGAAGAACACCACCGGGGACCACTGCTGCTCTTCCCGGTGCTGCTTGATCTCGACAAATTTCGATTCGCCGGCGCCGTACTTGAAGGTCATGTCCTGCAGCTCGCACTCGCCGCCCGCGTCGCACACCGGGCAGTCCAGGGGATGGTTCCCCAGCAGCAGCTCGATCGTAGCCTTACGTGCCTGCGCAATCTCCGGGCTCTCGGTGGTGACCACCATGCCCTCGGCGACGGGTGTGGTGCAGGCCGTCTGCAGCTTGGGAACCTTCTCAATGCGGACCACGCACATCCGGCATGCCGCCTGCAGCGAAAGCCCCGGATAGTAGCAGAACGCAGGAATCTCGATGCCGTGGGCGCGGCACGCCTCAATCAGCAGCGTCCCCGCGGCCGCAGTCAGCTTCTTGCCATCGACAGTAAAAGTAACGTCAGCCATTCATTTCCTAATGTTTCTTTGGTCGCCGATCGATGATCGTGCTTACGGACTCCTTCACGATCTCCCTAAATAGGCCCTCATGCTCCTGAAGGTCAAAATAGCTCAATCCCCAAAACCTATACCGGTGTGCCTTCGACGGACTGGTTTGCTTTGCTATTTCCGGATCGAACCCTTCTGTCTTGGCCCTGTCGAGCAAGGCGGTCGACCTTATAAAGAAGGACACCCTATCTTCGTACTTCGTCACCGTTACAGCATTACTATTCGGGCCAGTTCCAGTCTTAAGAGCGATGTAGTTCCCATTCACATTCATCGAGAGAACCTGGTCGCTCAGTTCCACAATTCGTCCAGCAACCTTCATGCGATCCTGCTCGGACAAGATCCCAACAGATGTCATCGTGGTGGCCCTCCTCTCCTTCAGACCAGTGCCGGCTCGCGCTCCGCTGCGCGGTGCTTTGGACAGCCCCTGCCGTCCAGGTGATCCTCAAATTCCTTCCGAAATTTCTTCACGAACCCAATCGTCGGCATCGCCGCCGCATCGCCCAGGGGACAGA
>DASXFH010000146.1:0-29401 GCA_036489655.1 Acidobacteriaceae bacterium | reverse complement strand
GGGACCTTGATTTCCTGCCTGCTGCTCGGCTTCGGCCTCTACTGGAAGCCTGCCGCTCCTGCCGCTGCCGCCGTCTTTGTAATCGCGATGATCGCTCTGCTCGCCGGCGTCCTCTACTACATTCGCGAGGTGACCGTGGCCCTCAGTTCTGTTCGCGAGGAAGCCAGCGACGAACGCTTCGAATACCCCGAGTCGCACCCCGACCTGCAGGACCGCAGCATTTTTTAAGATCGTCCGCAGCCCTCCCGGTCAGCTGCCCGCGCGGAGACGCAAAGCGCTCGGTTGCCGATCGGTTCCCCTGTTATCCTCAACGCATTCATGGCCGCCTCCGCGACACCGGCAGCTCCGCGTCACCCTCCCGCGCTGCGCACAGCCGGCCTGGCCCTCTTCCTTCTCACCTGCCTGAACCTGTTTAACTTCATCGACCGCTACGTGCTGCCGGGCGTGCAGCCGCTCATCCAGCGCCAGTTTCATATCGATGACGCGCAGGCCGGGCTGCTGACCTCCGCCTTCTTCATCACCTATATGCTCATTGCGCCCGCCACCGGCTGGCTGGGCGACCACTTCCCGCGCAAACCGCTGATCGTCGCCGGTGCCCTCATCTGGAGCGCGGCCACCCTGCTCACCGCCTTTGTCCACGACTACCACACCCTTCTCATTCGCCACGCCGCTGTTGGCATCGGCGAAGCGACTTTCTCCATCTTCGCGCCCGCTCTGCTTGCCGACTTCTACCCGGAAGAGGATCGCAACAAAATTCTCACGATCTTCTATCTCACCATCCCGGTGGGCGGAGCCCTCGGCTACCTCATGGGCGGTGAACTGGGAGAGCATTTTGGCTGGCGGATGCCCTTTTACGTCGCTGCGGCTCCCGGTGTCGTCATTGCCCTTTGCTTCTGGCTCTTCGTCCGTGAACCCAAACGCGGCAGCACTGACACGCTGCAGCCCACCCACGCCCGCAGCAGTTTTCGGGGCCTTTTCACCAATCCTGCCTACTGGACTGCCACTCTGGGTCTCGCGATGTGGACCTTCGCCGTCGGTGGCATCTCCACCTGGCTCCCCACCTTCCTCATCCGCTTTGGCGGCTACTCGGTTGGCGGAGCCGGCCTCACCGCCGGAGAGATCACCGCCGTCGACGGCCTGCTCGCCACCATCGCTGGCGGATGGCTCGCGCAACTCTGGATTCGGCGCAATCATCGCGCCTTCTACCTGGTTTCCGCCTGGGGCGCGCTGCTCTCCATCCCCTTTGCCGCCTCGGTCTTCTTCGGACCGGTCCGCTGGCTGGTGCCCGGAGCCTATGCGGCCGAGTTCTTCATCTTCCTCAACACCGGACCGCTGAATGCCGCCATCGTCAATTCCGTCGCCGCGCCCATCCGCTCTACAGCCATCTCGGTCAATCTCCTGACCATTCACCTCCTGGGCGACGCCTTTTCGCCCGGCCTCATTGGCCGCATCTCCGACGCCACCAATCTCCGTATCGGACTTGGCTCCACGCTCTTCGCCCTCGCAGCCTCCGGGCTCATCCTGCTCGCCGGCGCGCGATTTGCGCCGCCCTTGCCGGATCTCGAGCCCGGCGCCGCATCAGCCTCTCGTTGACCCGATGCACTGGCCCTTTCTAATCGCGACCACCCTCAGCAGCGTGATTTTCGCCGTCTGGACCGACCGCGCTGTCGGCGCCCAGCGCCACCTGCCGCGCATCCCCAGCCTGCTCGATCCCCGCTACGATCCCCGACCGGCGCCGTCCATGCCTGAACAGCGGCCGCAGATCACCGTCATTGTCCCCGCTCGCAATGAGGCCGCCTCCATCCAGGCCACGCTGCGTTCGCTGCTGGCGCAGACCCTCCCCCTCGAAATCCTTGCCGTCGATGATCGCTCGACCGATGACACCGGCGCCCTCATGGATCGCGTCGCTGCCGATCCCGCGCCCAATGGGAAATTCCTCTCTGTCATTCACGTCGGTTCTCTGCCGCCCGGCTGGATGGGCAAAAACCACGCCATGGCTCTCGCCGCTCGCCAATCCGGAACTCCCTGGCTGCTCTTTACGGACGGTGACGTCCTTTTCCATCCGGATACCCTGGCACGCGCCCTGCGCTTTGCCGACGATTCCGGCGCGGACCACATCGTCCTGCTCCCCACCCTGATCCTCAAGTCCCCAGGCGAACGAATGATGGCGTCTGTTTTCCAGTCGCTCACCCTGCTCGCCTTTCGTCCGTGGAAAATCTCCGACCCGAAAGCCACCCGCGAATCTGTCGGGACCGGCGCTTTCAATTTTGTTCGTGCTGAGGCTTACCGGGCCATCGGCGGCTTTGAGAAATTCCCCATGGAAGTCCTCGAAGACCTCCGCCTCGGCCGCGAAATCAAACACGCCGGCTATCGCCAGCACATGGTTCTGGGCCGCAACCTCATCCGCCTGCACTGGGCCGCCGGAGCCATCGGCATGGTGAACAACCTCACCAAGAACATCTATGCCACCTTCCGCTTCCGCCCGACGCTGCTCCTCGGCGCATGGCTCGGTCTCCTCATCTTCTGCGGCGTTCCTCTCGCCGGGCTCTTCGCCCCTTCCGCCCTTATTCGCATCGTCAGCATCCTCTCCCTGCTGATGGTCGCCCTCCTCTATCAGCAGACCTCGCTCTTCTACACCCGCATCAACGTCGCATGGGTCTTCACCTTTCCCGTCGCCCTGGCGCTGGTCCTCTACGCCATGCTCCGCTCCATGGTTCTCACCCTCATCCGGGGCGGTGTGGTCTGGCGCGGCACGTTTTATCCCCTGAGCGAACTCCGCCGCAACCTCGGCCCCCTCCGCTGACCCCTGTGCCCTGGTACCTGTCCCCTGTAAACTGGACCAGAGGTCCCCATGCCGGAAACCCAGCGCCGTAAGACCGTGACCGTGAAAATTGGCCATGTTCGCGTCGGCTCCGAAGCCCCTGTGGTCGTCCAGTCGATGACCAACACCGACACCGCCGACGCCGCCTCCACCATCCAGCAGGTGTCTGAGCTCGTCGAGGCCGGCTCCGAGCTCGTCCGCGTCACCGTCAACAACGACGCCGCTGCCCAGGCCGTCCCGCACATCGTCGAAGGCCTCGCCGAACGCGGCATCCACGTTCCCATCATCGGGGACTTCCACTACAACGGCCATCAGCTGCTGAAGAAATACCCCGCCTGCGCCCAGGCGCTCGCCAAGTACCGCATCAACCCCGGCAACGTCTCCATCGGCCGCAAAGACGACGACAATTTCCGCACCATGATCGAGTGCGCCGTCGAGAATCAGAAGCCTGTCCGCATCGGCGTCAACTGGGGCTCGCTCGACCAGGCCCTGCTCACCCGCATGATGGACGAAAACTCAAAGCGCCCCAACCCCGCGCCCGCCCGCGACGTCATGCTCGAGGCCATGTGCCGCTCCGCCCTCGATTCCGCCGCCGCCGCCGAGCACTATGGCCTGCGCCACGACCAGATCATCATCAGCGGCAAAGTCTCCGGCGTCCGCGATCTCATTGACGTTTACGAAAGGCTCGCTGCCCGCTGCGACTACCCGCTGCACCTCGGCCTCACTGAAGCCGGCATGGGCATGAAAGGCATCGTCGCCTCCACCGCCGGCCTCGCTCCACTTCTTCTCCAGGGCATTGGCGACACCATCCGCGTCTCGCTCACGCCCAAGCCCGGCGCCAGCCGCACCGAAGAGGTCCTCACCGCCCAGCAGATTCTGCAGTCCCTCAGCATCCGCAGCTTCACCCCGCAGGTCACGGCGTGCCCCGGCTGCGGACGCACCACCAGCACCTTCTTCCAGGAGCTGGCCCAGCAGATCCAGGACTACCTCCGCACCTCCATGCCCGCGTGGCGGCAGCAGTATCCCGGCGTCGAAGAGCTCAAGCTGGCCGTCATGGGCTGCGTCGTCAACGGTCCCGGCGAGTCGAAGCACGCCAACATCGGCATCTCCCTGCCCGGTACCTTCGAAGAGCCCAAAGCCCCGGTCTACGTCGACGGCCACCTGATGACCACCCTGCGCGGCGATACCATCGTCCAGGACTTCCAAAAAATCCTGGATGAGTACGTTCGCACGCACTATGCCAGCCGGGAATTCGAAACCACCGCGGTGTGATCGTCGGTTTGCCATGACCCACAGTTCAACCCTGCACACGCATACCGACTCCGGCATCCACACCATCGTTCTCAACCGCCCCGACAAGCGGAACGCGCTCACTCCTCAGCTGATCGAAGACCTGACGGATGCCCTCGAATCCGCAGCTGCCAACCCTCTTTGCCGGGTCGTGATCCTCACCGGCGCCGGTTCCGCCTTTTGTGCAGGCCTCGATCTGGAGCACCTGCGCGCCATGGCGGAAACACCCAGCCAGGGTTCTGCCGAGGACGATCAGGCCGACGCCGAGCGCATCGCCGCCCTCCTCCGTACCCTCTACGATCTGCCGCTGCCGACCATCGCTGCCGTCAACGGTCCCGCTATTGCCGGCGGCATGGGCATTGCCACCCTGTGCGACTTCACCTTCGCCGTCCCCGAGGCCAAATTCGGCTACACGGAAGTCCGCATCGGCTTCATCCCCGCGATTGTCTCCGCCTTTCTGCGCGCCCAAATCGGCGACAAGCGCAGCCGCGATCTGCTTCTCACCGGCCGCCTCCTTTCCGCCGACGAGGCACAGACGCTGGGCCTCGTCACCCGCGTCGTCCCCGAGCCTGAACTCATTCCCGAGGCCCGCGCCCTCGCCGCTCGCCTCCAGCGCAACAGTCCCGCCGCCATGGAAGCCACCAAACGCCTCCTCGGCAGATTTGCCGACCGTTCCCTGTCCGACGACATCGAAGCCGCCATCCGCGCCAGCGTGCAAGCCCGCACCACGGACGACTTTCACGAGGGTGTTCAAGCATTCCTCGAAAAGCGCGACCCTCAATGGCCTTCCCTGGGCAGGCCGAAGCCTTCCCGCTCCTGACGGGCTGACGACATAGCCACTTTTCGATCAAAATTGGCATTGACTCAGGACCACTTGCGCCCTAATTACCATAGCCACTACCATCCGTCCAAATGGGTGAAATGTCTTCAGGTATCCTCCCGGTCATTCCGATTGATCGCGCGGCCGACATGCCGCTGCACCGCCAGGTGTATGCAGGGTTCCGTAATGCGATCCTGCGGGGCGACCTGGCCGCCGGGCAGCAGGTGCCTTCCAGCCGTTCGCTGGCCACCGAGCTGGAGATTTCCCGGTTCCCCGTCCTCGACGCCTATGCCCAGCTGCTGGCCGAAGGCTACTTCGAAACCCGTATCGGCGCCGGAACCTTCGTCTCCGCAACCATTCCGGTTCAGCGGCCACAGCCTCATTTCACTGCACCGCCTTCGGTTGCGCCACGGCCGACCTCGCGGCGCTCTCTGCTCTATCCTTCCCGCGAGCCGGTGCCCTGGCGCTATGGGTGGGGCTCCTTTGGCGTGCATCAGCCGGCGCTGGATCAGTTTCCTTTCGAGATCTGGTCCAGGCTAATCGCCCGCCACACCCGGGCCCCGCGCGCCGGCGCCATCCATCGAATCGATCCTCTCGGGCTGCCCGCTTTCCGCGAGGTTCTCTGCTCCTATCTCCGCACCGCCCGCGCCGTCCACTGCGAGCCCAGTCAGATCATGGTTGTCGCTGGCTCCCAGCAGGCGCTCGACATCACCGCCCGCGTGCTTCTCGATCCCGGCGACGCTGCGTGGATTGAAGAGCCCTGCTATCCGCTGGCGCGGGCGCTCCTGCTCGGGTCCGGTTGCCGCCCCGTCCCGGTGCCCGTCGACTCCGAAGGACTGGATATGACGGCCGGCATGCGTCTCGGCCCGGATGCACGCGTCGCCTTTGTCACCCCCTCCCATCACTACGCCCTGGGCGTCACCATGAGCGCCTCCCGCCGCTTTCAACTGCTGGAATGGGCTCGACGCTCCTCCTCCTGGATCGTGGAGGACGACTACGACAGCGAATACCGCTTCGAGAGCATGCCCATTCCCTCCCTGCAGGGCCTCGACCCTGACGGGCGCGTGATTTACATCGGAACGTTCAGCAAAGTCCTCCGCCCCTCTCTGCGCCTCGGATACATGGTCATTCCTCCGGATCTGGTCGAGCGTTTTGCCGCAGTTCGTTTCGCCATGGACATCTTTCCCCCCTACCTGTTTCAGGAGGTGCTGACCGACTTTATGCGTGCCGGCCATTTTGGCCGCCATATCCGGCGCATGCGGGCACTCTATAAATCCCGCCGCACAGCCCTGGTGGAATGTCTGCAGCAGGAGTTCGGCGACCTGCTGCAGATCCACGGTTCGGAGGCCGGCATGCACCTCACCGTTACCCTGCCCCCGGGGTTCAACGATGTTGAAATCGCCACCCGCGCCGCCCAGGAGAAGCTCTGGCTCTGGCCCCTTTCCCTCTGCTATACCGCGAGCCCGGCCCGCCAGGGATTCATCCTCGGCTATGCCAACACCGCGGAGGATCAGATGGCGGCTGCGGTTCGGCATTTGCGCCTGGTTCTCGCCCGCTGACGCGGTCTTCGGTTCTTCCGGGACCTCGCTCACTGGTTATGGTGAATCCCAATCGAGTGGCTATGGCGAGCGCTCTCCTTTCGGGCACACACTCATACCATTCGCCTTTCCCCCCGGAGGTGCGATTATGCGAGTGCAGTGGTTTTACCCAGGGCTTCTCACCCTGACTGCCGCGTTCTGCTGTGCGGGTCCGGTTCAGTGCATCGCCGCTGATGCCGTTCCTCAGCTTGCTGAAACCATCGCTCTGGAATCCATGCCGCCACAGACCCGCGGCGATCTCTTCATGGCTCGCGGTCAGTACGTGCAGGCGGTCGATGCCTATCGCCAGGTCTCGCCCATGACGGCCGTCGTCTGGAACAAGCTTGGGATCGCCTGGCACCACCTCTCCGCATTCGATGAGGCCAAGCGCGACTACGAGCGTGCGCTCCTGATCCGCCCCAACTATCCCGAGGCCATCAACAACCTCGGCGCAACCTACTTCGAACAAAAGAACTACAAGAAGGCGATCAAGCTCTACCGTCACGCCATGAAGCTCATGCCGAATTCCGCGGTGATCGCAGCGAATCTCGGTACTGCCTATTTCGCCCGCGGCAAATATGACCAGGGCATGGTCGCCTACCGCGCCGCGTTTCAGAGGGACCCGACCGTCTTCTCCGATCCGACGATGATTGTTCGCGGCGGGACCTCCGCGGCGGATCGCGCTCGGCAGGATTACTGTCTCGCCGAACTCTTCGCCCAGTCAGGCATGGAAGAGAATGCCATTGATTATCTGCGCCGGGCGTTCGACGAAGGGTTCCACGATCGCAATCGCCTGATGCAGGACGCCCTGTTCGCAAAACTGCGAACCACGGCCAGCTTTGCTCATCTGATGGCCGAGCAGAAGCTGCACTAGCCGCGAGCCAGAGGGCCACCGACTTCGGAAGCCAGGACGGGCGCGGGATATACTGCTTCACAATCCCATCATGAAGCGCCACGTCCTCGTCTTCGGTCTGGTCGGAGGCGTCCTCATCGCCATCCTCCAATACACGGAATACCGCTTCGTCGTCATCGAGCACTCCGTTGAGCTCTACAGCGCGCTCGTCGCCATCCTCTTCGCGAGCTTCGGCATCTGGCTGGGCCTCCGCATCACGCGCCGTCGCGAAACCGTCCGCGAAACGGTCGTGGTGAGAGAAGTGCTTGACGCATCCGGCCGCGAACCCTTCGCTCCCAACAAGGCCCGCCAACAGACCCTCGGCATCACGCCACGCGAGCTGGAAATCCTCGCCCTGGTCGCCCGTGGCCACAGCAATCGCGAGATCGCGACCCAGCTTTTCGTTTCCGAGAACACCGTCAAGACCCACTGCGCCCGCGCCTTCGACAAGCTGGGCGCCGCCCGCCGCACCCAGGCCGTCCAGCGCGGCAAAGAACTGGGTCTTCTGCCCTGAGGACTCGTTGCCCGAACGTTGTCCGCCTGGACCGCCAGTCCTCACCCAAAAGCACGATTTCCGCTCCGTTCCTGCAAAATCACTCGAAAGGATGACGACTTCCGGCCCGCTTCCACCGCATCGTGATTCCATCCTCAATCGGACCAGGAGCCTCCCATGACAAAAACTGTCCTCACTTTCGGCCTCATCGCCGGCCTCATGATCTCCGTCCTTATGGGCGGCTCGCTCCTCCTCGCCAACAGGATCGGTTCCGGCCACAGCATGGCTCTCGGCTACACCATCATGGTGGCGTCGTTCCTGCTGGTCTACTTCGGCATCCGCAGCTACCGCGACAACACTCTGGGCGGCCCAATCTCCTTCGGCCGCGCCTTCGCCTGCGGCATCCTCATCACCCTCATCACCTCGGTCTGCTACGTAGCCATGTGGGAGGTCCTCTACTTCAACTTCATGCCCCACTTTATGGACAGCTACTTCGCCGCGCAGATCCACAAGGTCCAGTCCTCCGGACTGGACCCCGCCACCACCGCTGCGCAGGTCACCGCCATCGAGCACTCTCAGCAGCTCTACCAGAACCCCCTGGTCAACATGGCTTACACCTTTATGGAGCCCCTGCCCGTTGGGCTTATCATCACTCTCCTCTCGGCTGCCGTCCTCCGCCGCAAAGCCCCTGTCGAACCCACCGCCGTTCCTCCCGGTCATGACGCCACCAACCAGGGGGCCGAAGCGTAAGCCCGACCGTTCATCGTCTGAAAACCAGATGGAGTTGCGGAGCCAGAGGTGCGTTAAGCCGAATTCGGGCCGGACCGACACACTTAGCCTTCGCGCATCGATGGAGTGAGGCTGAGGCCGAGCAGGATTCCCTCCGGTGTGGCGCGTTCACCCTTCGCGTCGATTCACTCTATAGCCGCCCAGCGAGGAAGCGGCGACGTCAGGAGATTCGGTCCTGGTGCCCAGGGGCGGGTCGTCCTCATGGAACGAGGGGTGCCCGCGTCGTCGACGGGCATCTTGCGAACCCCGGTACAGCCGGATCGGCCCGGATCCTCATCCATCGAGGTGGTGAACTACGCGGAAGGGGGCAATCCACAACGGAAACCCCGGGCCACAGGCGGTTGATCCATTTTGCCGGAGCATTGTGGCGTGAAGCGCAGCACGACCGCGTGCTCGACGGTGCGGCTGTCCTGGCGTTCTTCTTTCTGCTTGCCGTTTTCCCTGCGGGGATCTTCATCCTCTCCCTGCTGACTCTTGTGTCGATCCCGCACCTGCAACAGGCCATGGCGGATCTGCTCCGCCAGGTTCTGCCGGGGCCGTCAGCGAGTCTCTTCCACGGAGCCGTGCGGTACGTCACTTCGGATGGCAGGAAGGGGCTGCTGACCTTTGGACTGATTTTTACGCTGTGGTCCGGCTCCAGCGGCTTTTTCGCGATCATGGAGCAGCTCAACCTTGTTGGCGATATCAGGGATCGCCGACCCTTCTGGAAAGCGCGCGGGACGGCCATTCTGCTGATGCTGTTCTTTGTTCTGCTGGTGATTGGATCGCTTTGGCTGGTGATTCTCGCAGGCGCCGCGCAGTCGTGGCTGGCATCGATCATCGGGTGGGGCCGACCGTTACGTATTTTCTTCGCCACCCTGCGCTGGATCATCCTGCTTGCGGCGCTGCTTTTAGGCCTTGCCGTGGCGTACCGATTTGGGCCCGACGGAAGACCCAGGTTCCGGTATGTTTCGCCCGGGAATGCATCTGCTGCCATTCTGATCGTCTTGGCCTCCGTCGGATTCCGGTTCTATGTCTCGGAATTCGGCAACTACAGCGCCACATACGGGAGCCTCGCTGCCATCATCATCCTGATGCTGTGGATGTATCTGGCGGGAATCGCCCTGCTGGTGGGCAGCGAAGTCGATACGCTCCTGCACAAGAGAGGCGACTGCGAAACGAGAAGATTGCGGGCTTCCGCTCCAGAAGAGCAGTGAGGACCGCCGCCTGGCGCTCATGGCTGTCGGGTTCCCCGGCCCGGCCAGATCGCCAGGCGACGGGTGTTTTGCGTGCCCGACCGGGTGCGCAGTTTCGCGCCATGCCCGGTCCGTAATAACGGCCGCGGTACTCCTGTACCGCTTTTCCTCGATTGGGCGTCCAAAGGAGTAACTCCTGCTTCCTTTTTAAAGAAGGGAGTGGTAGAGGTAGGTATGGAAACGGTATCCGGCTCCGATGCGACTGCGGAAGCTGCACTTCCGCCCCCTCTGCGTCCTTCCGCGGGGCTCGATCATCGAATTGTTATCCGGGCGAGGAACCTGGGCAAGGAGTACCTGACCGGCCGAGGCCGGCTGGTGCTCTTCGAAGGCGTGGGGCTGGATATTTTTGAGGGCGAAATGCTGGCCATCGTGGGCCAGTCCGGCGCGGGCAAGAGCACACTGCTGCACATGATGGGCGCTCTTGATACCCCCTCCAGGGGTGACGTATACTGCGCCTCAACTCATCTGCAATCGCTGAGGCCTGGACAAGCGGCCACGTTTCGCAATCGCGAGATCGGTTATGTCTGGCAGTTTCATTATCTCCTGCCGGAATTTACAGCGCTGGAGAACGTTGCAATGCCCCTGCTGGCCAGGGGCGACTCGAAGGCGCAGGCTTTCAGAAACGCGGAGCACTGGTTGAACGAAGTCGAACTGGGTGATCGGACGACCCATCGCGCGGGCGAGCTGTCCGGTGGCGAACAGCAGCGAGTTTCCCTGGCGCGGGCTCTGGTGACGCAGCCCAAAGTGCTGCTGGCGGATGAGCCGACCGGGGATCTGGACAGTCTAACCGCGGAGATGGTTTTTGGCCTGATCCAGCGCCTGCACCAGCAGCATCGCCTCACGTCGGTGATTGTGACCCACAATCTGGCGCTGGCGCGGCGCTGTACAAGGATTTTGCGGCTCGAAAAGGGCCGTCTGGACGAAGTCTCTCCGTTGGCAATTTGAAACGGATGACTGGAAGCAGGGTTAGTAAGAAACAGGAGCGCCGAAAGCAGTAAGGATGGTTCGACGCTTCTGGAAATTCGGGTCGGATGCAGACGATCGCTCCACCCTCAGGGGCCGCCCTGGATTGCCCCAGTTTCTGGCTGGGCGGCTGGATGAGTCTGAACCTGGGGTTCAGGCTCAGTGGAACGAAGAGTCCCGACTGCTTTTTGGGTTGCCGGCATTAACGACCTGCATCTCAGCAGCCAGACGGAGACTCTCAGAGGGAACATGTTCGAACGCTATACAGAAAAAGCGCGGCGCGTCATCTTCTTTGCCCGGTATGAGGCCAGCCAGTTTGGCTCTCCATATATCGAAACGGAGCACCTGCTGCTGGGTCTGTTGCGCGAAGACAAGGCACTCACCAACCGCTTTCTTCGCTCGCACGCCTCGGTTGAATCCATCCGCAAACAGATCGAGGGACACACAACGATCCGCGAGAAAGTGTCGACCTCGGTCGATCTTCCGCTTTCGAACGAATGTAAGCGCGTGCTGGCCTATGCGGCGGAAGAAGCCGAGCGGCTGTCGCACAAGCACATCGGCACGGAGCACCTGTTGCTGGGGCTGCTGCGCGAGGAGAAGTGCTTCGCGTCGGAGATCCTGCACGAGCGCGGGCTGAAACTGCTGGCGGTGCGTGAAGAGCTCGCGCGGGCGACGCAGGAGAAGGCGCCGACGCAGCAGCGGAATCGCGAGTCCAGTCTGTTGTCGGAGTTCTCCCGCGACCTGACCCAGGCCGCCATGGACACGCAGCTGGATCCGCTCGTTGGCCGCGACCAGGAACTGGAGCGAGTGGTACAGATCCTGTGCCGCCGCACCAAGAACAACCCGGTGCTGATCGGCGAGCCGGGCGTGGGGAAGACCGCGATTGTGGAAGGGCTCGCCCAGCGCATCTCCGATGGCGACGTGCCCAGTTTCCTCGCCGACAAACGGGTTCTGGCGCTCGATCTTTCGCTGATCGTGGCCGGAACCAAATATCGCGGGCAGTTTGAGGAACGTCTGAAGACCATCATGAAAGAGCTGATGGAGAATCAGAACTCCATCATCTTTATCGACGAGCTGCATACCCTGGTGGGAGCCGGCTCGGCCGAGGGCTCGCTCGACGCTGCCAACATCCTGAAACCTGCCCTGTCGCGGGGCGAGATCCAGTGCATTGGCGCAACCACGCCGGCGGAATACCGGAAGTCCATTGAGAAGGACCGCTCGCTGGAGCGCCGCTTCCAGGCCGTGAAGGTCCCACCCCCCAATGAAGAAGATGCCATCAGGATCATCATGGGCATCAAGGATCGCTACGAAAAGTTTCACGCCGTCAGCTACACCGACGAAGCCATCAACTTCGCCGTGGCGCATTCCAATCGATACATCTCGGATCGCTTCCTGCCCGACAAGGCCATCGACCTCATCGACGAGGCCGGAGCTCGCGTAAAACTGCGCCAGACTTCCCTGCCCGAAGAGATCACCGAGGTGCAGAAGCGCATCAAGTTCATCGTTCACCGGATGGAGAACGCCATCGCGAACCACGAGTTCGAGAAGGCCCGTTTCTACTCCGACGAGGAACGCAAGGAACGCGACAATCTCCGCGCCATGCGCGACAAGTACCACCTCGATGACTCCACCGCCGGCATTGTCGGCCGCGAGGACATCGAGGACGTAGTCAGCCGCTGGACCGGCGTACCGATTACATCGATCAAGGAAGAGGAGACGCAGAAGCTGCTCCGCGTGGAAGAGGAGCTGCACAAGCGGGTCATCTCCCAGGACAAGTCGATCTCGGCACTGGCTCGGGCGATCCGGCGATCGCGCGCCGGACTCAAATCGCCGAACCGGCCGATTGGATCGTTCCTGTTCCTGGGACCGACGGGCGTGGGCAAGACGGAAATGGCCCGCACCCTGGCGCAGTTCCTCTTCGGCAGCGAGAAATCGCTGATCCGCTTCGATATGTCGGAGTTCATGGAGAAGCACTCGGTCTCGAAGCTGATCGGTTCGCCTCCGGGATACGTGGGCTACGAGGAAGGCGGCCAGCTGACCGAACGGGTGAAGCGCTCGCCGTACTCGGTGGTCCTGCTCGACGAGATCGAAAAGGCGCACGCGGACGTTTTCAATATCCTGCTGCAGGTGTTTGAAGACGGTCAGCTCACCGACGGCCTCGGCAATACGGTCGACTTCAAGAACACGATCATCATCATGACATCCAACATCGGCGCTCGCCATCTCCAGCGCAAGCAGGGACTGGGCTTCCAGAGCGACCGCGAAGACCTCGTCATGGAGAAGATCGAAGATCTGGTGAAGAACGAGGTGAAGCGAACCTTCAATCCCGAGTTCCTCAACCGCATCGACGAGATCATCCTGTTCCAGTCGCTGACCGATGCCGACCTGATCCAGATTCTCGAGCTGCTGGTGCAGCAGCTGAACGGGAACCTGGCGCAGAAGGCCATCACCATCTCGGTGACGGAAGAGGCGAAGAAGTGGATCCTCGAAAAGACGCTGGTAGACCGCAGCTATGGAGCCCGCCCGCTCCGCCGCGCGCTGCAGCGCTACGTGGAAGATCCGCTCTCCGAGGCCCTCATCGCCGGAGGCATCGGCGAGCGTCCGGCGTTCCTCGAGGTCTATCTGGCTAACAACCAGCTCTTCTATCGCCCGGTCGCCAAGGAAGGCGAGGAGAAGACGGACGGCGTCCTGCTGGTTAACTGAAGAGCAGGGTGCAGGATATAGCGTTTACCGTAAAGAGAAAGGCTGCGGAGCAATCCGCAGCCTTTCTCTGTTTGCAGCTGCGCGCTACTCCACCCGCGTCGCCGTCACCTCCACCTGCATCCTGCCCTTGCTGTCCAGATCGTCAGAAGAATACACGACCGTTGGTTTGCCGACGGGCACCGTCAGAGTCGAATCCCAGCTATTCTGCCGGATGACCGGTTCACCGATCCCGGCGATCTCCGTCTGGCGAGCGACGCTGCTGATCTCCGCCTTGAGACGGAAACCGAGCTTGTCACTGTACTCGGTCACATTGCGGACGTCGAGGTTCACACCAAGATCGATGTACTGAAACTGGGTATTCATCAGACTTGATTGGACTCCGGAAGATCCGTAGGAGCCTGTGGCGATCGGGATCCGGGAGCCGGTCTTGATTTGCTGATCCGCGGCGTTGCCGGTCGCAATCGTTTCCTCATAGCTGCGGGTGTTAGTCAGCTTCCCGGTGGCATCCAGCTCTTCCACGGCGAAATGCAGACGGTAGAAGTGCTGCGGTGGCGGAGGCGTGCTCTCTGCGGGAGTCTGTGCCCGCCCGGCGACGGGCAACAGAGACAGCGTGAAGACGGCGACGACGGTAGCAATGGCTTTCATAGAGGCTCCTGTTCCTGTTATCGATCCTGCTGACTGCCTGTTGGCTGCGGCTGCTTCTGCAGATCCGCGACGATGATCGGGTCGTCCCAATGCTGCTGATCCTGGAGAACCGCACGCTGCACATCGCGCGGTCCATGCTTCGCGAAGGCGACCAGTGCCTGTTCCTGCGGCGAGAGCGGTTGGGGCGTGGGGAAAACGTCCAGCTTCGGCAGAGAACTGCGGGTCGCGGCCCGTTCTATGGGTGCAGGAGAGCGGCCGTGATGCGTTGTTCTCCTCACTTCGGGAGATGAGACCAGCGCTGCATGGGAGGCAGGGATCGGCAGGGCCACCACGTCCGGCGCTTTCGGCCCCCGGGCAATGTGCGGCAGCCTGGGTGTCCACAGAATCCATATCGCCACCATGGCAGCCACTGCGCACGCCGCCGCACCCGTCACGCCCCACATCCACCACCGAATCCCTCGCTCACGCTGCTCGGCCCGCGCCTGCTCCATCAACCTGGCCAGCGCGACACGCGGCTCCGTCGTTTTCTGTGGCTCCGTGTAACTGCGCAGCGCGGCATCGATCCGGCTGTCGAGTTCGTCCCGCCCCGTCATGCGCTCATCGTCCTGCATAGCGCCGCTCCTCCATCGCCGCAATCTTCTCTCGCAGTATTTGCCGCGCCCGCATCAGCCGCGTGCGTACCGTGCCCTCGGCAATCCCCATCGCCGCAGCAATCTCCCGCGAGTTCATCTCCGCCGAAAGCGCCAGAGGCTGCCGCAACTCTTCCGGCAGGCTGTCGATCAGACGATGCACCGCCGCCTCCCAGTTCGCCGCCAGCACCCATTCCTCAGGACTGCGCCGCACATCCGGAACTTCCTCCACCCCCGAATCGCCCCCGCGGTCCCCTGACCGATCCGCATGGCGCATCAGGCGCGATTGCCCGGACGACCCCTCTTCCACCGCCGTCCTCCACACTGCCCTCGCCACATACGCTCGCTCATCGCGCAACTCCCGCCATGTCTGCGCGCGCCAGATCTTCAGGAAGGCTTCCTGCGCCGCATCTTCGGCGTCCTGCGCCTGGCGCAGCACTGCCCAGGCCACACGGCAGGCAAACCGCCACTGCCGCTCGACCAGACCTGCGAACTCCGCCTCGTCTTCCGGTCGCACTCCAGCGGCTCCTTTGCCTGCCGTGTCTCGTCACCTGCAATGACGGTATCTGCGCGGCAAGTGTTCATTTTTTTCAGGCGTACGGCGCATTTTCCCAGGACTTGACCGCATCCGGCCATGAAGACCGTAAAGTCCTTGCCTCGGCTCGGCGGAAACGCTAAGCTGGCGCGAAATCGGAATCCCGCATTTTCCGGAGGCGAACCATGTTGGATCCGCACGTCATGCACATGCTCATGGCCATGATGTACGTCTTTCCCCTCTTTCTTCTGATCTTCGTGGTCATTGTGATGATTCCCTACTGGATGATCTGGAAGAAAGCCGGGTTCTCCCCATGGCTGAGCCTGCTGATGCTCGTGCCGCTGGTGAACTACGTCATGCTGTATGTGCTGGCCTTTTCAGAGTGGAAGGTCGTCCCCGTCAGCCAGCCTCCCATGATGCCACCGCGAGTGTGACAAGCAGGCCGCCGGTGGCCCCGAGCCCCGCGCCGCAAACTCCCCCGTCAGCCGCGACAGCCCAGCCGCCGCTGTTTACCGGTAACCCTTCGTGCGGAAGCGGGCGACCGCCACGTAGAAGGTATTGGCGTCGGTTCCCGGGTTGTGCATGCTGATGTTTCCATTCGACAGATGCTGATAGCGGTAGCCGATGGTCACGTCCTGTCGAGCTTTGCGAAAGATGTGGATGCCGGTGCCGAAATCAATGGTGTACATCCACTGTGAGCCCTGGGGTGAGAGCACTCGCTGATCGAAGTAGATGAATCCGCCATTTGTACTGAAGAAGGGCTGGACCCGGCTCCGGGGAAAGAAGTCCGATTCAAAGCCTACGGGACTGATCCCGCTGCCGTAGCTGCGCTGGCGCAGATATTGGGCGGCGGGTTGCACCGTGGTGGGTTTCGCGCCCTGTACCGGTTCGTCCAGCATGGCCAGCGCCGTCACTTCCGGGGCATAGCGCATCGTCCAGTACGAGTGCTGCGTGAACAGATAGCTGTAGCGCACGTCGACGGGCATGTACTTCACATCTTTGGCATAGCCCCAGATGTGCCCACTCATCAGCGACAGTCCCCACCATGCGCCAAATTCGTGCACGCCTCCCGGCCGCGGCCATACCGGCAAAGGCTGGGCTGTGCCCGGATCCCTCTGGAACGCGGCAGAGGCGCTGTTGAGTGACGACGCCACCACGGTGGCGCTCTCCTCGCTGCCAGCGCCGCTCGAAGGCGATCTCGGTTCGCCGCCCGGCTCTCCGAAGGTCACATCGCTCTCGCCTGGAGGATCGCTCCAGAAGCTTTTCGCCTTCACTACCCGCTCATCCTGATACCAGGGTGGACGGAAACGCAGAATATTCGCCGTCGCGTGGGCCGGCTCCAGAAAACTCAGGCCCAGCAGAGCCAATGGATTCCGTCCGCCTGCTTCGACCGGCGCGACCACGTGCTTATCGAGCACGTCCTCCGCCATGGTCCACAGGACGCCGCCCACCGGCGTGGTCACCAGCTCGACCCAGCCCGTCTCGTTGGTACGGAGGCGGCCGTTGTCATAGGGCTCCGGATGATCGCCGTTGTGACCGATGGCCGCCTCTCCCGTAGGCCCGAGCTTCCACGCGAAGCTGTATGCGGTGGAGTATGCTCCGGCCCGCAGGAGCCGCCGCCAGTACGGCCATGTGTTCGACAGCTCGACCGTCATGCTCTTCGGGTCGTTCTGGATCCAGATGTCATTCGTAATGGCGCCCATCATCGGGTGACCGACATAGTCGTCCAAAAACGGATTCTGGTCGCTCCAGACGTTCCACCTCCAGGCGGCTGCCGAATTAATGTATCGGTCCCACCACTTGCCCTGCGTCGTCTCCGATCGATACCAGTAACCGGTGTACAGATTTCCGCCATCTTCGAAAGCGTTGAACAGCACGGTGGAGAAGATGAGCTGATGCCAGTGCACCCCGCAGTGAGGCGAAGGCGAAACGTCCCGCGCACAGTCTTCGAGCAGCGCCCGGGGCGGTTCCGATCCAGCCGGCCCAGGCGCGGCAATCAGCGAACTCGAGCCCGCCGGCATAGGAGCCTCCGGAAGCACCGCAGCCGATTTGGAACCTGAGTCGGCCCACTGTCCCAGCAATACAGGGGCGAAAAGAATCGTCGCCATCCCGAAGACGACGCCCCGCCTGACTCGGCTGATACGGCTGGATGCGACCCGCGTCCTGGCCAAAAAGACCTCTCCTGACAATCACAGCATGGACGAGCCAAAGGGTGAGCCAGAGCCGGAGTGAAGGCCCTGTCAGCCCCGATCATGCACGGTCCGCGAAACCCTCGTCAAGGCAGGAGTATCGCCCTCGTCACGGCGCACCGGCGAACGCGCCCAAAGGAAAAGGCGGCCGCAGAGGCCGCCTTCCGGTGTTCATTTTGGTGTCGCTCAGCGTGCGCCGACCGGTTTGGGAGAGCCCGCCTCCAGTTCGGCGAGGCGTTTGGTCAGCAGCTGCTCCAGCTGCTCCAGCGCTTTGCTGAAACCCTCGATGCCTTCTTTCAGCTTGTCGTGAGCCATGCGATCCGCAGCGTGCATCTTCTCGAAGGTCGCCTCGTCGATGTGCATACGCTCTATATCCATCGACCTGGCCTTCTCCGGATCGAGCTTTCTGGGCAGGTCGCCCTCGGTCGAATCCAGCTCCGCGAGCAGATGCGGCGAGATGGTCAGCAGATCGCAGCCGGCCAGCTCTTTGATCTCCCCGGTGTTGCGGAAGCTCGCGCCCATCACCTGCGTCTTGTATCCATACTTCTTGAAGTAGTTGTAAACCTGGGTCACCGACTGCACACCGGGATCGTCAGCGCCCTGATAGTCCTTGCCGGTGTCCTTCTTGTA
The DNA here is from genome assembly GCA_036489655.1 of Acidobacteriaceae bacterium. Classification (GTDB taxonomy): domain Bacteria; phylum Acidobacteriota; class Terriglobia; order Terriglobales; family Acidobacteriaceae; genus Palsa-343. Next base: position 11,190 of record DASXFH010000146.1, on the reverse strand, counting down.
CCAGTCGAGAATGCGCCCAACGAACGGCGAAACCAGCGTCACGCCCGCTTCGGCGCAGGCTACCGCCTGATGGATGCCGAACAAGAGGGTGAGATTGCAGTGGATTCCTTCTTTCTCCAGCTTCTCAGCCGCGCGAATGCCCGCCCATGTGGATGCGATCTTGATCAGGATCCGCTCCCGCGAGACGCCCGCGCTTTCATACTTTTTGATGATCGACCGCGCCTGCTCCATCGTCTTTTCCGTGTCGAACGACAGGCGCGCATCCACCTCCGTCGATACACGGCCGGGAATGATCTCGAGGATCTTCCTTCCGAAAGCGACCGCCAGATTCTCGAACGCAAGTTTGCTCACCTTCGCGTCATCGGCGTTCTCCCCCAGCTGCTTTTTCGCCTGCAGCAGAACGTCATCCACAATCTTGCTGTACTGCGGCATCTGCGCTGCCGCAGTCAGCAGCGACGGGTTCGTGGTCGCATCCTGCGGCCGCGCCTTTTCAATCGCATCAATGTCACCGGTATCGGCAACCACCGTCGTCATGCTCCGGAGCTGCGTCAGCAATGTCTTTGCCATCATCCCCTCCTGCTCTCTCGATTATCCGCCATCCCGCCATCGGGCTGAGCTACCGGCGGCCCAATTCCCTGCGAAAATCCTGTGAACCTGTCCTGTTAGATGCCCAGTCCCGGCAGCCAGTCGCGTGCTTAAAGCACCGGATTGGCCAATGCCCCGATGCCTTCCACGATCACCTCCACCCGGTCACCGGCTTTCATCGGACCCACGCCCGCCGGCGTTCCGGTTGGGATGACATCGCCGGGCAGCAGCGTCATAGCCGCGGTAATGTGCCGCAGCAGCGCGCCAATGTCGAAGATCAGATCCTTCGTCGTGCCACGCTGCTTCCCTTCCCCGTTCAACCGTGTCTCTACGGTTAATCCTGCCCCCGGATCGATCTCGTCGGTCACCAGCGGGCCCATCGGGCAAAACGTGTCGAATCCCTTGGCGCGCGACCACTGTCCATCGGACTTCTGCAAATCGCGGGCGGTTACGTCGTTCACGATCGTGTATCCCCGAATGTACGGCCGCACATCCTCACCGGCGCCGACCCGCGTCGCCCGCCGGCCGATCACCACCGCCAGCTCCCCCTCGAAATCAACGCGCTGCGAGAGCGCAGGAATCCGGATGGCCTCCCCTGGCGCAATCACCGCCGACGGTGCCTTCAGAAACAGCAGCGGCTCCTTCGGCACCTCATTACCCAGCTCCGCCGCGTGCTCGCGATAGTTCCGCCCGATGCAGACGATCTTGCGCGGCACCACGGGAGCCAGCAATGGCGCTCCTTCGAACCGCATCGGCTCAAAGCTGCTCCCTGCCGGCCGCGTCCATGGATCCTCTTCAAACCCCGGCAGCCGGCGCTCGATCCACAGCTCGCCCCCGCGCTCGACGATTTCTCCATACTGCGGCCCGTCGCTGCTCTGAAAACGGCAATATCGCATCGTCCCTCTCTCACTCCGGTAATTCTTCTTCCACTTCTTCCGATCGCGCGCTCTCATTGCCGTCGCGATCCACGGCGCTCACCGCATACCCATAGCGGTGTCCCGGCACAATAGTTGTGTCGCTGAACGACGGCGCCGGCTTCGGCCCGGAAATCCGCTCCGCGGTCCCGCCTGCCGTCTCGTCCCGCCGATAGACAAAATAGCCTGCCAGGTCCGTCTCCCCATCCGGCAGCCAGGAAAGATCGATGGCATGGGCCTGCGCATCCGCCACCGCTGCCAGCTCGCGAGGCACCTGTGGCGGGAAGACATCCTTCGCGTCGAGGGTCACCGCCGCAGAGGAAGAGCCCGCAATCTCCAGCGCCTGCCGATTGTCCTCCACGTTCAGAACCCGCTCCGCCGTGTACCGCCACATGTGATCCAGGCTGGCACTGCGGTCCAGAGCCACACCCGGGTCCTGCGGAGACAGATTCACCTCCAGCGTTTGCTGCAGAGGCGGAGCGGCGCCCAGGGTCTGACTCGGTTTTGCTGCGCCGGGAGCCTTCACCCAATCCCGATGGATACGCAGCACCAGACCCGGCTCCGGCGTGGCCTTATCCCAGTGGAGCACTACCCCCTCGGCTCGAGTCTCCGCGCCGAATCCGGTCACGGCCGCCGGCGCCGCTCCCGTGGCCGCCATCGCTGCATTCGACGGACCGGCCGTCTTCCCCGCCGGGTTCTCCAGTTCCACAAAAAACGCCACCGCGCGCGGTGTTCCGGAGGTCAGCTCCGCCGGCAACGGCAGCGAGATCTCCGCTGGTTTCTCCGGAGCAAACAGGGCGTCGCCGGCTGCCCTGCAATCCAACGCTGTATTTGTCGTCTGCATTGACGTCGGCCAGGCCCAGCAGAAATGCGCTCGCTGTGGACCCCTGAGCGTCACTTTGTCGGTCGTGACGCGCGGCATCCTCCAATGCAGATGAACATCGTTCCCCGCCCTCACCGCGGTCAGATCCTTCACCGGTGCCGGCAGCCACAGCGTCGGCGGCTGCGGATTCCCCGCCAGCGCGCACCCGGCAATCCCTGCAAGGCATACCGAAGCCGCGGCAAACCAAAATGGGCGATGAACCCAGCCACAGACTCGTCCGGATCGAGCCCCCCGCCCCTTTTGCCCGCCTAACCGTTCGCCAGCAATCATGAAGATTCAGCGTAGCAAAGAGCGCAGGGCTGCCCCGAGTTCTTCGTCCTCGAATCGAAAGCCGGCTCCTCTGAGCCGCTCCGGTTGAACGCGGGCAGAAGCCAGCAGCGTCTCATTCGCCATCCGCGCACCCAATGCCAGGCGCAGCACTCCCGCGGGCGCAGTGAACCACGCAGGACGATGCACGGCTCCGGCCAGCGCACTGGTGAAGTCCACATTCCGCTCCGGCTGCGGCGCGGTCAGATTAAACGCTCCCGCCTGGCCTTCCTCGTCCATCAGGAACAGGAGCGCCCGTACCGCATCGCGGACGCTGATCCAGCTCATCCACTGCTGTCCGGAGCCCAGCTTGCCCCCCAATCCCAGGCGAAATGGCCGCAGCATCGTCTTCAGCGCACCCCCCTTCCCGCTGAGCACGACGCCAAAGCGCGCGTGCACCACGCGAATCCCGGCTCCCCGCGCTTTGTCCGCAGCCTTCTCCCATGCCATACAGGTTTCCGCCAGAAAACCCGTCCCGGACGCGCTGGATTCTGTCAGGACCTCCTCGCCGCGATCGCCATAGATCCCAATCGCCGAGGCGCACACCAGAACCCGCGGCGGGTGGCGTACCTGGGCCAGAGCCTCGCACAGCGCTCTGGTGCTGCCCACTCGGCTCTCAACGATTTCCCGCCTGTACGACTGCGTCCATCGCCGGGCCACGCAGGCCCCATTCAGGTGGACGACCGCATCGAAACCCTCCAGCCCCACTGGATGAATTGCGCCGTCCGTCTTACTCGGATTCCAGTAGATGGTTCCGCCAACAACGTCGCGATGGCGTCGCACCAGAGCGGTCACGTCCATGTCGCGCTCCTAGGCCGCGCCTCGCGTTGCCGACCCGATCAGCCCCGAGGCCCCACTGATCAGAATCCGCTTCTTCTTCTCGCTCATAACCACCTGAAGGTTCAGAGTAACAGAGCAATCTCAAAAGAATCAGGCACTTATCGTCAGAAGAGAATCGTTCTCCGGTCCCGGCATCGCGCTTCTGCCGGCTCCCCGACCTTGACGGCATGAAAAAATCGTTGGATTCGAAGAACACTTTTTTCGCTACACTCTACCCATCGCTCTCGCGGAAGGGGGGCAAGCCCATGGAAAACAAGCCTGAAACCTCCAGCCTCCACGAGGAAATCACCTCCGTCCCTTCGCCCTCCGCCGAGGCCTTTATCGCTGAAAAGCGCATTGGCGAACGCATCCGGCGCCTGCGCCTGAAGCGGTCCATGGGCCTGGTGGAACTGGGCCGCCATACCGGTCTTTCGGCGAGCTTCCTGTCCCAGCTGGAAACCGGCCGCGTCGTCCCCACGCTGCGCAACCTGGCCCGGGTGGCCATGGTCTTCGGCCGCGACCTCTCCTATTTCTTCGAGCCCGAACCGCATCCCCTCTTTCGCGTCCACCGCCGCACCGAGCGCGTGCGCCTGCCGCAGTCCGGCGTCGACGACCCCAGCTACTACTTCGAGAGCCTCGCCTACATGGTGCCGGACCGCCAGCTCGATCCCTACTACGCGGAGTTTGTCCCTTCGAAGAAAGTGGGCGAGGTCCGGCCGCACGTGCATCCCGGCTACGAATTCCTGTACCTGCTGCATGGCGAACTCGAAATTCGCCATGGTGAGCGCACACACGCGCTGGAGGCCGGCGACAGCGTGTACTTCGACGCCGGCACCCCGCACGCCTATCGCTGCGCCGGAGTCGTCCCGGCCGTCGCCCTGATTGTCACCATGCACCAGATGACGCCGCAGCTGGCGACCCTGCCCCGGCCCGCAGCGCCGGCTCCTGTGCCCAAACCTACAGCAGCCGAGGCGAGCGCGGAGACGGGTTCGTAGGCTCTCCGGCCTCCATGCGCGCAGCCGTCCGCGGCACAGTGAAGTAGAAGGTACTGCCCCCGCCCACGGTGCTCTCCGCCCAGATGCGGCCGCCATGCTGACGCACAATATTGCGGCAGATGGCCAGACCCAGGCCGGTCCCGCCCATGTCGCGCGAATCCGATGCATCGACCTGCTGGAATCGCTCAAAAATGATGTCCAGCTTCTCCGGCGGAATGCCGCGTCCGCGATCCTCGACCGAGATGATGGCTTCCGTCGCGCTTTGCGCCCGCGCCCGCAGAATGATGTCGCTGCCCCGCGGTGAGAATTTGATCGCATTGTTGATCAGGTTCCCCAGCGTCTGCAGAATCCGATCTTCATCCACCCACAGCGTCAGAGGCCCGGCGTCAATCAGAAAGCCGATGCCCGCCTTCTGCGCATTGGGGTGCTGCAGATCCGTCGCGCGTCGCAGCAGTTCCTTCGCGTCGACTTCCTGGAAACGCATCGGCAGCCGCCCTGCGCCCATGCGTTCGAAATCCAGAATGTCGTTGACCAGGCGCACCAGGCGGTCCGTATTCCCGATGGCCACCTCCATCATCTGCGCCCGCTTCTCCGGACGCTTCTCCAGCGCACCGCCGCCAATCAGGCCCAGCGCAGCCCGCAGCGCCGTCAGCGGCGTGCGCAGCTCGTGGCTCACCGTGCTGATGAACTCATCCTTCATTCGGTCCAGGCGCCGCCGTTCCGTCACATCCTGCACCGCGACCACCACGCCCGTCACCCGTCCGTTCGAGACCATGGGACAGGCCACATATTCCACCGGAATCGGGTGGCCGTCCTTGTGATGAAAAACCTCATCGCGCGCCCGGATCGGCGCGCTGGCCCGCCGCGCCGCGTAAATGGGACTCTCCTCCACCCGGTACGGCGACCCGTCGGCGCGCGCGTGTCCCAGCAGCGCCAGCAGGTCTTTCCCTTCCATCTCCTCCTGGCTATAGCCCATCATGCGGGCGCCCACCTGGTTCACAAAGACGATCCGCCCCTGCATGTCGATACCGTAAATTCCATCGCCCACCGACTCCAGGATCGACTCCCGCTGCCGCATCAGCGCGTGCAGCCGGGTCTCCGCATCCGTCTTCTCCGTTACGTCGATGCCATGTCCCAGCACGAACAGCGCCGTGTCCGGCAGATCGATGAGCCGATTGCGCCAGGCAATGGAGCGCGCGCTCCCGTTGCGGTGGCGCAGACTGATCATGCCCTGCTCTTCACCGCTGGTGGCAATGCTGCGCAGATACGCCTGAAACGCCGGCTTCTGTTCCTCCGGAACATAATCGGCCAGCCGCGTTCCCACCATCTCGTCCGGGTGATAGCCCAGGCTTTCCGCGGCATTCGCGTTGATGGACAAAATGCGGCCTTCCAGATCGTGGGTGAAGACTATCCCCAGGGAGCCTTCGATCAGCTGCCGGTAGCGCGCCTCGCTGGCGTGCAGTGCCGTTGTCGCTTCCCACTGCTCGGTCACGTCGACGCCCGTCATGATGATGAAGTTGGTGTCGCCGGTCCCGTCGGTCAGCGTGGTGGTGGTCCAGGCGATGCGCCGCCGCCGCCCGTCGTGCGTCAGCCAGTGCATCTCCACCGGCTCCCGCCGCCCCTCCTGGCGCGCCCGCTGCAACAGATCGAATGCCTTGTCCCGCTCTTCGGGCAGAAACAGCTCCTGCGGAAACGCCCGCCCCGCCAGCTCCGCAAAGGTGTACCCGGAAATCTCCTCGCACGCCCGGTTGAAGCGCACGATGCGCCCGGAGGTATCCACCACCAGCACCAGCGCGCTCATCGTATCCAGCACCGCGGAGACGAAGTTGCGCTCTACCGTCAGCGCGCGCTCAATGCGCTGGCGGCTGCGCAGCGACCGGTCCTGCGACCGCGAATGAATCGAGTACTCCAGCCGCATCATGATCTGCCGCGCCAGCACGGCCACAATCGACGCGTGCTTTTCTGTGAACTGATTCGGCTTGGGTGACAGCACCGCCAGCGTTCCGATGGCGCCCTCCGGTCCCACCAGCGGTGCGCCAAGATACGAGCGGCAGAAGATGGCCCGCGTCAGCGGAATGCCCCGCACCGGAAAACGCGGTTCCATCGCCGCGTCGCCAATCAGCAGCGGCTCCGGTTCCAGAACCGTGTACTGGTCCGCGGTCGCCAGCCGCGGAATCTCCGCAGCCTGGAATCCGAAGCGCGACTTCAGCCACAGACGATTTGCGTCGAGAAATCCCAGGTACGCGGTCGGCGCCCCGGTCACTTCGGCAGCCACGCGCACGATCTCGTCAAACGCCGCGTCGGGCGGCGTATCGAGAATGTCGTATTCCAGCAGAGACTTCAGCCTCTCGGCTTCTCTCCACTGCGCGTTGGTGGCCACCTGACTCATGCCTCTCCGCAGACCCCTGGCGCGTTTGCGGCCCACCCAATTGACGTCTGCGTCGCCTGGGCTTACGCGGCCGCGGTCGCTCGCGCCGGAGCGTCCCATAGGAAGAATCATGGGCATTGTTGCAGAGATTTTCGGCCTCCGCCCTGCCCCGTTTGGGTGATATAAGTGCCTGTATTTCCTACAATTTACGGGTAATCAACGGAGGTAACTTCATGGCACGTTTGCGTCATCTCCAAAGGTACCAGATCGGTAACCTCGAACGGTCCCGAAGCGTCACCTGACCCGGCAGCAGTCCTCCGGCGGACCGTCATTGCTGGCATCCAGTGCCACCTTCCAGCTCCCGTCGGACTGCCTTTTCCACACAGTCATATAGCGACCGGTGGTCTTCACCGCGTTGCCTTCCGCATCCTTCGAAACTCCTTCGTAATGGCCCCAGGTGAACCCCATGTCGCCCGAGGGTCCCATCCGCGCCCCTTCCGGCGTCCACGTCAGCTGGTAACTCTCCGGCGTCCACGTCGCCTGGGCCGCAATCGCGTCATGGCCCACCACCTGAGCCTTCCCATTCGCCAGGGTCACCGCATCCGGAGCGAACCACGATCCGAACGCGCGCCCCCCTCCCTTCGACGTATCGGCCGCGAATTTCGCCTCCAGCTGGTAGAGGAACTCCGCCCCCGGCGTCAGCCCTGGATTCGTCAGCGGATTCCCCACCGGACTGGCCTCCGGCTTTGCCACCGGCGGCTGCAGCATCTGCGCCTGCAAACCCGCGCTCACCAGCAACCCTGCACTCATCGCCAACGTCGCACCCGCGCAAAATATCTTTCGCAACATGACCGCAGAATAGTCCACTTTGCCCCTGCACTCCCAGTCGACTTTTCCTGCCCGATGAACGCTGAAGGCGATACGCTATACGCACCCTGCGTATGTTCATGCGGACCGCTTCCCGTCCACGGAGTGTCCTGCTGCCCGTCGCCGCGGGCCTTGCGCTCTATGCAACGGCCGGCGCCGCGCAGACTCTTGCGCCCGCCACGCATCTCATTGCCGAAGCCGCGCGGATTGTTGCCCTGCTTCTGCTTGCCTGGACTGCGGCGCGCCGCCGTTCGCTCACCGGATGGATCTTCGTCAGCATGCTGGCCGGTATCGAACTCGGCGTCGACGCGCCCCATGCCGCGCTGGCCAGCCGCTTCCTCAGCGACATCTTCCTGCGGCTCATCCGCGTCATCGTCGCGCCTCTGATCCTCGGCACGCTCATCACCGGCATCGCCGGCCACGCGGAAGCCAAAACCGTCGGCCGCCTCGGACTGAAATCTCTCGTCTACTTTGAGGTACTCACCACCATCGCTCTGGTCATCGGCCTGGTCGCAATTGACCTCTCCAAAGCGGGCGTAGGCCTGAACATGAGCGCGGCTGCAGCCGCGGTCGCCCGGCACAGCGCGCCTGCGACGCAACCTCCGCCGCTCTCCTGGCAACAATTCCTCATCCACGTCTTCCCCGAGAACATCGCCAGCGCGGTCGCCGGGAACCAGATCCTGCAAGTGGTCGTCTTTGCCATCCTCTTTGGACTGGCCCTGGGCCGCCTGAGCGAATCGAAACGCGCGCCCATGCTGCGCCTGACCGAATCGCTCACCGAGGCGATGTTCGCCTTCACCAACATCGTGATGCTGATGGCGCCGCTCGGCGTGGGCGCCGCATTGGCCTTCACCGTTGCGCAGTCCGGGCTCGGCGTCATGTTCAACCTGGGCAACCTGCTGCTCACGTTGTATGTGGCGCTGGTAGCCTTCACGCTGGCTGGCCTGTTGCCGGCCGCACTTCTCGCCCGAATCCCGATTCGGAAATTCCTGCGCGCCGTCGCCGAACCCGCGACCATCGCCTTTGCCACCAGCACCAGCGAAGCCGCCCTGCCCCGCGCCATGGAGGAGATGGAAGCCTTCGGCGTCCCGCGCAAGATCGTGGCCTTCGTCATTCCCACCGGCTACAGCTTCAACCTGGCGGGATCGGCGCTCTACCTCGCACTCGCTTCCATCTTTACGGCGCAGGCGGCGGGCATCCACATGAGTCTGGGCAAGCAGCTCGCCATGTTGGCCACACTGATGCTCACCAGCAAGGGTGTGGCCGGCGTGCCGCGAGCCGTGCTGGTCGTTCTGCTGGCAACGTCCTCGGTGTTCGGGCTGCCGACGGAGCCCATCCTGGTCATCCTCGGCGTCGACGCCCTCATGGACATGGGCCGAACCACAATCAACGTGGTCGGCAACTGCCTCGCCTCGGCCGTCGTCGCACGGTGGGAAGGCGAATTCCGGTCCGAGCCGCCTTCCCCGGAGGCCTTAGCGGCGCTGGAAGGCTGAGCCATCGCCGTCAGACCGAGTCACTTCGTAAAGGTGACCTGCCCATAAAAGCTGCGCCGGATCCCAACCGGGGGTCCGGGATCATAGGAGAACTCGACATGGTGCGGCTGAAAGAGATTTCGGCCCTCGGCGCTGAGCCGGATGTGATGGCTTAAGGCCCACTCGACCGTGGCATTCCCGGTCCAGTAGGAAGCCACGTGGAGTTCGGGCAGAGCACTCGTATACCGGACCTGGAGATCCGTGCTCACCGATTTCGGCAGATCGAAATCGGTCCGCACAAGCGCCTGATGTTCCGGGCTGGAGCCCTGGACGCCGGGCGCGCTGCCAATGTCCTTCGAGTTGGTGCCCTTCTTTACATGCATCTCGAGAAAGGTATACGAGCCACTTAACCGCCACCAGGGCAGCGGACGCCAGTCCGGCGCAATTTCCCCTCCCGTCGTCGATGCGACCAGACCGTTCCCAAACTGCGCGGGCAAAAGAATGTGCGTGGGGGCCGGGTTGGTTTCGACGAATAAGGGACCTGCCAGGTCTTCGCTGAAAGCGTCGCCGTAATGGTTGTAGAAGCTGGCTATGTCGACATAGAACTTCGAGCCCGCCAGCGTCCGATAGCCGAGTTCGTACCCGTTCAGCTGCTCCGACCGGAAATGGGCATTGGCGCTGAATCGGGCGAAGAGCGGCAAGCCATCGGCGTATCCAAGAAAACTGGAAAGGTTGAAATCGCGCTCGACATCGGCCGGGGTACGCAATGCATGGGTATAGGCCGCCCAGAGCGTCTGCGTGGATGTGGGCGTATACAGCAGGCGGCCGCTCGGCTCACCGAGAACCCCCGTGTAGTTCGTCTTCAGCACCTTCGTCCCCGCAATGAACGAAAGCCGATCCGGCACCACCGAGATTTCGTCCTGAATGAATCCCTGGTAGAGCTGGTCGGTCCTGCGGGATGGGGTAAAGGTGAGCCCGGAAAAGACCTGGACCTCGCTGCCGTGGCTGGCTCGCGCGGTGCCGCCCCACGAAATCTCCTGGCGAGGTAACGGAAAGCGATCGTTGAAATCGACATCGACGGTGTTACGAATGTCGCCAAAATTCAGCTCGTTGCGCGTGGCGTGGTCGTAGTAGGCCTCCAGCTCAAAATCCCGCGCCTCGCCCTGCACTCTTCTCCAGCTCCAGAGAAGATTCCCTCCGTAGAGAGAAGCATCGCCCGAACGATCGTAATTGGCCGGCGGGCTGTAGCTGCTCGCCGAGACCCGCTCGCCAAAATCCTGGCCGTAGACATCCCCCTGCACCCGGTAGGTGTCGCGCCCGTTCCGATCCCAGTCCGCCCGGAATCCGCCCTGGCCGCCGTGCCAGTCATCGTAGTTGTTGCCATCGGAATGGTATTCCGGCGCCCATCCAAATCCTTTGACATACACCCTGTAGTTGAGCCCCCGGCCGTTGCCGGAGCCGTAGCGGGCATCTCCAAAGACCTGTTCCACCTTGCCGCCCGCGCCTGCCGCTAGCAGTCCATGGGTGTCCTTTGCATTTTTGGTGATGATGTTGATGACGCCATTGACCGCGTTCGGTCCCCAGATGGTGCCGCCCGGACCGCGGATCACTTCGATGCGGTCGACATCCTCGAGCAGCGTGTCCTGCACCTCCCAGTAAACGCCGTGAAACAGCGGCGAATAGACGCTCCGCCCGTCGATCAGCACCAGCACCTCGCGGGAGAGGCGGCTCTGGAATCCCCGGATGCCTACCGCCCACTTGACGGAATCGATCTGTGCCACGTCAACCCCGGGCGCGAGGCGCAGCGCTTCCGGAAGACTGGTTACGCCGGACCGCCGGATATCCTCCTGCGTAATGACATAGACTGCCGCGGCGGTTTGAGACAACTTCACCGGACTCTTGGAAGCGGTGATGACTTCGATATTCCCCAACTGCTCCAGACTCAGCCCCTTCAGGCGGCCTTCGGCTCCGGGGTCGGGCT
>DASXFH010000117.1:0-14243 GCA_036489655.1 Acidobacteriaceae bacterium | reverse complement strand
GAGGGGGGAGCCGATGAGGGAGCGGTCGGCGAGGCGGCCGGCGACGCGCTCCTGAGCGCGCAGGCGGGCGGCATCGACGAGCATTTTGCCCGCCCAGCGATAGACGTTGAACTGGGCGAGCAGGGAGCGCATGGAACGCATGCGGTCCTGCTGCTCTTCGATGGGCATGCGCAAAGCGGCGGCGAGGGCTTCACTGCTGGCTTCGAGGTCGTACGGATTGACGATGAGGGCTTCCGTGAGCTCACGGGCGGCGCCGGTGAACTCGCTGAGGACGAGGACGCCCTGGAGGTCGGCGCGAGCGGCGACGAATTCCTTGGCGACGAGGTTCATGCCGTCGTGGAGGCTGGAGACGTAACAGAGGTCGGCGGCGCGGTAGAAGCGGAAGACCTCGGGGGGCTCGTGGTGGGAGCGGAGGAGGAGGATGGGCGAGTAGCCGTCGCTGCCGAAGCGCTGGTTGATGCGGGCGGCGAGGATTTCGACGGTGTCGTTGAGATCGCGGTAGCGTTCGATGCGGGTGCGGCTGGGAGCGGCGAGCTGGGCGAAGGTGAAGCGGCCGCGGAATTCGGGGTAGCGCTCGAGGAGGAGCTCGACGGCGAGAAGGCGCTCCTCAATGCCCTTGGTGTAGTCGAGACGATCAACGCCGACGCCGAGGAGGGCATTGGGTTTGAGGCCCCAGTCGCGGAAGACCTGGGCGCGGCAGTCTTCGGGGCTGGGGGCGGAGTCGGCCCAGTGGCTGGGCCACTCGAGGGAGATGGGGTAAGGACGAACGAGGGTGCTGCGGCCCTGCATAACGACGGCGTTGTTCTCGCGATCGATGCGGGTTTCGAGGTAGCGATCGACGGACTCGATGAAGTTATTGCAGAAGAGCTGGGTGTGGAAGCCGAGGATGCTGGAGCCGAGGAGGCCTTCGAGGATTTCGTTGCGCCAGGGGCAAATGCCCATGCGCTCGGCGTTGGGCCAGGGGATGTGCCAGAAGGTGATGACGGTGGCGCGGGGGAGGCGGCGGCGGATCATGGCGGGTGCGAGGGCGAAGTGGTAGTCCTGCACGAGGACGATGGGGTCGCGGGAATCGACTTCGTCGCAGACGACGTCGGCGAACTTCTGATTGACCTCGCGGTAGTAGCGCCAGTCGGCGGAGCGAAAGACGGGGCGGGCGTGGGCGACGTGCGCGAGAGGCCAGAGGCCTTCGTTGGCGAATCCGTAGTAGTAGCCCTGGAGCTCGTCGTCAGAGAGCCAGACACGGCGGGTTTGGTAGGACTCTTCGCCGGGGGGCACGGCAACGCGATCGTGGGCGTCGACGGTTTCGCGGTCGGCGGAGCCGGAGCCGTGAGCGACCCAGATGCCGGAGCAGGCACGGAGGACGGGCTCAAGGGCGGTGACGAGGCCGCTGGCAGGGTGCTGGACCTCGATGGCGCCGTCGGGCATGCGCTCGTGGATGTAGGGCTCGCGGTTGGCGAGGATGACGATTTTTTCGCCGTGGAGGAGACGGCTGAGGGTTTGCTTGAGGCTGGCGGCGGACCAGGGGCCGGAGGTGTCGCCCTGCTCGGTGGCCATGCGGCCGAGGAGCTGGCGCATATCGGAGAGGATGGGCTGGAACTCGCGGGTACGGCGGCCTTCGCCGCGGAGGAGGCGGCGGAACTCGAGGCTCCACTCATAGCGGGCGCGGCGCGCGGCGAGGAGAGGGACGCCGAAAGCGGTGAGGGCGAGGAGAGCGAAGATAACGATGAGGAAGGTGCGGGCGCGGGCTTCGCGGGCGTCGATGTAGCTGAGGTCCTGGACGAGGACGAGGAAGCCGAGGTCCTGTCCGTTGGTCACGACGGGGGCGGCGTTGACCTGGACGCGTCCGGTGGGCAGGAGGCCGACGGTGCTCCACTCCCGGAAGACGGGGGTGCCGTCGTGGGCGGGGTCGGCGCTGAGGATGCGGGAACCGACTTCGGCGCAGTCGAACTCATCGGGAAAGCCGGGGCTGACGGCGTGGGCGTGCAGATCGGGGCCGCAGGCGGCGACGCCGATGACACGCTCGTCGTGGGCGATGGAAAGGAGCTGGGTGTGGAGTTCCTGGGGATTATCCCAGGCCTGGGCAATGGAGTGGCTGGAGCCGTGGAGAGCCAGATGGGCGCGGATGCTGACGTCGCGCTCGAACCATTCGCGAGCCGTAGTTTCGACAACACCGGAGGCGGCCCAGCCAAGGAGGGCGAGACCGACGATGAGGCCGAGGATGAGCCGCGCGATGCGGGACATATAGGGACAGGGTAACTCAGGGGGGCGAGCTGGGATGTTGGGGCCGGGAGCTGGGAGACTGGAGCTGGGAGGTGGGACCTTGTGATCCGGACAGAACACAAGGTCCTTCGCTTCGCTCAGGATGACACTTTATTTTTCGATTTGCTCAGGTGTCACCCGATCTCTGCTTTCCTCAGGTGACACCCTGGTTCTTACCTCGCTCGGGTGACGGCCTGCTTCTGGCTTCCTTCAGGCTGCCATCCGATTTTTAGTGGTGAGCGCCACCGCCTCCTCCGCCGCTGGAAGCTGCGGGAGCTGCTCCGCCGCCGCCATGGAATCCACCGCCGCCGGCGCTGCTGAACCCGCCACCGCCGCGGGATCCGCCACCACCGGCGCTCGCGGCGCCGCCGTGGAATCCGCTGCCGCCGATGCTGCCGTGGCTGACGATGCCTGGGGTATAACCGCCGCGGCCCACGTGGGCGGAGCCAAAGCTGGAGGGCGCGCCAAAGGTGCGGCCGGGGGCGGGCATGAAGGTGGAGCGGGGGCCGCCTTCACGGAGGCCGATTTCGCCATGGGGGCCGGGTGTACCGAAGCCGCGGACGGCGACGGGGCCGAGTTCCGGATGAGTGCGGACGACGGCGCTGGTGAAGCTCTCGCCGAGGGGTCCGCGCTGGATGGGATGGATGCCGGGCTGCATGGGCTCGATCTTTTTGCCTTCAAAGTCAAGCGGGCGCGGCTCGGGATGGGCTCCGGAGACGAGATGGAAGGGTTTGGAGAACTCCTCGCCGCGATTGACGGTGACCAGGCGGGGAGCCAGCGGGTGCGGTCCCAAAGGATTGTCGATGTGGCGGACGGGGATGCCGCGCGGGCGCGCCGGCGGGGCGTATCCCCTGGGGACGTTCCAGACAGTGGCATAGGGATACCATCCGGCGCCGTAGAGGCCGTAGCCGCAGTTGCCGGGCATCCACATCCAGCCGAAGCTGTTCATGAAATCCCAGGCGCCGCAGTGGTAAGGCATCCACCCCCAAGGATAGCCGGAGATCCATGTGTAACCTACGCCGGAATAGTAGCCCCAGGCGCCATTGCCGAAGGGATCCCAGCCGGCGCCGACGCCGGAGGGAGCCCAGGCCTCGCCGTAGCCGGGAACGTTGTACCAGTTGCCGTAGTAGTCGAGGTCGTTCCAGGCAGGGTTATTCACGTCGCCGGAGCTGGCGCGGCCCAGGGTCTGATTGGTTTCGAGGGAAGCGAGGGTCTGGTCGCGCGAGGAGTTCCACTGATCCCAGGAGTCGGCAGCGACGCTGTGGGAGAGGGTAAACTCGCCAGCCTTCTGCGGGTCGGTCTGGAAGGTGAGGTTGGTGCGGACGTCGACGGAGAGGCCGCCGCCATCATCGACGTGGGCGGAGCCGTGCATGACCGCGAGCTGGTAGGGCGATGAGTCGAGGGCGACGCGCATGACCGCGTCCTGGATGGGCGTGGCGGTATCCCGGCCGAAGTGGACGCTGTACTGGACGCCGCGGCCGTTGAGCTCGTAGTAGCTGAGGCCGGTGAGGGCGTCAATGGCGGTGACGGTGCTGCCGTCGGCGTTGCGGCGGAGCTGGGCGAGCTGGATGGAGCTGTCGGGTGTGAGGCGGGCGACGCTGCCGTCTTCAAATTCAATTTCGAGGCGGCCGTTATCGCCGGCGACGAAGCGCATGCCTTCAACGGCGGGCATGTTGGGCAGGGCCTGTTCAAAGGCGATGTGGCCGTTCTCAAAGACCTGGACCTTGCCTTCGACGTCGCTGACGCGAACGGCGCGGACGGTGCTCTGACCGGGGGCGAGGGCGGGATTGGCGGAAACTTCGTCGGGGGGCGGAGCGGGGGGCGTGGTGTCCTGGGAGAAGGCAACGACGGCGGCGCAGAGAAAGAACGCGCAGGCGGCGGAGAGGAGACCCAGGCGGCTCAGGGGTTTGGGGGTTCCCCAGTGGCGCAGGAAGAACGGAGCAACGCGGCGCCTCATGAGGCACCTCCTTTGAGCGGCTCCTCACAGAGACCGGTGCGGCGGATCGTGCCTGTCGCCCGGAAGTGAGTCAACGCTCGTGACCCTGCAAACACCTTGCATTCTATTCAACGGCCGGGGGAGTTGTTAAGTTTCAATTTAATTTGGAGAGTTTTTTGTCGGGCGGATCAAGGGATGGACCGGTTTGGGACAGTTTGTGGGGACGAAGGGGGGCACAAGAGGCCCGGGGAGGCGGCGGCGATCGGCAGGAGGACCGGTCACGCGACGCTGCGGGAGGGAGCGCGGGCGGCGAGCCAGCGCTCAAACCAGAGACGGGCGAGGACGGCGACCTGTTCCAGAGTGCCGGGCTCTTCGAAGAGGTGGGTAGCGCCGGGGACGATGGCGAGGCGGGTGCGTGTGTTGAGGCGGGCTTTGGCCCGGCGATTGAGATCGAGGACGGTGGGGTCGTTGCCGCCAACGATGAGCAGGACGGGGGCATGGACCGTTTCAAGGGCGGGGCCGGCGAGGTCGGGGCGGCCGCCGCGGGAGACGATGGCGTCGAAGGGGCGTCCTTCAGAGGCGGCCAGCAAGGCAGAGGCGGCGCCGGTACTGGCGCCGAAGCAACCGAGGCGCACGGACCCGAGGACGGGATGGCGGCGGATCCAGTCGACGGCGTAGAGAAGGCGTTTGGCCAGCAGGTCGATGTCGAAGCGGAGGTGCGCGGTGCGCTGATCGAGCACCTCTTCGGATTCGGTAAGCAGGTCGAGGAGGAGAGTGGCGAGGCCGGCCTTTTGCAGTTCGCGCGCGACGAACTGGTTGCGGGGACTGAGGCGGCTGCTGCCGCTGCCGTGGGCAAAGAGCACGGCGCCTGCGGGGGCAGAGGGGATGTGAAGGTCGGCACGGAGCAGGACGTCGGCAGGGATGTCGGCGGCGAGGGTGGAGTCAGAGACGCGGACCGGGGGCCTGCCGGGTGAGCGATGCATCGTCGCCATGGGGTGCTCCTTCCATTCAGCATTGTCGTCCACGGGGAGAAGGCCGGCGGGAGAAAAAACTCGAGGGAGGGCTTGCATGGACTCGCTTCTCCAGGCGGGCTATGCCTGTAAGACTACGCCGGGCGGAGCGGGGTTGCGGGGAGCGACGGCTTTGTTTTTCGCGCGGGGGCTGGGGAGTGCGGAGTGCGGCCGAGGCTAATTGGATTTTTGCGGGGATTCGCCGCGGCTGAGCAGGGAGAGGGCGCGCTTGCGGGCGCGGATCATGACCTGCTGATCGTCAGCGATGGTCTGGAGCTGCTCGGCAATATTGGGCAGGTCGGAGGCACGCTGATCTTTGACGGCGTCCTGAAGAGATTCCAGTTCGGCATCGAGACCGAGCGGGTCGTGGTGAACCTCGACGTCGAGGCGGCGGCCGATTTCGAGAGTGAGAGCGACGGCGCCGAGCTGGTCGACGAGACGCTGGAGAACGGGGTCGCCTGCCCAGATGAAGGCGCAGGAGCCGTGGCCGTCGGGTCCGACATAGGCGAGGGTGCGGTTACCGGTGAAGGCAAGCCTGGACTGACGGCGGGCGCAGTCAGTGGCAAAGAAGTTGTGAGCGCGGGCGTAGCGGAAGAGGTTGTCGCTGAGGGTGGCATCGATGCGAATGGAGCGATTGACGGGGGAGGGATAGACGTCGTCGTCCTGCTGGGCCGCGCCGGGCTGGGAAACAAAATGGGCGGTGCCGTTCTCTTCGAGAGTGATGGTGTAGCGGGAGGGCTGGAGCTGGGGATGCTGAAAGGTATAGGTGATGTGGGCCGGAGTCTGAGCCGCGAGGGGGGCCGCAATGAGAATGGAGACGACAAACGAGAGAAGGGCCGGATGAGGGCGCATGACTAGCTGACGCGAGCCTCCTGCAGCGAAAGAGTCTGGGCGTGGTGGATATGACAGATGGCGATGGCCAGGGCATCGGCGGCATCGGCGGGCTCGGGAGCCTGAGCGAGGGTGAGCAGGCGGGCCACCATGAACTGGACCTGCTGCTTGGCGGCCAGTCCATAACCGGTGACGGTGGATTTGATGGTGAGGGGAGCGTACTCCGCAACAGCGATGCCGGCGGTGGCGGCGGCGAGCAGGATCACGCCGCGGACGTGGCCGAGCTTGAGAGCGGATTTGGCATTGACGGAGTAGAAAACTTCTTCGACGGCGACGACGTCGGGACGGTGGCGCTCGAGGAGGGTAATCACGTGGCCGTAAATGAAGGCCAGGCGGGCGGGCAGCAGGGCTTTGCGGGGCGGGCAGATGCCGCCTGCATCCAGAGAGAGCAGACGGGGCGCGTGGCCGATGCCAGGGGAGCGGTCGTCGCATTCGACGATGCCGTAGCCGGTCGTTTCCGTGCCACAGTCGATACCGCAGACACGCATGAATAGCACCTCAGCAGAAAGAGCGGATCGCCGGGAGAATTCCAGGCTCAGTGTAGCGCAGGCGGGGCGGGGTGGGAACGGGATGGTTTGGGGGGCTGCCGGTTTGGAGAAGCGAGGATCGGCGGGAGAGCCGGCGATTGCCGGATGAGGGTGAGGCATTCGATCGGGGCGATGTCCGACGTAGGTCGGACGGGCGTCGGACATTTGTCCGACGGATGTCCGACACGGGGGTCAGCGGGAGACGCCTTCGAGCGGGGAGCTGGCTGTGGCGTAGAGTTTGCGGGGCATGCGTCCGGCGAGCCAGGCTTCGCGGCCGGCGAGGACGGCATGCTGCATGGCTTCCGCCATGAGAATGGGGTTGGCTGCGGCGGCAATGGCGGTGTTCATGAGGACGGCGTCGGCACCCATTTCCATAGCGAGAGCGGCGTCGGACGCGGTGCCGACTCCGGCGTCGACGATCAGGGGGACCTCGGTGATTTTTTCGCGGAGGATCTGGAGGGTGGCGCGGTTCTGGATGCCGAGACCGGAACCGATGGGAGCAGCGAGCGGCATGACGGCAGAGGCGCCGGCGTCAATGAGGCGGCGGGCGAAGACGATGTCGTCGGAGGTGTAGGGCAGGACGGTGAAGCCTTCCTTCACGAGGATGCGGGTGGCTTCGAGGGTGGCCTGAACGTCGGGGTAGAGGGTGGCCTGGTCGCCGATGACTTCGATCTTGACCCAGTCGGAGAGGCCGACTTCGCGGGCCAGGCGTGCGGCGCGGATGGCTTCATCGGCGGTATAGCAGCCGGCGGTGTTGGGAAGCAGGAACCAGCGCTGCGGATCGATGAAGTCGAGCAGGGAGTCTTTCGAGCGGTCGAGATTGACGCGGCGGACGGCGACGGTGACCATCTCAGCGCCGGAGGCTTCAAGGGCGGCCTGGGTCTCGGCGCCGTCGCGATATTTGCCGGTGCCGACGATGAGGCGCGACTGGAAGGCTTTGCCTGCGATGACGAGGGGTTCCATGGGGAATATTGTACGGCGGGCGCGGAGGGGAAGCAGGTCCTTCGACTCCGTTCGCACAGCGGTGCGAACAACGGTCAGGACGGAAACGTGAAAGGCCCGCTGCGGGATTGCGCAAGCGGGCCTTGATCACCGGTTGACTGTTGA
Source organism: Acidobacteriaceae bacterium (assembly GCA_036489655.1). GTDB lineage: Bacteria > Acidobacteriota > Terriglobia > Terriglobales > Acidobacteriaceae > Palsa-343. The sequence goes on along the minus strand of DASXFH010000117.1, from coordinate 6,513 downwards.
GATTGACCTGAGGCGCCCCCGCTTTCGGAGTGGCCTCGGCGTTGGGTTACGCCAGGACTTAAACAACGAGCCAGGAGCGGCTCTAAGCCTCAGTCACCTCACGTAGGGTCCTGCGGGTACAACTACCATCGGAATTTGTCATTAGCTGGATCAACCTCCTTTCCCGTGTACGGATAAATTAACGCCGGGGCGGAGGATCGTGCAAGGGGCGGGAATCCGGAGAGGTGCGCGGGGGGCGTCGGACATTTGTCGGACAGGCGTCGGACAGTTGGCTACCAGCTATGCCAGAAGCCGTCGCGCTCGAGCAGGTGGACTTCGACGCCGAAGAGGGCGCGGAGTTTTTCCGGGGTGATGAGTTGGTGGCGTGGGCCGTCGGCAAAGATGCGGCCGTCCTTCATCATGATGACGCGATCGATCTCGGGGAGGATGTCGGCGAGGTGATGCGTGACCATGAGAATGCCAGTGCCCTGGCGGGCGACGCGGCGCAGGGCCTCGCGGAGCTCGCGCTGGGCGGCGAGGTCGAGGGCGTTGGAGGGCTCGTCGAGGAGGAGCATTTCGGGCTGGTGGACGAGGGCGCGGGCGATCATGATGCGGCGCTGCTCGCCGGCAGACATTTGTCCGACAAGCTTGCTTTCGAGGTGGGTGGCCTGCATGAGGTGGAGGTCCTGATGGGCACGTTCGCGCATCTCGGGGGTGACATGCAGGTTGGGCCAGAGGGTGGAGGCGGAGAAGAATCCGGCGATGACGGCGTCGAGGCCGGAGGTGACCGGAGTGCGCTCTCCGGGAAGCTCGGCGGAGACGACGCCGAGATGAGTGCGGAGCTGGGAGACGTCCCAGCGGGTGCGGCCGAGGAGGCGCAGCTCCGTTGTGGGCGTGACGATGGGGTAGCACTGGCAGGTGATGGTTTTAATCAGTGTCGATTTGCCGCAGCCGTTGGGGCCGAGGATGGCGACGTGCTCGCCGCTGTCAATGCGGAGAGAGATGTCGTGAAGGACGACGTTGTCACCGCGAGCGACGTTGACGTCGCGCATGAAAAGGAATTCAGAGGATGGATTCACGCGTGAAGGAAAGCCCCAGAGTGATTATCGCAAAGCGACGCTGAGGCGGAAGGAAAGCAGGAGCCAGGACGCGGGGTTAGGATGGCGTGGATGCCGCCGGATACCACAAAGCAGCTGAACCTGTGGAAGAAGCAGCTGGGGTGCGTGCCCGATGAAGTATGGGGGCAGACGCAGCTGGAAACGCTGATTCTGGCAGACAACGGGCTGACGGAGATTTCAGCGCAGATTGGGCGACTGCAGAGTTTGCGCATGCTGGACCTGGGACACAACGCCCTCACACGGGTGCCGGAGGCGATCGGAGAGCTGGAGGGGCTGAGCGACTTTCTCTATCTGCATGACAATCGTCTGACCAGCCTGCCGGACTCGCTGGGCGCGTTGAAGAAGCTGCGCTACCTGAACATCAGCGAAAACGCCTTTGCGGAGCTGCCGTCTGCCATTTGCCGCATGGAGGGTCTGGTGGAGCTGCGCGCGTCGGACAACCGCCTGACGGCGCTGCCGGAGTGTGTCGGACAAATGGCACAGTTGCGCGAGCTGCATCTTCGGAATAATCATCTGACGAGACTGCCGGCCTCGACAGGAGATCTGTGCGAGTTGCGGCAGATCGATCTGCGCGGCAATCCGCTGGAAACGCTGCCGGAATGTCTGACACAACTGGAGAACCTGGACAAGATCGATCTGCGGTGGGTAACCACGCTTGAGGAGCCCCTGTGGATGAACGACCTTCGGGCGCGCGGATGTCTGATTTACTGGTAGAGATCCTTCGGGATCTTTTTCTTTGCGATGACTGACAAATCTTTGATCACAGCAGAAGCGCTGCCGCGCGGATTTCGTTTCGCGGCAGTGAAGGCGGGCATTAAACCCAGCGGCAGGCCGGATTTTGCGGTGGCCGTGGCGGACGCGACGGCCAGCGTCGCGGCGATGTTCACGGCGAACCGGGTGCAGGCGGCGCCCATCGTTGTCGGGCGCCGGCATCTGGAGCGCAGCGCGGGTTTGATGCGAGTGGTGGCGGTGAACGCGGGAAACGCGAACTGCGCAACGGGCGAGGCGGGGCTGAAGGCCGCCGAACAGGTGTGCGCGGCAGCGGCAAAGACGCTGGGCTGCGCGGGGCACGAGGTCTTCCCTTCCTCGACGGGGATTATCGGCGTGCCGCTGCCGGCGGAGAAACTGGTGGCGGCGCTGCCGGAAGTCAAGAAGGCACTGACGTCGGACACGGGAGGTTTCCTGGCGTTCGCTGAGGCGATTCTGACGACGGACACGCGAGCCAAAGTGGCGCATGCGACGGTGCAGGCCGGCGACAGGACGGTGCGGATTGCGGGCGTGTGCAAGGGCGCGGGGATGATCCATCCGCAGCTGGTGCCGGCGAGCGCGACGGGCGGATCTCCGCTGCACGCAACCATGCTGGTGTACCTGTTCACGGATGCGGCGGTGCATCCGACGGCGCTGGAGCGGTATCTGCGTTCGGCGGTGGAGGTGAGCTTCAATCGCATTTCGATCGATGGGGACACGTCGACGAACGACACGGTGCTGCTGATGGCGTCAGGCGCATCGGGCGCGGACGTGTGGGCGGAGGATGCGGATTTTGCGCGGGCGCTGACCGAGGTGTGCACATCGCTGGCAAAGCAGATTGTGTCCGACGGCGAAGGCGTGACGCATGTCGTTGAGTTGCAGATTGAGGGAGCGGCGTCGGACACGGACGCGGTGAAGATCGCAAAAGCCATTGCACACTCGCCGCTGGTGAAGACGGCGTGGGCGGGCGCCGATCCCAACTGGGGACGGCTGATGGCGGCGGTGGGCTACTCAGGCGCGGAGATCGACCCGGAGCAGGCGGCGATCTGGTTCGGGAAGCTCCCGATTTGCGCGAAGGGCGGACGCGCGCCGCAGTACGACGAGAAGGCCGCGCATGCGTATCTGGAGCAGAGGGAGTATGCGATTCGCATCGTGGTGGGCGGTGGCGCGGGGCGATGCCGCTTCTGGACGTGCGATCTGACGGCGGAGTATGTGCACATTAATGCGGACTACTCGACCTAAGGGCAGGCGTTACGGGATACGGGTTACGGTTTAGCAGCGGGCAGCGTTTGGATGGCTCGATCGTCGCGCGATGGTGGCGGCGTACAACAGTAATGACACGCACGAATGCGGGTCGATGTTTGCGGAGTTCATTCAGGCACGGCGGACATTTGCGGACGCGATGATGACTTCAGGAACCGGGTCGCTCGCGGTTGCATCGCAGGGAGTGCAGAATGCTGAGGGGCGCATCGCTTCTGTGTCCGACGTGGCGTCGGACAGGAAATGCACAGGGTTATTCACAAAACTGTTGAAAACCAGGAGCGTGTCGGACGCGCCTCGCAGTTGTCCGACGAGGGGAGCGCAGCGCGCGGCTGCGCTACAATTTTAAGAGAGCCGATTCTGCTCAACGCGATGCAGATGGGAACGAGGGGCGCAGCGGCGCAGCGGAGACCGCGCCCTCGAATCCGGCGGCCGCAAAGGAACATCTCAGAGACCCATGAACAATGAAGCGAGGAGCAGGGATGCGTCTGGCAAGCACGGGCACACCCTGATCAGCGATGCAAAATTTCGCCGGCTGTATGCGCTGGCGCTGGAGCGCGCGCAGGACGCGAGCGGCGAGGCGCTGAGTGCGGCGATGGCGGGCGTGGCGGCAGACTTGCGCGGCGACGATGCGGTGATCACGCAGGAGCGCGGGGCGAAGAGCGATTTCCGTGAGCGGGTGATTGCCGGGCTGAGCGGGGCGGCGGCCGACCGGCTGCGAAAGAACGAGCGGCTGACGGTGATTGTGTGCGCGGGACCGGGCAACGATCCAATTCTGGGCGAGGCGCACCAGCTGGCCGATGAGGCGAAGCTGGCGGTGTTGTTTGTGGAGGATTGGCGGAGAGTGGAGAACGGCGGGGCAACGAAGAAGGCATCGGTTCCACTGCCGCAGAGGATCGGCGCGATGCCGGTGATTCCGGTGGATGCGGAGGATGTGATCGCGATTTACCGGGTGGCGCACGAGTCGATAGCACGAGCGCGGGAGGGCAGCGGCCCGACACGGATGCAGTGCACGCGGTGGCCGGTGGCGAGCCCGTCGGACAACACAGTTGGCGCTGTCGGACATCTGGAGCAGTGGCTGGAGGCGCGGGGGCTGCCGGCGCAGGCGTGGCGGCGCGAGATTCTGGCCGAGCTGCAGGCGGCGAAGGGCGAGGACGCCGGGCGCGCAGAAGAGAGCGCACGAGAGATTGAGGAATTGCGCTCCGCCTGAGGCGGCCGGCGCAGAGAGAGAGTTTATGGCGACGAAGGTGACGAGTCCGACACAGAGCGATTTCGAGCAGGAGCTTCGAGAGTGGATTGAAGCGTTTGACGACATGGTGGTGGCCGAGGGCCCGGAGCAGGGAGCGGAGCTGCTGGCGGCGCTGAAGCAGCGGGCGCGCGAGGCGGGCATTTCGCAGCCCAGCGAGCTGACCACGCCGTACGTGAACACGATTCCGAAGCACGAGGAAGTTCCCTACCCCGGCGATCGCGCGCAGGAGCGGCGGATCGAAGCGCTGATCCGGTGGAACGCGATGGCGATGGTGCACGGACAGAACAAGAAGGACCCGGGCATCGGCGGGCACATCGCGACCTACTCGTCTCTGGCGACGCTGCTGGAGGTGGGCTTCAACCACTTCTTTCACGCGAAGTACGGGGAGCAGCCGGGCGATCTGATTTATTTCCAGGGACACGCGAGCCCGGGGATTTACGCGCGGGCATTTCTGCTGGGGCGTTTGGATGAGCAGAGGGTTCTGAACTTCCGGCACGAGCTGCGGGAAACGCCGGGGCTGTCGTCGTATCCCCACCCGTGGCTGATGCCGGACTTCTGGCGGTTTCCGACGGTGTCGATGGGGATTGGGCCGCTGAACGCGGTGTATCAGGCGCGCTTCATGCGGTATCTGGAGCATCGCGGGCTGATTGAAAAGACTCCGCGGAAGATCTGGGCGTTTATCGGCGACGGCGAGACAGACGAGGTGGACACGCTGGGCGCGCTGTCGATTGCGAAGCGCGAGAAGCTGGACAACCTCATTTTTGTCATTAACTGCAACCTGCAGCGGCTGGATGGACCGGTGCGGGGCAACGGGCGGATTATCGACGAGCTGGAGGCGGTATTCAGAGGCGCGGGCTGGAACGTGCTGAAGGTGATCTGGGGCTCGGACTGGGATGCGCTGTTCGAGCGCGACCACACCGGGCTGCTGCTGAAGCGCATGGAAGAGTGCGTGGACGGGGAGTACCAGGCCTTCAAGGCGAAGGGCGGCGCGTATATCCGGAGCGAATTTTTCGGGAAGTATCCGGAGCTGCTGGAGCTGGTGAAGGACATGTCCGACGACGAGATTTTCCATTTGCACCGCGGCGGACACGACGCGAGGAAGATCTACAACGCCTACAAGCGGGCCACCGAGCACAAGGGCGGTCCCACGGTGATCCTGGCGAAGACGGTGAAGGGGTACGGGCTGGGAAGCACGCAGGCGCGCAACGCGTCGCACCAGGAGAAGAAGGTGGCGGACGACGCGCTGGTGGATTTCATCCATCGCTACGATCTCCCGATACCGGAGAAGGACGCGCGCGCGGGCAAGCTGTTCATGCCTCCAAAGGACGCGCCGGAGATGCAGTACATGCATCAGCGGCGTCTGGGGCTGGGCGGGTACATGCCGAAGAGGGATGTACCGGCGATCGAACTCAAGGCTCCGGCGCTGAGCGAATTCGCGGAGTGGACGGGGGGATCACGGGGACGCGCGGTGTCGACGACGATGGGGTTCGTGAGCATGCTGCGGCACCTGATGAAGGACGAAAAGATCGGAAAGCTGGTGGTGCCGATTGTGCCGGACGAAGGCCGGACGTTTGGGCTGGAGTCGGCGATCCGGCAGGTAGGCATTTACGCGAGCGAGGGGCAGAAGTACAAGCCGCACGATGTGGATATGCTGCTGTACTACCGGGAGGAGAAGAACGGGCAGATCCTGGAGGAAGGGATCACGGAAGCCGGTTCGATGGCGTCGTTCACAGCAGCGGGCACGGGGTACGCGAATTATCTGGTGCCGACGATTCCCTTCTATATGTACTACTCGATGTTCGGATACCAGCGGGTGGGCGACATGATGTGGGCGTTTGCCGACGCGCGGGGCAAGGGCTTCCTGATGGCGGGGACGGCCGGACGCACCACGATGACCGGCGAAGGGCTGCAGCATCAGGACGGGCACAGTCACGTGCTGATGAGCGTGATTCCCACGTGCGTGAGCTACGACCCGGCGTACGTGTACGAGCTGGCGGTGATCCTGCAGGACGGCATGCGGCGGATGTACGAGAAGGGCGAGGACCTCTTCTACTACATCACGATGTACAACGAGGACTACGCGATGCCGCCCATGCCGGAAGGCGAAGGGGTGCGCGAAGGCATCCTCCGGGGCATCTACAAATTCAAGTCCGCCGGGAA
>DASXFH010000106.1:0-2164 GCA_036489655.1 Acidobacteriaceae bacterium | reverse complement strand
TGAGTCGTGGAGATTGAGAGACACGGCGCTGAGGACGCGGCGGAGTGACGGTGTGGCGGGGCCGGCGTGGCGTTCGGATGCGGAGAGCAGGGATTCGTCAAGCTTGTCGCCGGGGCGGGGCGCGGTGAAGACGATGGGGATCGACTGGTTTAGGGCGAGGGCGTCGATCATGCGGTGGGCGAGGTCAGCGATGCGGAGAGGTGGGCCGGGGTTGGGGATGAGGAGTCCGGGGATGTGGGCTTCGATGGCTTCGGAAAAGAGAGCGGCGACTTCGTTGAGGGTGAGGAAGTAGCGGCGCGCTTCGGGATGGGTGACGGTGACGGGGCCGCCGTGGGCGATCTGGTCGGCGAAGATGGGGCCGACGCTGGCCGGGGAGCCGAGGACGTTGACGAGGCGGACAGCCGTGAATCCATGGGCGAGGGCGATCTGTTCCGCGATGCGCTTGGAGGCGCCCATGATGCTGTGAGGGGCGACGGCCTTGTCGGTGGAGATGAGGAGCAGGCGCGGGGTGCGGTGGGCGGCGGCGATCTCGGTGAGGGTCGAGGCGCCGAGGGCGTTGGTGGCGACGGCGGCGAAGGGGTTCTGCTCCATCAGCGGGACGTGCTTGAGGGCGGCGGCATGGAGGACGAGGGTGGGGCGGTGTTCGTCAAAGAGAGCGGTGAGGAGTGAGCGGTCGCAGACGCTGCCGAGGACGGGTACGCAACGATCGGCGTGGCCGGCTTGGGTGAGGTCGGCATGCAGATCGAAGAGGGGCTGCTCCGCAATTTCGAGGAGGATGAGGCGCGCGCCGCAATCGGCGAAGAAACGGGCCATGCGCGAGGCGATGTAGCCGCCGGCGCCGGTGACGAGGATGGTTTTTTCTTTGAGACCCGGAAGCGGGATTGCAGGTGAGATATCGCCACGCCTGAGGATTGCGGACCAGAACGACGACGGCGCAGTGAGAGAAGAGGCCACTTTGCGGAAATTATAATGGCGCTTCCGCTATGCAGGTGACGCTTCTACCCGCGACCGAACAACTGGAACTGCTGCGGCGGGGCGCGATCACGCCTGTGGAGTTGGCGGAGGAGCACATTCGGCAGATTGAGCGGCTGAATCCGCGACTGAATGCGCTGGTGGATTTCGACGCGGAGCGGGTGCGAGCGCAGGCGCGCGGGGTGCAGTTGGGAGCCGGAGCCATGGCGGGTTTGCCGGTGACGGTGAAGTCGTCGATTTCTGTCGCTGGGTACCGGTGCGAGATTGGGAGCACGCTGCTGCGGGGGTCAGTGCCGGAGACGAATGCGGTGCTGGTGGATCGGCTGCTGGCAGAGGGAGCGGTGATTCTGGGGACGACGAATTGTCCCGAGTTTCTGATGGCGTATGAGACGGAGAATCTGCTGTATGGGAGCACGCGGAATCCGTGGGATCCGGAGCGGACGGCAGGGGGATCGAGCGGAGGCGAGGCAGCGGCGATTGCGGCGGGGATGTCAGCGGGCGGACTGGGCAGCGACAGCGGAGGGAGCGTGCGGGAGCCGGCACACTTTACGGGCATCTGCGCGCTGAAGCCGACGGCGGGGCGCTTCCCTGCTGCGGGACATCTGCCGCCATGCCGGGGGCCGTTTGCGTTTCTGGGATCGATTGGGCCGATGGCGCGGACAGTGGGAGATGTGGCGCTGCTGTTTGAGGCGTTGAGCGGGCAGGATGCGACGGATGCGAGCGGGACGCCGGTGGCGCATCGGGCGGTGACACTGGAGGAAGCGAAGCAGGTGCGGATCGGATGGTTCGAGGACGACGGGCTGGTTCCCGTGACGGCGGAAACGCGGGCCGCGGTGGAAGCGGCGGCGGGGGCGCTGGAGAAGCAGGGGTTCACGGTGAGGCGGTTTCGACCCCGGGCGCTGGAGGCGGCGCGAAAGCTGTGGTGGACCTTCTTTATGCAGTGCGGGGCGATGCTGTATGAGCCGTTGATCCGCGGGCGGGAGGAGGAGCTGAGCCCGACGTTTCGGGATTTTCTGGAGCTGGCGCGGGTGGATGCGCCGCTGACGGCCACTTCCCTGCTGGACGCGTGGGTGGAGTCGGATGGAGTGCGGGGGCAGATGCTCGAGGAGATGCGGGAGTTCCCTGTCTGGCTGTGCCCGGTGTGTTCGGTTCCGGCGTTTCGACCGTTTGAGCGGAGCTGGATGGTCGAGGG
>DASXFH010000073.1:0-28596 GCA_036489655.1 Acidobacteriaceae bacterium | reverse complement strand
CATCCGATTGTTCATGAATCTGCTGCTGGCCAGCGTGCTCACCTTCTTCCTCATTCACACCGTGCTGTGGCTGATCCGGTCGCATATAGCGCACGCGAAAACCAGATCGGCCAATGGAGGGAACCATGACTGAACCGACCGCGACGACCCCGATCGTTTCCGTTCCGGCGCCGGCTGCCGCTCTGCCCGCTGAGAACCCAACGGAGCGCTGGTTTCTGCGTTTCACGCTGGCCCAGCGTTACCTGCACGCGGTTTTGTTCACCACCTTTCTCGTGCTGGCGGCGACAGGGCTCATCATGCGCTTCAGCGGTTCCATCTGGGCCATCCGAGTGGCCAGAGCCGTCGATGGATTCGGAACCATTCTCTTCTTCCACAAATTCTGCGCCCTCGTGCTCACCCTGGCCTTTCTGATTCACGTCCGCGACATCTTCGCTCGCGGGCTCTTCAATCGCGAGAAGGGCATTTTCTGGGGGCCAACCTCCATGGTGGCCAACTGGAAGGACGTGAAGGATCTGTTCGGCCACATGCGCTGGTTTCTCGGCCTTGGGCCCAAGCCGAAATTTGAGCGCTATGCATACTGGGAGAAATTCGACTACTGGGCGGTTTTCTGGGGAATGGTCGTCATTGGCTTTTCCGGTTATGCCATGTGGTTTGCGCCCTTTTTCGCTCATTTTCTGCCCGGCTGGGCGTTGAACGCGGCCCTGGTGATCCACAGTGAAGAAGGCCTGCTGGCGATTCTTTTCATCTTCTCCATCCACTTCGTCAACACCCATCTGCGCCCCGACAGTTTCCCCATGGACATGGTGATTTTCACCGGGCGTGAGAGCGAGGAGGAGTTCAAGAACCGCCGGCCGGACGAATATCAACGCATGATCGCCGAGGGAAGAGGTGCGACAAGGATCACAGACGCACCCCCTAAGTGGTTGATAAATTTCGGACGAGTGGTGGGGTTTACAGCTATGCTGATTGGCCTGACGCTGCTCGTGCTGACGTTGACAGCCTACTTCGCTGAATAAGGGGTCCCCATGCCGTTGTTCCGCAGACTGAGGGAGAACTGGCTCGAGCCGTTCTTCTTCTATGGCAATAATCTGTTGAGCCTGATCGGGGGTGCCCTCACCACCGCATCGGCGTTTGTTCTCATTGGCTTCTGGGTCGTCACGATTTTCGGCCACGGCGGTCCCACCAACCCCTATATCGGCATCGTTCTGGACCTTTTCCTGCCCGGAATTTTTGTCGTCGGGTTGGCCCTGATCCCGATCGGCATCTCGTTGCGGCGGCGGCAGCTTTTGGCCGCAGGGCAGGTGCCCTCTGTCTACCCCCAGATCGATCTGCGCAACCCGGTGTTTCGGCGTGGGATTGAAATCGTCGTTCTGGCCACCTTCATCAACTTCGTCATCGTGGGCACGGCAACCTACCGGGGCGTCTCCTACATGGACTCGCCGAATTTCTGCGGGCAGTCCTGCCATGTGATGGCGCCGCAGTGGACCGCATATCAGGAATCGCCTCACTCGCATGTCGAGTGCGTACAGTGCCATGTCGGCTCCGGGATGAAGTCCTATGTGCAGGCCAAGGTCAATGGAACGAAGCAACTGATCGAAGTCACCTTCCACACCTGGCCGACGCCCATCCGCGCCAATCTGAACGCACTGCGCCCGGCACGCGAGACCTGCGAAGCGTGTCACTCGCCGACGCGGTTCATCGGGGAAAAGCTGCTCGTAAAGACCACCTTTGGCGACGATGAGAAGAACTCCGTCACGCGCACAGTTCTGGTGCTGCACCTGGGCGGCGAGGACTCGGTTTCGCACCGGAGCGGGATCCACGGTCATCATCTCAACCACTTCGAATACGTCGCCACGGATAACGAAGCGCAGACCATCATCGCCGTTACCGCGACGAACCCGAACGGCTCTAAATCCGAATACGTGAGCTCCGACTGGAAGGGGCCGATCAAGGGCGTGCGTCGCACCATGGACTGCATGGACTGCCACAACCAGGCGACCCACGTCTTCCAGACGCCGCAGGAAGCGATGGACGAGGCCATGCTGGACGGAAATCCCAGTTCCGACCTGCCGTTCGTCCACAAAGAAGGGCTGCAGCTGATCCAGGCAACATACGCCTCCCAGGCGGAAGCCGGTCAGAAAATCATTGCCGGCCTCGATGACTATTACCGCACGCAGTACCCGCAGGTCTGGAGTACAGAGCGGGGCAAGATTGATGCCGCCGCCCAGCGGTTAGTGGCTCTCTACGACCGCAATGTGTATCCGAACATGAAGGTCACCTGGGGTACATATCCCAACAACATTGGGCACATGGCGTATCCGGGCTGCTTCCGCTGTCACGACGGCAGCCATGTCACCAAAGACGGTAAGACGCTCAGCAATGACTGCAGCCTGTGCCACAACATCCTGGCAACCGACGAAACCCACCCCACGGTGCTGAACGATTTGCAGCTGCAAAACGAGCTGCACCTGCAGTAGGGTCTGCCGGGGCGGCTGCGCTGTGCGGCCGCCCTTGTCCTTTCAGGCCCGCAAAATGTGATGTTCGTCACAGTGTTACCGGGCCCGGCCCGGCTACCGTGGAGATGCGATGAACGCCCTTCTGCTGGACCGTATCCACTTCGCTTTCACCATTACGTTTCACTATCTGTTCCCCCAGCTGACGATGGGGCTGGCACTCCTGATGGTAGTGATGAAGCTGATGGCCCTGCGCACCGGGCAGGAGCGCTGGGATCAGGCGGCTCGGTTCTGGGCAAAGATCTTCGCCATCAACTTTCTGCTGGGTGTGGTCACCGGCATTCCCATGGAGTTCCAGTTCGGCACCAACTGGTCGGAATTTGCGCGCCGCACCGGGGGCGTCATCGGACAGCCGCTGGCCATGGAGGGGGTCTTCTCATTTTTCCTGGAGTCCACCTTTCTCGGGCTGTTCCTCTTTGGAGAGAAGCGGCTCTCGCGGGCAGCTCACTTCGGCGCGGCCTTCATGGTCTGGCTCGGGTCGTGGGTCTCGGGCTTCTTCATCATCGTCACCGACGCCTGGATGCAGCACCCCGTTGCCTATCACCTGCTGCAGAACGGGACCTATGAAGTCTCCAGCTTCTGGGGACTGCTGCTGAATCCATGGGCCTGGCTTCAGTACGCGCACAACATGTGCGGCGCGGTAGTGACAGCCTCCTTTGTGGTCGCGGCCACGGGGGCGTTCTATCTGCTGGAGAAGAGCCAGGAGGAGTTCGGGCGGCTCTTTCTGAAGCTCGGCGTCATCGCCGGCCTGATCTCCTGCCTCGTTCAGATCTTCCCCACGGGCGACCTGCACGGCCGCTATGTTGCGAAGTACCAGCCTGCGGCCATCGCGGGTATGGAAGGCCTGTTCAACACTCAGAAGGGGGCGCCGATCGTCCTCGTGGGGCAACCGGACGAGGAAGCCCAGAAAATCGACAATCCGCTGCCCGTTAATGATGTGCTCAGCTTCCTGATTTATGGCACAACGTCCGCCGAGGTGAAGGGCCTGAACGCATTTCCTCGTGACCAGTGGCCTTCGGCCCTGCCATTGCTCTACTACAGCTACCACATCATGGCCGGGCTCGGGACCTGGTTCCTGCTCCTGATGGCCGGAGCTGGGTTCCTGCTCTGGCGTGGGAAGCTCTATCGCGCACGCTGGATGTTGTGGCCGATCCTGCTCAGCTTCCCCTTACCCTACGTGGCCAACACCGCCGGGTGGATGACCGCAGAGATCGGACGCCAGCCCTGGCTGGTTTACGGACTGATCCGCACCAGCGCGGGCTACTCGCCCCATGTGTCAGCAGGGAACGCGCTGTTTACCCTGCTGGGTTTCCTGGGGATGTACTCCGTGCTTTCGATTCTCTGGATTGTGCTTGTCTACCGCTTCATCCAGACCGGACCGGCTGCTGCTGCTGTTGCCGCCGCGCCTCCGGAATACCCCACCCTGCCAGCGGTGTAGGAGAGGAGATCACCATGGGATTCGTCTGGTTCTGGATTGTCGCCGTCATGATCGCCGCGTATGTCGTCCTCGACGGGTTCGACCTGGGCGTCGGGATTCTGAGTCCCTTTCTCGCTCAGTCGGACGACGACCGGCGCACGCTGATTCGCTCCATCGGCCCCGTATGGGACGGCAACGAAGTGTGGCTGCTGGCCGGCGGCGGCACGCTCTATTTTGCCTTTCCACTGCTGTACGCCTCTTCATTCAGCGGATTCTATCTGCCGCTGATGATCGTGCTGTGGCTGCTCATCATGCGGGGTACCAGCATCGAGCTGCGTATGCACATCGATCGCGACGTCTGGCGCAGTTTCTTCGACGGACTTTTCTTCCTCGCCAGCGCACTGCTCGCCATCTTCTTTGGCGCTGCGCTGGCGAACGTGATCCGCGGCGTGCCGCTCGGCGCAGACGAATATTTTTTCCTGCCCCTCTGGACCAACTGGCGGGTCAGTCCGAATCCGGGGATTCTGGACTGGTACACCGTTATCGGCGGCGTGGTGGCTCTGGTGGCGCTCGCGACTCATGGCGCCCTGTGGCTGGTTCTGAAAACGCCCGGCGCCCTGGAAGAGCGCGCCCGTCGTGCGGCCTCCACCCTGTGGGGAGTCCTGCTGCTGATGACGCTCATCAGCCTCCCGGCCACCATCGCCGTCCGCCCTTCGGCACTGGACAACTACAAGGCGCATCCGGCGCTCTTTGCAATCCCGGTCCTGGTGATCGCGACCCTGGTGGGCATGCTGAGCTTTACCCGGCAGAAGAAGTCACTGGCCGCATTCATTTCCTCCTGCCTCTATCTGGTTTTCATGCTGGTGGGCGCGGCGTCCGCACTGTATCCCACGCTGCTTCCGTCCTCTACGGATCCATCCCGCAACATCACCATCGCCAATGCGCTGGCCGGTCCACACTCGCTGCAGGTGGGGCTGGTCTGGTGGTCGTTTGGAATTGCCCTCGCCCTCGTATATTTCATCGTGTCGTACCGCATGTTCGCTGGCAAAGTAGCGGCCGAAGATGGTTATGGACACTGAACACGTTTCAAAGGAGAACTCCCTCATGGCTTCCTCTGCCGTCGCCGCTCCCGACCGTCCCGTCATCATCGATCCCGCCCATGATCTGGTGGGGCTCCGGCGAAGCACGCTCGAAACCATCTTCACGCCCAAATCGGTAGCTGTGATCGGTGCGTCCGAGCGCCCCGGCAGCGTGGGCTGCACGGTGCTCACCAACCTGACCGGCAATATCTTCGGTGGGCCTGTCTGGCCCGTGAACCCAAAGCGTCCGACCGTGCTCGGTCTGCCGGCCTATAAAAGCATCGCTGAGCTGCCCGGTGTTCCCGACCTGATCGTCGTTACCACACCAGCGGCGATGGTCCCGGGGATTATCCAGGAAGCCGTGACGGCCGGGGTCCCTTCCGCCATCGTGATTTCTGCGGGTTTCAAGGAAGTGGGTGAGTCGGGCAAGGAGCTGGAGCGTCAGATTGCCGCCACGATCAAAGGCAGGTTGCGCCTCATCGGTCCGAACTGCCTGGGCATCATGAATCCGGTGGGCGGCCTGAATGCCACTTTTGCGAAGGCCATGGTGCCGGCCGGACGCCTTGCCTTTATCAGCCAGAGCGGAGCGCTGGGCACGGCGATTCTCGACTGGTGCATCCGCGAGCGGGTCGGCCTGAGCGGCTTTGTCTCCGCCGGATCGATGCTCGACGTCACCTTCGGCGAGCTGATCGACCATTATGGGCGGGACCCCAACACGGACTCGATCGTCATCTACTCCGAGTCGATTGGCGATGCTCGCAGTTTTCTCTCCGCTGCACGGGAAGTGGCTCTGAACAAGCCGATCCTCATCATCAAAGCCGGCCGGACTGCAGCCGCCGCCAAAGCGGCCGCTTCCCACACGGGCTCCCTGACGGGCAGCGACGATGTGCTGGATGCCGCGTTCGAGCGCGCCGGAGTTCTGCGGGTCAATTCGATCAGCGAGATGTTCTATGTTGCGGAAGTGCTGGCCAAGCAGCCGCGGCCAAAAGGACCGAGCCTCACGATCCTCACGAATGCCGGAGGACCGGGCGTCCTTGCAACCGACGCGCTGATCTCCGCGGGCGGGGAACTCACCGAGATCTCGTCCGAAACGGTTACGACCTACAACACCTTCCTGCCCGATGCGTGGAGCCACAACAACCCGGTGGACATCCTGGGCGACGCTGAAGCCGAACGCTATGCTCAGGCTCTCGAGATCGCATCGAAAGACCCCAACACCGATGGCATGCTGGTCATCCTCACCCCGCAGGGCATGACCGATCCCACGGAGATCGCCAAAAAGCTTGCGCCGTATGCCGATGGAACCGGCAAGCCGGTCATTGCCAGCTGGATGGGCGGGGACGAAGTCGTCGAAGGTGAGACCATCCTGAAGCGCGCCGGCATCCCGGTCTTTCCCTACCCGGACGCGGCGGCGCAGGCCTTCGTCGCCACCTGGAAGCACACCAGCCATCTGCGCGACCTGTATGAAACCCCGTCGGTGCGCTCCGGTTCGGTCCTGGACACGAATCGCTTGCTGGCAACCACCATCGTCGAGCGTGTGCGTGCAAAACGCCGCACCATCCTCACCGAATTCGAGTCGAAGCAGCTCCTCGCTGCCTATGGCATTCCCACCGTACGCACGGAAATGGCACGAACCTCCGAGGAAGCCGTACGCAGAGCCGTCGAAATGGGCTATCCCGTCGTGCTGAAACTCCATTCGGAGACCATCACGCATAAAACCGACGTCGGCGGAGTCAAGCTGAACCTGCGCACGGCCAACGAAGTCGCTGCAGCGTTCGCTGAGATCCGGGCATCTGTGACCGCCAAATGCGGCGCGGAGCACTTCCTCGGCGTCACGGTGCAACCCTTCGCGAAGCTCGACGGCTACGAGCTGATCATCGGGAGCAGCATTGATCCGCAGCTCGGCCCGGTTCTTCTCTTTGGCACCGGAGGCCAACTTGTCGAGGTCTACAAGGATCGTGCCCTCGCATTGCCGCCGCTCACCGGCACGCTGGCTCGCCATCAGATGGAGAAGACGAAAATCTACAAGGCTCTGAAGGGAGTGCGCGGACGCAAGCCTGTCGACCTGAACGCTCTGGAGACGCTTGTGGTGCGCTTCAGCGAACTGGTTGTCGAACAGCGGTGGATCAGGGAGATCGATATCAATCCGCTGCTCGCTTCGCCCGACGGCCTGATCGCCCTCGACGCGCGCGTCGTGCTTCACGAACCGGAAACGGCGGAGGACCAGCTTCCGCGTCCTGCGATCCGTCCCTATCCGGTGCAGTACGCGGCGCCCTGGAAGACGAAGGCGGGCGCCGACCTCGTGATTCGGCCGATCCGCCCCGAAGACGAGCCACTGATCGTCGCCTTCCACGATCGCCTCTCCGAGCGCACAGTCGTGGAGCGCTATTTCACATCGCTCGACCTGAACGCACGCACCGCGCACGAGCGCCTGACGCGGATCTGCTTTATCGATTACGACCGGGAACTGGCGCTGGTGGCGGAGACCCAGGGCCCGAGCGGCCCCGTAATCGGCGGAGTCAGCCGTATGATCCGTGGCGATCACGGTGATTCGGCAACTCTCGCCGTGGTGGTTGCCGACGATTGCCAGGGACAGGGACTGGGCGAGGAACTGATGCGTCGTGCCCTGAATGCGGCGCGGGCCGAAGGCGTTCGCGAGGTCGTGATCCACTTTCTGCCTGAAAACGAGCGTATGCGGAAGCTTTCCCGCAAGCTGCGCTTTGCGTTGCTGGAAGAGAAGGACCTGGTCCGCGGCGCGATTGTGTTTTGAACCACTGCCAACACGGGGAACAGGCCGGTCCTGGTCCCCGGATTTTTCAGCTTTGCTGCAGGGTGACCGAATCGCTGATTCGATCGGACTCTGACGGCGCGTTGTCCTGCGGCGCCCGGGGCAGCCTGACGGTCACGCAGGTGCCTTCGCCCAGGCGGCTGGTCACACCAATCTCGCCTCCGCATCCATCCACAATCGCTTTGCAGATGGATAAGCCCAGCCCCACGCCGCCGGTGCTGCGCGCGCGTGAACTGTCGCCGCGCCAGAAGCGCTCGAAGAGATGAGGAAGGTCTTCCGGCGCGATCCCCCGGCCCGTATCGCTGACTTCGACCAGGACGCTGTTGGCCACGGCAACGCGGGCCGCCACCGAGCCCCCCGCCGCTGTATATTGCACCGCATTCAGCATCAGGTTCGCGAGCAGAGAGGAGCAGGCATCCTCTGTGAGCAGCACGATCGCCGAAGCCGGAGCCTCGACTGCGAGCCTCACCTGCCGTATTTCGGCGATTCGGTCCATTTGCGCGGTCACGTCACGGACCACTTCGGCGATATTGCAGCGGGTATGGTTTGGGTGCGGCTCGCGTTCAAAGCGGGCCAGCTGCAGCATGCGCTGGACCAGCTCTTCCATGCGCGCACAGTCGTCCTGGCAGGTTTCCAGTCCGCGGGCGTACTCCCGCGCCGTTCTGGGACGGGACGCAAGCAGTTGCAGCGATGACTTCACGATGGTCACGGCAGTTTTCAGTTCATGCGCCGCGTCATGGACAAAGACCTGCTGCCGCACGAAGGCATCCTCCAGCCTCCGGGTCGCCTCTTCCAGCGCCCGGGCCAGAACGGAAAGCTCCGCCGCGGCGTGGGCACTCTCCGGCGCATGAAACAAGGGACGGCGAGGCGTAATCTCGGCGGCGGACGTGCTCAGTATTTCCAGCGGGGCCAGTCCTCGCCGCAGCAGCCAGGTCAGCACAAACCCCGTCAGCATCAGAAGCAAACAACTCGCCACCAGCAGGAACCGTGCCGCACGTTCGACAGCGGCATACACCGGAGTCAGTGGCGATGCATAATCGATGACCACCGGACGGGCGATGCCGGGACTGGTGTCGTCGGCGTCGATCTGCCGAACGCCATGAAGGGAGACTCCTCGGAACATCCGCCCGCCGATCCTGACGTTGTGAGGTCGGCCCGTGGCTGCGAGGATTGTCTCGGCGGCGGCATTCCAGTTAGCCGAGCGCGCCAGCACGCGCCCCCCCGCGTCGCGTGCCATCCAGGCATCCCCACTCGGCAAGTCGAGCGCCCCGGGGGTGATGGTGACGTCATCGGCGGCGTTCTCCGCGTCGTGTACCGCACCCAGCAGGGAGTCGGCGCGTCCCCGGACCATCTGGTCGAAGCTGTACAGATGGTCCTGCCAGATATAGAAAAGGATCGCTCCGCTGATGCTTACGGTCAGAGCGCACTCTACCGCCAGAACCATCGCAATCAGCCGTCTGCGCAGCGAGTACGATCTCATGCCGCACCCCTTCCTGCATGTTCCGCCAGCAGGCGATAGCCGCGCCCGCGCAGAGTCTCGATCCACTGCGTCTCACCGCCCCGGTTCAGCTTGCGCCGCAGGTTGGAGATGTGCGCCTCGATCACGTTGGAGTGATGTTCCCAGTTGTAATCGTAAAGATGTTCCAGCAGCACCTGCTTGGAAATGACGGAGCGGGGGCGATGGCTCAGGTATTCGAGGGCCCGATATTCGGTTGGAGAGAGCTCGACTGGCTTACCGGCAAGCATCACCGTTTTTTCCAGCGTATCGATGACCAGATCGGCAATTTTGATCCTCGGATGGCTCACGCCCTTGCCGCGCCGGATCAGCGCCTTCACCCGTGCCAGCAATTCACCGAGATCGAAGGGCTTTGCCAGATAGTCGTCCGCGCCGGCATTCAGCAGGCTGACAATCGATGCCTTCTCCAGCACCGCGGTCAGGACCATCACCGGGGCCGTCTGTCCTTTGGCGCGGATCGCCCGCAGCACCTCGCGACCGCTCACCCCGGGCAGCATGAGGTCCAGAATGATGAGATCGTAGTTGGCCTGCTGCCCAAGCTCGATGCCGTCCCGGCCATTCCGCGCCACATCCACCGCCAGCCCCGCACTTTCGCGCAGAGCCTCGGCGATATTGTCGGCGACCCGGGCCTCGTCTTCGACGATCAGCACGCGCATGGTTCCAAAACCGCTCCCTGTCTTAATTTTGCCTGAATCCGGTCCGGCTTCGCATCCGCCTTTTCCGGCGGGATGAAAACTGCCTTGATACCGCTACAATGTCTCCATGTTCCGCGTGTATATGGATGCTAATGCCACCACACCCCTGCTGCCGGAGGTGCTGGAGGCCATGCATCCGTTCTTCATCGAATCGTTCGGGAATGCTTCGTCCATCCACTACTTTGGCCAGCGCGCCCGCGCGGCGGTGGAGCGGGCTCGCGAACAGGTGGCCGCGCTCCTCAACTGCCGCCCCGCCGAGATTGTATTCAACTCCGGGGGCACGGAAGGCGATAACACGGCCCTCTTCGGAGTGCTCCGTGCCGGGGACCATCTCATCACTTCATCAATCGAGCATCACGCTGTCCTGCATTCGGCGGAGAAGACCCTGCAGCGGGGCATCGACGTGACCTTCATGCCGGTTGGTTCGTCCGGCGTGCTCGATCCCGACGATGTCCGGCGCGCGCTGAAGCCCAATACCAAACTGATCAGCATCATGATGGCCAATAACGAGACGGGCGTGATCCAGCCGGTTGAGGCCATCGGCAAAATCGCTGCCGAAGCCGGAGTTCTGTTCCATACGGACGCGGTCCAGGCAGCCGGCAAGATTCCCATCGATGTAGGCGCCATCGGTTGTCACCTGCTCAGCATTTCCGGTCATAAATTCCACGCGCCGCAGGGGATCGGCGCGCTGTACGTTCGGCGCGGTACCCGGTTTGAGCCGCTGCTTTTTGGCGGATCGCACGAACGCCAGCGCCGCGCCGGGACAGAGAACGTGGCCGGCATCGTTGGCCTGGGCAAGGCTGCGGAATTTGCTTTGTCTGCGCTGACCGACGGCACCGAAGAACGGATTGCAGTTCTGCGCGACCGCCTGGAGCAGGGCCTGATCGCGCGCATTGAGGAGTGCGGCGTGAATGGGGCCGCGCAGGTGCGGGTTCCGAATACCACGAATCTGTTCCTCGATCACCTGGAAGGCGAAGCGCTGGTCATCGCGCTCGACCTGAAGGGCATCGCCGTTTCGGGCGGCTCTGCGTGTTCCTCGGGATCGGCTGAGCCCTCGCATGTCCTGACCGCGATGGGCCTGCCGGCGGCGACCTCGCGCGCCAGCCTTCGCTTTAGCCTGTCGCGCCTGACCACCGGAGCCGATGTCGACTACGTGCTGGAAACCGTGCCTCCGGCCGTAGCACGTCTGCGCGAACTGTCTCCTCTGTACAGGAAGCCGCTCGCCGAAGCCGCCAACTGATCCCAGTCCGCCGGGAGCGGGAGTGGATCAGGCGCCCGGCCGCTGGGCGAGGAGCTCGGCGATGCCGTTAGTTTCGCGATCCAACAGCGTGTTGAGGGAAGGGAAGGCGGTGCGAAGCTCCCCGGGGCGGAGGGCAAATCGGAGGGAGTGTCCCTGCTGAAAGCGCGCGTGATCCGCAGTGTAGGTTTTGTAGAGCAGGTGGCCGCCGGGGGCCAGCAGGGCTGGCAATTCGGCGAAATGCTCGCGGAGAAGGAAAAGGAAGACGAGGATGAGGTCGAAGCGGTGGCCCTCCCGTGCCCAGGCGAGCGTATCCGCTGCGGATTCGCGACGCAGGGCGACAGAGACGCCGGCTTGACCGAATCGCTGACGGGCCCGGGCCACTCCTTCGTCGGAGACATCGGCCAAATTGACCGTCCAGCCACGCTGGGCGAGCCAAAGGGAGTGGCGGCCGGCGCCTCCGGCGAGGTCGAGAGCGCGTCCGGGTGGAAGAGCTGAACAGGCCTCAATCAGGAACGGATCGGGCTCACTGAGTTGAGCCTCGCCAGCGAGAAATTTGGCATTCCAGCGATCGCGGTCCGTGATCGGAGAATCGCTGCCGGGATTGTCGGCGATCGTCATCGTGGGCTGGCTCTGGACTCCCGGTTCCTGTGATGGTTGCCGGCCGGAGCCAACGGTTAGAGTACATCGGCCAATGCAGGGCAGAGCGGCCAGTGCAGGGCAGAGCGAGGCGTCCCCGGCGTTCGCTATACTCGAAGGGGTGGCGCCCCTGAAAACCTTCTATCTCGAGACCTTTGGCTGCCAGATGAATGTGCATGACTCGGAAAAGGTCATTGGCACACTGCAGCAGCAGGGATATACGCGGGTCGAGACGGAAGAAGCCGCGGACCTCATCCTGTACAACACCTGCTCAATTCGCGACAAGGCGGAGCAGAAAGTTTTTCACCGGCTCAACGACTACAAGGCTTTGTATCGGCAGGGGAAGCGCTTTGGCGTGCTGGGCTGCGTGGCGCAGCAGGAAGGCGAGCGCATCTTTGAGCGGGCGCCCTATGTGTCCCTGGTGTCGGGGTCGGCCTCGTACCGGAAGCTGCCCGAGATGCTGGTGCAGATCGAGCAGGGCGCAACCCGGGTGACCGGGCTCGACGATCGGCAGACGGACGAGACATTTGAGACCGAGTTTACTGCCCGATCGAATCCCCATCGCGGGTACATCACAATTATCGAGGGCTGCGACAAGTTCTGCGCTTACTGCGTGGTGCCGTACACACGGGGTAAGGAGCGCAGCCGGAAATCGGAATCAGTCCTGGCCGAAGCGAGACGGATGGCGGATGCCGGGTTCACAGAGATCCAGCTGCTGGGGCAGAACGTGAACTCGTACCGGGATCCGGAGGGAAAGCGGACCTTTGCAGAACTGCTGGCGGCGGTGGGCGAAGTCGCAGGGGTTCGCCGCGTGCGGTTTACGACTTCGCATCCCAGAGATTTCACGCGGGACATCGTGGAAGCAATCGACGCCGTGCCCTCGCTTTGCGACCATGTGCATCTACCCGTACAGAGCGGGTCATCGAAAGTCCTGGGCCTGATGGCGCGGGAGTACACACGCGAACAGTATCTGGAACGGATCGCGTGGATCAAAAGCGCGCGTCGAACCATCAGCATGACGACCGACACCATTACGGGTTTTCCCGGCGAGACGGTCGAGGATTTTGAAGAGACTCTGAGCCTCCTCAGCCAGGTGCAGTACGACGGCGTCTTTGCCTTCAAGTACTCGCCGCGGCCGAATACACCGTCGCTTTCGATGCCGGACTCGATTCCCGAGGAAGAAAAATCGAAGCGGCTGCAGGTGCTCATGGACCGGCAACGGGAGATCCAGCGGGCGAATTACGAGAAGCACGTGGGTCAGGTGATTGAGGTCATGGTCGAAGGCGTGAATCCAGCGCGCGGGCAGGTGGTGGGACGCACATCGCAGAACAAGACCCTGAATTTCACCACAAATCAGCCCATCGCGCCGGCGCCGGGCGTTTATTTGCCCGTACGTGTGACAAAAACCTTCCCCAACAGTCTTGTTGGAGAAGCAGTGGTGCAGTGAGGCCGCGATGGAAGTAGAAATGAAAATCCGGGGCTTGATGGTCGATCCTTCAACGAACATGCCGGTTGTCATCCTGAAGGATCCGAAGAGCGAGGCGGTGCTGCCGATCTGGGTGGGTCTGTACGAGGCAAACGCGATTGCCCTCGAGGTGGAGAAGTCCACGACGGCGCGTCCCCTGACCCATGATCTTCTGAAGAACGTGGTGATGGGATTGAATGCGCAGGTGCAGCGTGTCGTCGTTTCTGAATTGCGCGGCGACACGTTCTATGCCGTCATCTGGATGGAGCAGAACGGTGAGATTGTGGCCATCGACGCACGGCCATCGGATGCTCTGGCGCTGGCGCTACGCTCGGATTGCCCGATCTTTGTGGCCGAAGAGGTGCTCCAGGCGGCAAAGGTCGTGCCCAGCGCCGCCGATACCCAGCCCTCAGCCCAGGAGTTGCGCCGCTGGCTGGAAAACCTGGGCGATGAGGACCTGGGTAAATACAAGATGTGAAGGCCGGCATACGGGTGGAACGACAAAGTTATCCCTCCTCAGCAGTGCTGCCTCGCCGAGTCTCCGTCGCAATGGCCACCTGGAACGGGGAGAAGTACATTCGCGAGCAGCTGGACAGCCTTGCGCGACAGACGCTGCTTCCCTGCGAACTGGTGATCACCGACGACGGATCGACGGACGCGACCCTGGCGGTTGCGGAAGAGTTCGCGCGCCGGGCTCCCTTCCCGGTAAGAATCCACCGCAATCCGGAGCGGCTGGGTTACGCCGACAATTTCTTGCGCGCCGCTTCCCTGTGCGAGGGAGATCTGATCGCCTTCTGCGACCAGGACGACATCTGGATGGAGCAGAAACTCAGCACCTGCGTGCCGTTCTTTGCGTATCCGGAGGTGCTGCTGGCCGCGCATTCCGCCTGGACCCTCCTGCCTTCAGGCCAGCGGGGCCGGCGCTTTCCCCATTATGCGAGAAATTGGATCCCCTCCTGGGGAAAAGTCGACCCATTTGGCTTTCCCCTCGGTTTTGCCATGATCCTGCGCAGAGAGCTTTTGACTGTCGACGCTCTCCCTTCGCGCCCGCCTAAGATCCATGGACACGATCAGTGGCTTTGGTTTCTCGCCGTTGCCACAGGCCGGATCGTGAAAATTGCGGAGGCCCTGACTCTGTATCGCCAGCACGACTCGAATCTGTATGGCGCCGGCGAGAAGGCGACGGTTGCACGGCTGGCGAAGGGAATCGCTGAAACTCTGGAATATGACACGCTGGCGGCCGAAGAACTGGCCTGTGCGCGGGTGCTGATGAATGCAGCAGACAGGGATCCGGCGCGGGCGAAGCGGCTGCGGGCAACGGCCCATCGCGTGGAGAGCCGAGCGGCCCTGCATCGCCGCCGCACCGCCATTTATGCTTCTGGCTCGGGATTTCTAAGGCGCGCCGGCATCTGGTGCAGGATTTTCCTGAAGGGTGGTTACTGGCCGGATGGTTCGCGTACCCGCCTGGGTCCGAAGGCAGGACTAAAGGATTTGCTCTTTGGCGTGACGGGCGCTCTGAGAAGACCGGCGTCAGCGCCCGCTGCCGCGGAGTGAGCCAGAATCGGATTTGTCTGCGCTTTCTACGCGCGTTGCACTCAGCAGATTGAGCAAATCGCGAACATACCCGGAATAGCCGCCCCAGGCTTCGACTCGCTCGCGTCCGACACGACCTGTCTCCGCCCGCTCACCGGGCTGTTCGGCAAGCCGGCGCAGGGTTCGGACCGCTGACGCGACATCGGCATACGGTACCGTGAGGCCGGCACCCCCTCGGGCCTGTTCCTCATAGCCCCCGGTACCGGAGAAACCGACAACCGGAAGACCACTTGCCATCGCCTCTAAAACTACGGTCGGAAAAGGATCCTCGCGCGACGATAGAAAGAAGATGTCTGCCGCTGCGAACCACGGTGCCATCTCCCGTTGCTGCCCAGGCAAGATCAAACGGCCGGAGAGATTCAATTCGATGACGTCCTTCTCCGCCCATGCCTGAAAGTCCGACTGAAGTTGCCCCACCCAGGCGAAAACAATCCTGCCAGTGCCTGCGCTCTCCGAGCAGGCGGCGGTTTCGCGCGCCGCCTGGACAAAGAGGTCAACCCCCTTGCGGAAGGTGCCGAATCCGCAACCCAGAACCAGGATATCCTCAGCGGCCAGTCCGAGGCGGCCGCGCAACGCGGTGCGGAGGTCAGCGCGCCGTCCCTCCGACAGGTGCTCGGAATCAATGTTGATACCCTGGGGGAAAATACGGGTCGTTTTGTCGCCGAGAGGAAACATCCCGGTGAAATCCGCCCGCACCTGAGGACAGGCGAACACCAGGGCTTCGGTACCGCGGACCAGAGCGGCGGCCTGATCCGACCACCCGTAGGCACGTATGGAGTGAGACATCTCGTGGACCAGACCGATCGACCGCAGACCAAGGCCTTTCAAACGGACGGCCGCATCGCCAGCCAAAACAGTGTTGCAAACGGCATAACGGATGTGCCGCGCGCCAAGGTACCTCGTGAGCCGGTGCCAGGACCAGATCCGCGAGCCGGAGTTCAGAATATGGATCATGTGCTTGGCCTGGCGCGCCCACGGCCTTTTTTCCCGAAGGTACGCTGCCGGGCCTTCCCGTGATATCAGGAACGTCGGCCCCAAAGAAGCGAAGTCCGGCTCCAGCTCGCCCGGTCCACGCAGCAGCGTCACCACCGGGATTCCGTGCCCTCTGACCAGTTCTCGGGCAATATTCAGGGCAATCAGGGGAGCACCCGTGCGGACCGCATCGTGACTGACGACGAGAACGCCCCGGTGCAGATCTGCGTCGGCGAATTTTTCCTTTAACGGTGTGCCGACTTCAGAATTCATAGCGCCCGCTCGCTGGCAAGTGATCGACGGCGGCTGAGGCGCCATCGCCAGGCCGTCTTGATGATCGTTCTGAGGTCCGAGCAGCGGGCATGCCAGCCGAGGACTTCGCGGGCACGGTTGCAGTCTGCAACCAGAACAGGAGGATCTCCCGGGCGTCGCGGGCAAATCGTGTAGGGTACGGTGCGGCCGGTAACCTCCTGCGCGCAAGCCATTAGCTGCATCACGCTGTGGCCCGTGCCCGTGCCCAGGTTAACAGCGGTCGAAGCGTGGCCTTTCTCAAGGCAGGCGAGGGCTCGAACATGCGCTTCCGCAATATCTCTTACGTGAACGAAATCGCGCACACAGGTTCCGTCAGGCGTCTCGTAGTCGTCGCCGAACACCTTGAACGAATCGCCACCATCCGCAGCGGCCAAAATCAGCGGAATGACGTGAGTTTCCGGTGAATGCTCCTCGCCAATTTCGCCGTCCGGATCGGCACCGGCCGCATTGAAATAGCGAAGTATGACCGAGTTCAGGCCGTAAGCCTCTCCGTACCATCGCAAAGCCCGCTCGAAGATCAGCTTCGTTTCGCCATAGGGGTTGATGGGACGTTGCGGCATGTCCTCGCTAATCAACGAGCCATTCGGAATGCCGTAGGTCGCACAGCTTGACGAGAAAACAAAGTGCCGGATGCCTGCCTCGACCGCCGCATCGAGCAGCGTCAGTCCCTTGCGCACGTTGTTCTCAAAGTATCTGGCCGGGTGCTCTATGGATTCACCAACGTAAGCAAACGCCGCAAGGTGCACGATGGCTTCAACCCTGTACCGGCGCATCGTCTCGCCCAGCAGAGCGGCGTCGCCGATGTCGCCCTGCACGAACGGCCCCCATCGAACCGCCTCCTCGTGACCACGGGCCAGGCTGTCATAAGTCACCGGCATCATACCGCCAGCCCCCAGTGCCTTTGCAACGTGACTGCCGATGTAACCGGCGCCACCAGTAACGAGCACGTGTGTCAAATTATCACCATTTTAGCCACGAGCGCCTCGTTTCATCACTGCACTTCATTTCTCGGTTCTTGACCTATTGAGAGACAAAGCCTTATATCTGGCGCCGAAGATCAAGTATGCTGCCAGACCAGGAAAAGCCCGAAGACTTTGAGAGCGGTGCCAGCCCCCTCCGCATAGGTACATAAGAAAGTACTTCATCGTCTCGGTTCGGCTGCCAGTTGATCGAGACGCAAAGGATAGCTTGAAATATGAGGATGCTATGGTATTCCGCAGCAGGCTAGTGTGTTGAAACTGCAACTCCTGATCCAGATAGATCAGCATGCGGATGATTTCCTTCAATCGAGTAGCGGACGCCATTGAAGACCACATGCCACCCGAATGAATTCTATATGCTGCGAGAATCTCGTCCATTAGCTCAATGTCCCCATGAAGGGCGACCATCGCGAAGAGGGGCCAGTCGCCAAGCTTTACTTCGTAAAACCATTCTGGAAACCGGCCGATAAGCTCTCTTCTCACCACCGCGGTACAAGTTGCGATGAAATTATCCTCTAATATGTCTTCTATCTTGTAAGTCCCTGGAGGGCGTGAAGGAAATAAGTCGCCCCGGGGGCCAAATTTCTCCGCACCAACTTCATAATGAACCTTAGCCCGCCCGCAGCACAAGGCGCACTCGGGGTGGCCATCGAGGAAGTCAACCTGTCTTTGGAGCTTGTCCGATGAGATCCAGTAATCGTCGCCCTCCAGCAGTGCGAGGTACTCGCCCCGACAGGCCTCGATAGTGTCCACGAAATTTCGCATTGCGCCAACATTGTGGTCCCGCAGAAGCAGCCTGATGCGATCTGGATAGCGGCGATGAAAGTCCAGGATCACGGCCCGAGTAGCATCAGTCGAGCAATCCTCTCCGATGACGATCTCGTACTGGAAGTGTACATTTTGGGAAATGATACTTTCGATCGCGCGTGCGATGTATTTCTCATGGTTATAAGTGATCATCGCTACGCTAACTGTCACAGGTAGATCCTTACGGTCTTCGATGGGAGCTAACACTCCTTATAGGCCTGACTTTCCACCCAATGCATCCTTTACTTCGTTGGAGAAATGGAATGCGGTTTCCAGGAGTTCAGCGATGCCCGCGACCGTGTCGGCATCGATTGCCTGTCCGGTTGGAAGAATGCACATGCGGCTTGCCAGCGTTTCGGTATTCGGCAATAAAAGGTGAGCGTTGGGCTGCAGGCTCTGATACGGTTCCATGCGGTGACATCCCGGCCAAAAATACTTTCTGGCCAGTACGTTCTCTGCATGAAGGACTGCGACAACCTCGTCGCGGTTTAGAGGGGCTCTTTCGGGATCGATGTTCAGGACGACGTATTGAAAGTTGTTTCTCTCCTGCAAAGTGTATGGGAGGAGAGAAACGCCCGGTAATCCAACCAGGCATTTCTCGTATTCCTGATAGTTTGCCCTGTTTACCTGCACAATCTCGTCCATTGATTCGAGTGAGGTGAGGCCCATGGCGGCGCAAGCTTCTGTCATCTTGCCGTTGACGCCGAGGTAGCGCACGTCATCATAGCCGGCGAAACCGAAATTGCGCATAAACCTCAGGCGGCTCGCCAGGTCGCCATTGTTGGTTGCGATGGCCCCCCCCTCGAAAGCATTGATGAACTTCGTGGCATGGAAGCTGAAGATCTCACACTCGCCGAATCCCCCCACCATCCTGCCGCCATGTGAGCAACCGAGTGCGTGAGCGGCATCGTACATGACCTTGAGCTCGTACTCACGGCCGATCTCGGCGATCGCCTCCGTATCGCAGGCGCGCCCCCAGAGATGCACGCCAATGATTCCGCTTGTCTTTGAACTAATCACCTGCTGAATACTGCGTGGGTCGATTGTGCAGGTGTCCGGATTGATATCAGCAAATATCGGGGTAATTTCCTGCCACTGCAGGGCATGCGCTGTTGCGACAAAGGTGTAGGACGGCACAACTACCTCGCCTGTTAACTCCAGAGCGCGAATGGCAATTTCAAGCGCAACAGTTGCGTTGCACATCGCCACGCAGTGCTGCGTCCGTGCGATCGACGCCACCTTGGCTTCGAATTCATGGACAAAGGGGCCGTCATTGGAAAACCATCGGCGATCGAGCATTTCATTGAAGCGGGCAAGAAGGCGCTCGCGATTCCCCACATTCGGTCTGCCCACATGGAGGGCGGACTGGAAACGGGGGGTGGCTCCCAACAAAGCCAGACACTTGGATCGGACGAGCGATCGTTCTTTCATGCCTTGTTAATGACCTTATCCAGTTGTGTTTCCAAGTTGCTTTTCAAGCTCCAGAAATCGCCGTTTTCGTTCGCCGATCTTTCGAGCAGGTACGCCTCCATAGACCCCAAATGGATCGCAGTTGCGTTTGATCAACGTGAGCGCGCCCACTGCTACACCATCTCCAAGCACAACGCCAGGCAAGATCACCGATCCCGAGCCGACAACTACGTGACGACCGAGAGTGACGTCCGAATGAATCACCCCTGTGAGATGCGAAGGAATCATGGGATTCGTCATCCACTCGCCCGAAAAATCATCACTGCTGGAATAGATCGCGACCCTGGACGAAAGGTTCACGAAATCGCCGAGCGTGATCGCCCCAGCTCCAATCAATGAGGAAGAGACAGCTATATGAATGTGGTTGCCGAGGAATATTCCTCCCGGCCCTGCAGAGATCACGCAAAAATCATCGATTCGCACATCATCTCCAAGGGAGATGTTGCCACAGTTATAGAACGACGCCTTGTCCGAGATTGATACACGGCTCCCGAGAGATGCGAATCGCATCTTGGCAAGTCGTGTTCGATTCAGAATTGCCATGGCTTCATCTTTACACCTTGCAGAACTCGAATGGGCCTTCGATACTCCACCCAAGAAGTGGTTGAACGATTCCCGGTTCGCGTCCCATGTATGCGGTCACTCGTTGCGCCGCATCCATCACAGCGAACGAGGCAATCTCGCTGTGCTCGTAGATTGGGAAGTTTTCATTTTCCACTATTAACAGCTTGAGCGAGTATCCACCGCTGTTCAACAGATTTCCGGGTATTTTGCATATAGCCCGATAGGTTCCTGCGGAGTGGAATCTCGGTTGGCTATAGGTGGTAAGAACTGTGATCCCATGGTCGTTCAGCAGATGGTACGTGATATGGAGGAGACTGTTGGTTTCACTAACCGTGTAATCCGTTTCGATCTGGATCTCCGTTTGCATGGAAAGCGATGTGTTTCCAGGATCGTTACCGTCTGAAATGGAGATGCGCCGGATCCGCATGACGCTGTTGCCGGGAGCGCCCGCGAGGTCGTTCCAGGTCGCCCTTGGATTTGACTGCATGCTCTCGGACAAGTAAGTTGCAATAACCTGTTCGGTGGGGCCCGCGTTCTTCAATCGCCCCCGTTCCAGGAAGAGAGCTCGCTCGCAAAGAGAACGGACAGCAACCATGTTGTGGCTTACGAAGAGCACTGTTCGTCCGTTGCCGCTTGCCACATTCTGCATCTTGCTCATGCACTTCTTCTGGAATTCGGCATCCCCAACCGAAAGCACTTCATCGACAACCAGAATCTCCGGCTCGAGGTGAGCCGCTACGGCAAAGGCCAGCCGCACATACATCCCGCTGCTGTAGCGCTTCACCGGCGTATCGAGGAACTTTTCCACTCCGGCAAATTCGACGATCTCGTCGAACTTCCTGCGTATTTCGGCGCGGGCCATCCCGAGAATCGAGCCGTTGAGAAAGATGTTCTCCCGGCCCGTCAGTTCAGGATGAAATCCTGTCCCTACTTCGAGCAGGCTGGCCACCCGTCCCCGCAGGGTGACCCGGCCTTCGGAGGGCTCGGTGATCCGGCTCAGGATCTTGAGCAGTGTGCTCTTGCCCGCGCCGTTCCGCCCGATAATGCCGAGGACCTGGCCGCGTTCCAGATCGAACGACACATCTCTGAGGGCCCAGAAATCCTCGCGCTCCGTGGCTTTGGCCGCATCGCCATTGCGCCGGCTCCATCGCGTGGCAAGACCGATGGCGCCGTGCGCCAGGGTCTCTCGTAAGCTCTTGTACCGGTAAGCGGACCGCTGGGCCTGGTGGCGGATGGCATATTTCTTGCCAAGCCCTTCGACGGAAATAATGACGTCAGACATATAGAGTGGGAGTGGCCGTTTCAGATGACGTCGGCAAAGCGTCGCTCCACTCTGCGAAAATACCAGACGCCGCTGAGGTAGAGAATGGCGGTGACCCAGATCGAGTTGGCGATATCGGGCCACCACACCAGCGTTTGGCCGCGCAGCAGCGACCAGCGGAAGCCGTCGATAACGCCGACCACCGGGTTCAGCGAGAACAACAGACGGTATTTTGCAGGCACCACCGTGCTGCTGAATCCAACCGGCGATACATACATGCCGAGTTGAACGACGAACGGAATGATGTATCGAAAGTCCCGATACTCGACATTGAGAGCGCAGAGCCACAATCCAACCCCAACCGCGGCGAAAAAGGCCAGCACAATGAAGGCAGGCAGCGCGATCAGGTGCCACTCCGGGGCGGCGCGGTACCAGATCATCATGAGCGCCATCAGTCCCATGGAGATCAGGAAATCGACGAAGCTGGTAATGACGGAGCTGGCGGGCACAATCAGCCGGGGAAAATAGATCTTGGAAACAAGATTGGCATTATCGACGAGGCTTTGGCTCGAAGCGGCAAAAGAGGTGGAGACGAACTGCCAGGGCAGCATGCCGGCCATTACCATGAGCGCGTAAGGCACAGCGCCGGGCGCATGCAGTTTGGCAACGCGACTGAAGATAACGGTGAAAATGGCCATGGTGAGGAGTGGCCGCACCACGCTCCATGCCACGCCCATCACCGTCTGCTTGTAGCGAACCAGGATGTCCCGCCACGCGAGAAAATAAAAGAGTTCTCGATAGCGCCAGAGGTCGCGCCAGTAATTTTTCTCGGCCCGTCCGGCCTCAATGATCAATTCAGCCATTTTTGGATAGTGAAGAGCGAAGTAATTTAAAATCAGGCGGTTGAATGACCGAGCCAGGCATGCACCGGGCGCAGGATCCGAAGACTTTCCGCGGAATCCGCTTGCTCGCGACGCAATCTTAAGCGAAGGCGCCAGGGAAGAACAGCGGTACTTTGCGGCACCGTCCGGCGGCTTCAGATGGTGCCAGTTTAGGGTTGATTTGACCGCGATGTCAATCATGGAGCCTGTCCCCGAAGGGTGGCCGCAGCCCCAGCCAGGCCGCCTCCAGGTTACGAAAGGCGACTCTACCTCCGTTATCTTGCAGGGTTACGTTATGAACCGTTAGAACTGGTCCTAATACAACGCAGATCTGGGGAACGGGGCTGATGGCTGGCAGGCGACTGCATCCGACAGCCCCAATTTTTTATTGCAGATGGACCCCTCCCGCCGACACCCCTCAACCTTCCGGCGGTGCAATGCATCGTAGTCAGGGAGACCCGCTGCGCGGCGACTCCGGCAGACAAGCATACGAAAAATGACAAAATTCCTGTCGCGGTTCCTCCCGTAATCGTTTTGATACCTGTCTCCTGTCCCATGGAAACCCTGGCAGTCGTACAGGGTTCATGGAGATGCAGTAGACTGGCGTGGGTCACAAAGAGCATCTTTATGATGGGAGAAATTAAAGAAATGAAAAGGTTTGTGATTCTTCTTTGCGCAGTTGCCCCAGTGGTTCTGGCCGTGCCGACATTTGCTCAGAGCAAGCATAAGCTCGACGACCGGCTGGACGCGGCCCAGACCATCGTGAACCAGGTGATGGCTACGCCGGACAAACAGATTCCCGACTCGATCCTGAAGTCGGCCACCTGCGTCGCCGTCGTTCCGGGCATGCTCAAAGGAGCCTTCATTTTTGGCGCTGAGTACGGCCAGGGAGTGGCGACCTGCCGCACCGGTCATGGCTGGAGCGGACCGGTTTTCCTTCGCATGGCGGGTGGCTCGTGGGGCTTCCAGATCGGCGGGAAAGGCACGGATCTGGTGCTGGTCGCCGTCAATCAAAAGGGCATGCAGGATCTGCTGAGCAGCCAGTTCAAGATCGGCGCGAGCGCTTCGGCGGCGGCCGGTCCGGTGGGGCGCGATGCCGGAGCCTCAACGAACTGGAAGCTGCAGTCGGAACTGCTGACCTGGTCGCGGAGCAAAGGCCTGTTCGCGGGCGTGGATTTGAATGGCGTCTCGGTTACGCAGAATACCGGGGACACCGACACGTTCTATGGCGCACCGCACTCCTTCAGGCAGATTCTGGATGGCAATGTCCCGGTGCCGGAAGGAGCGCGGCCGTTCGTCCGCACCGTCGCAAAGTATTTCCACGAAGCGCACGAGTAACCTCGCGCCAAACCGAATCAGGGCGGAGCCGTTCAGGGCTCCGTCCTTTTCTTTGCTCTTCCGGTTGTCGAGTGTCCCCCTCTTCGTCGTTTTGAGTCAGCACATCGGTGATTCGATCTGCTCAGGCCCGATCCGGTGCAAAGTGCCGGAGCCCTGCCGGCCAGCCTCGCGGACCATCCAGCAGCCAGCCGCCTGACCGCCCGGTTACACTGAGCCTTCCCGGATCGATGCGAGAAGCCCTCGAATTTGCGTTTGCCTGGACACTGCTCAAGGGCGTCGGCGCGCTGCCGCGTTCCCTGGCGCGGCGTGTCGGAGCAGCGCTGGGCCTGATCGCCTGGTGGATCCTTCCCCGCCTGCGCCGAACCGGACTGCGCAATCTGGAACTGGCCTTTCCCTCGATGTCCCGGCAAGAGCGCGTACAGGTGCTGCGCCGGCTGTATCGGCATCTGGGATGGCATCTGGCGGAGTTTTGCAGAATGCCGGGCTACACCCGGGAGAATACGCGGGAGTTGCTCCGGTATGAGGGGTTGCAGCACTATCTTGCCGCACGCAGCCGAGGCAAGGGTGTTCTGATTGTCACCGGCCATCTGGGCGCCTGGGAACTGTCCAGCTTCTGGCATTCCCTGATGGGCTATCCCATGGCCATGGTGATCCGAAGGCTCGACAATCCCCGGGTCGACCGCCTGGTCAACGATATTCGCTGCCTGCACGGAAATCGTGTCCTGCACAAAGATAACTTTGCAAGAGGTCTGCTCTCCGCCATGCGCCAGGGCGAGAGCGTGGGAATCCTGATGGATACGAACATGACGCCGCCCCAGGGCGTGTTCGTGCCGTTCTTTGGAACCGAGGCGTGCACCGCGTCCGGGCTGGCGCGCGTGGCCCTGCGCACCGGTGCGGCCGTGCTGCCCGGCTTTCTGGTGTGGGAAGCCGCGGAAGAACGATACGTGCTGCACTTCGGAGAAGAAATCCCCCTGCTGCGCACCGGAGACGATGAGCGCGATACGGTGGAGAACACCGCTCGCTTCACGGCCGTGATTGAAGCGTTCGTCCGGCGGTATCCGGACCAGTGGCTGTGGGTGCACCGCCGCTGGAAGACCCGGCCTGCAGGGGACCCCCCGGTGTACTGAATGTCGCGCTGGCGGACAGCGATCGCCGGATTCGCCGCAGATTCAGTCAATTCGCCGAAAAGGGAGCACCCGTCTAAAAGCTCCTGAGCCTGTGCCGATGAGGGATGGGACGGACAGAATCGTGCTCACGGAGGGGCGCAGCTCGCAGATGGCCAAACTGTTGCTGCAGAATCTGGCAGAACCCGGCTCGATGGCTCTGCCGCCGTGGGAACTCCTCCGCGGGGCGTTGCTGAGGGGAGCTCGAGCAACCAGGGCAAGCCTGGCGACCGGCAAAGTCATGCGAATTGTGCTCATCGGCCTGATCGCAGCCACATTTCTTGGGGTGGCAAGGGCGGCAATCGTGGGTTTTTCAGCCGTCGAGGGGGATCTCGCGCACCTCGGCATGCGCGATCGGGATTTCCTGCTCAGGATTCTGCTGGTGCTGGTGGCCGCGGTTCTGGTGCGCCTTCTCTTCGCCGTTCGCCTGGTGCGGATGGTGAGGGATCCGGTGCGGTCACTGGCGCGCGTGGCCCGGACCATCTCCATGGAGCGGAACTACTCGATCCGCGCCGAGCCCCGGGCAGACGGCGAGATCGGGCGGCTCATCGGCGCCTTCAATGAGATGCTGGACCAGATTGAGGGCTATGATCGTGCCCGCCAGCAGGCGGAGCGCATGCTGCGCGCGAGCGAGGAGCGATATGAGCTCGTCACCCGCGCCTCCAGAGACGGACTGTGGGACCATGACGTGGCTGCGGGGATGACCTACCAGTCGGCGCGGCTGAATGCCATGCTCGGGGAACCGGAAGCCGAGAGCCGCGTCACAAGGGCGGAATGGATCGAGCGCCTTCATCCGGAAGACCGGGAACATGTGCGCGCCGGGATTAAGACCTTTCTCCACTCGGACCGAATCATGAATGAGATGGAATACCGGGTCCGGCATGCCGATGGGGGATATCGCTGGATGCTGAGCCGGGGCATCGTGGTGCGGGACCCCGAGGGGCATCCGCTGCGGGTGGCGGGATCGGAGCGGGACATCACCCATTTGAAAACCAGGGATTCTCTGACCGGCCTGGCCAATCGGCTGGCCTTTCTCGACCAGCTGGCGCTGGCCAGGAACGCGGAGCGCCGCGCGCCGCAGTCGGTGGTCCTGTTTGCCGACATCGACCATTTCCGGCTGATCGATGAGAGCCTGGGCAGGGCAGCCAGTGACGAGGTGCTGGTGCAGCTGACCGGACGGCTGCGCACCCTGGCTCGCTGGTCCGAGCGCGACGGTCAGACGCGCCCGCTGATCGTCGCGCGCACCGGAGGCGACGAATTCGCCCTGCTGCTGAACGGCGCAGAACTTTCCGAGGCTACCCTGCTGGCCCAGCGCATTCTCGAGCTGCTGCGCGAACCTTTCTTCATCGAGGGCCAGCGCCTGTCGGTGAGCGTCTGCATTGGCATTGCCGCCGGCTCCGCCGAAACGCCGGAGGAACTGCTGCAAAACGGCGAGAACGCGGCGCGGGAGGCGTCTTTGCGAGGCAGAGGGCAATGGGCCGTTTTCCATCGCGAGATGCGCCGGCGCGCCGACGTTCGCCTGGAGGTGCATCAGAGGCTGCGCCACGCCATCGATGCCGGTGAACTGCGCCTGCATTATCAGCCCGTCGTCTCCCTGCATGCGCAGCGCATCATCGGCTTCGAGGCGCTGGTGCGCTGGCAGCATCCGGAACGGGGCCTGATGGGTCCGGCCGAGTTCATCCCCATAGCCGAGGAGACCGACGTTATCCTGGACCTCGGCCGCTGGGTCCTGCGCGAAGCCTGCCGCCAGGGGGCGGAGTGGCAAAAACAATATGCCCCCCATCCCCCCTTCTCCATCGGAGTCAATCTCTCGGCGCGCCAGATGAACGATCCGGGTCTGCTGGATGCGGTGCGCGAAATCCTGGCTCTCACCGGGCTCGCGCCGGAGAGTCTCAAGCTGGAGATCACGGAGAATTCACTCATCGGGAATTCGGACGGCGCGCTCGCCGTGCTCCGGGCGCTGCGGCGGATGCAGGTTGGCCTGGTCATCGACGATTTCGGCACCGGATACTCCTCCCTGAGCTATCTGCAGCGCCTGCCCTTTGCCACCCTGAAAATCGACCGCTCCTTCGTAGGCGAGCTGGACAAGCCCGGTGGCTCGCCCGAGATCGTGCGGGCCATCCTGACCATGGCTCTCTCCCTGAACATGCGAGTCGTCGCTGAGGGCGTGGAGCGCAGGGGCCAGGTGCAGCGGTTGATGTCGCTGGGCTGCGATCTGGTGCAGGGCTACTATTTCAGCCCGCCCGCCGCGCCGGAAGAGACAGAGCAATGCATCCGCGCCGGGCTGTCCGTAGCCCCGATGCTGGCTTTTCTTCCCCCGCCGGAAACAGGCCGGCGCCCTTCGGGAATGGACGCGATGCGGGGCGTTCCCACTCTGGAGTTCTCTCAGTCGGCCGCCGGGTTTGACTGAACGCGCTCTGGCTGCGGCTGCTCGCGCGCGCCCGGGCTGGCTGAATCCAGTGGCTCAGGCTCTCCACTGCCGCCCTGCTCCGTCGTCCAGCCCGGCAGCGACTGGCTGCCGTAGATCAGCCGGACTCCGCTCGTGAACGTGAAATAGCTCCACACCCACTGCGAGAGAACCGCGAGCCGGTTCCGGAACCCAATCAAAAAGTAAATGTGTACCACCAGCCAGGTGATCCAGGCCGGGAAGCCGCTCAGGTGAGCCTTGAAGGGCCACTCCACTTTGGCGACGGCGGACAGGCGGCCAATCGTGGCCATGTCCCCCTTGTCGAAATAGTGGAACGGCTTGCGCGTCTGATGGTTGAGGTCGGCCTCGATCATCCGCGCCACATGGTCGCCCATCTGCATGGCGGGCTGCGCCACCCCGGGCACCTGGTGCCCGTCCTGCTCAAAGTGAGCCAGGTCGCCACAGACAAAGATCTCCGGATGACCCTCCGGGTTGAGCGTGCTGTTGACCAGGACGCAGCCGCGTTTATCCGTGGGGAATCCGAGGAGCTTTCCCAGCGGCGAGGCAGCCACACCGGCGGCCCACAGCGTCACCACGGCATCGATGCGCTCATCTCCCGCCATCACATACCCAGGCTGCACGTCGGTGACGCGCACGCCGTCGCGCACTTCCACACCCAGTTCACGGAGCTGCTCTTCGGCTTTGGCCGAAAGGTCCGGGGGATATGGCGCGAGCACGCGCTTCTCGCCTTCGATCAGGATCACCCGGGCTTTGGTGGGATCGATGTGGCGAAAATCGTGGCGCATGTACCGCCGCGCGATGTCGGCGATGGCCCCCGCCAGTTCGACCCCCGTGGGCCCTCCGCCAATCACGACAAAATTGAGCGGAGGATGCGAGCCGGTCTCCAGCATCCGGCGTTCGGCCAGTTCAAACGCCAGCAGGACCCGCCGTCGGATCTCAATCGCGTCTTCAATGGTCTTGAGTCCAGGAGCGAACTGAGCCCAGTCGTCATGTCCGAAATAGGAGTGGGTAGCGCCGGTGGCCACCATCAGGTAGTCGTAACGGAGCTCGGCGCCGCTGCCAAAGCGAACCTTCTGGTTCTCCACGTCGAAGCCGACAGCTTCATCCATAAGAACTTCGGTGTTGGCGCTGTGGCGGAGCATGCTGCGCAGAGACGAAGCGATATCCCCCGGCGACAGAACGGCAAGACCCACCTGGTAAAGAAGCGGCTGAAACGTGAAATGATTGCGCCGGTCCACCAGCGTGATATCCACCGGAAGCTTTGCCAAAGCCATCGCCGCATGGGTGCCGGCAAAGCCGCCGCCGATCATCAGCACACGCGGTCGCTGCCCATTTTTGCCGCTCGCCATTCCGTCCCCCGTGTCTATGAAGATGCGCCCAGGGGGCAAAGGTAGCATTGTTTCGGGCCGGTTTCGCAGCGCGCCCCCTGGCGTCTCCCGCCTCTGTCGTACAGCACACTGGCTGGGCGCCGGCTCGCC
>DASXFH010000061.1:0-30258 GCA_036489655.1 Acidobacteriaceae bacterium | reverse complement strand
CTGCTGCTGCTGGACGAGCCGACCAACCACCTCGATCTGGAGACCCGCAACTGGCTGGAGAACTACCTGGTCGCCTGGCCGAATGGCTACATCCTCATCTCGCACGACCGGTATTTTCTTGACGTGACCGTGAACAAGATTATCGAGATCTGGAACAAAAGCCTGCACGTGTATCACGGGAACTACGAGAAATACCTGACGCAGAAGGCAGAACGCCGGGCCCAGCTGGACGCGGCCTACAAGAATCAGCGCGAGCGCATCGAGCACCTTGAAGTCTTCATCAACCGCTTCCGCTATCAGGCGACCAAGGCGAAGCAGGTGCAGAGCCGAATCAAGGAACTGGAAAAGATCGAGCGGATCGAAATTCCGCTCGAAGAGCCGGTGCCGCATTTCAGCTTTCCGCAGCCGCCTCCGTCGGGACGGACGGTGGTTGAGGTTTCCGGATTGTCGATGCAGTATGACGAGAAGCGCGTGCTGGAGAACGTGAATTTCACCATCGAGCGCGGTGACCGGATCGCGCTGGTGGGCGTGAATGGAGCCGGCAAATCGACGCTGATCCGGCTGCTCTCCGGGCAGGAATCGCCGACGCAGGGCACGCTGAAGCTGGGGCATAACGTGGTGGCAGAGTATTTCGCGCAGGATCAGTACAAGGTGCTGGACCCCGACGCGCGGATGCTCGACGACATCAGCAAGGCGGCGGCGAAGGTTCCCGAGAAAGATCTGCGGAGTCTGCTGGGATGCTTTCTGTTCTCCGGCGATGACGTGTTCAAACGCCTGGGGGTGCTCAGCGGCGGCGAGCGCAACCGGTACGCGCTGGCCCGGATCCTGGTGAGCCCCGCGAACTTCCTGCTGCTGGACGAGCCGACCAACCATCTGGACCTGCGCGCGAAAGATGTTCTGCTGGAGGCGATCGCGAAGTTCAACGGTACGGTGATCTTCGTCTCCCACGACCGGTATTTTATCGACGGGCTGGCGCAGAAGGTGTTTGAAATCGAGCGCAATCAGGATGACCCCGCGCGTGGTTCGCACCTGCATGTTTATCCGGGAAATTACGAGGATTACCGCTGGCGGAAAGAAGGCGGCGCGGCGTCGCTGGCAGCTGAAACGGCGGCTGCTGCGGAGCCGGTTGCGCCGTTGCCCATCGAGCCTGAACCTGAGGCCTTGGCCAGCATGCCGGCGAAACGGGTGAATCCAATTAAGCTGCGGCAGATGCAGGAGCGGCTGGCGGCCGTGGAAGCGGAAATTCCGCGGGTAGACGGTTGGGTGTCGGAAACCGAGCAGGCCCTGGGGATCTACGTAAGTGCCGAGGAGACGCAGCGGCTGACCGAGGTTCTGGCGGCGCTGCGGGACCGGCAGGCGGAATTGAACGGCGAGTGGGAAGAGCTTTCGATGCAGCTGGAGGAGCAGGGCGCGGTCAGCTAGCCGTTGTGTGGGGGGGTCTTGCGCGGAGGCCTTCCAGAACTCCCGCCGCCGTTTCGGGCGGCGTCCGGAAGGCAATGGCAAAGCGGTTCCATGCATTGATGGTGTTGACGGCAAGGGTCAGGTCAACCAGTTCACGCTCGCTGAACGAGGTGCGCGCCTCGACATAGACATCGTCCGGCACATGGCTGTGCATCACGTCGGTGACCGCCTCGGTCCAGGCGAGGGCAGCCCGTTCCCGATCGGAGTACCAGGGCGCCTCCCGCCAGGCAGACAGCCCGTGCAGCCGGTCGTCATGGATGCCCTCTTCCTGCGCCTCGCGCCAGTGCATTGCGATGCAGAAGGCGCAGCCGTTCATCTGAGAGGCCCGCAGGAAGACCAGATGCAGCAGCGTCGGCTCCAGAGTTGTGGCTGTGCGCAGGTACTGACCCGCATGGCTAAAAAAGCGAACGGCTTCGGGAGCCACGGCAGTATAGGCAACGCGCTGGGTCATCGAACAGGTCCTCCGGGGAGAGTCACTGGGGTTTGGATGTCACCGGGAGGCGCCGCGATTCGAGGCTGCCTCTCATGTCCACTAATCGCTCTTCGTCTGCGAAGAAGAGGACGACTCCGACGAAGTGCTGGTCGAACCGGAAGAGGCCGGCGCTGCCGGCTTATCGGACTTTTCGCCGGATCCGGACGACTCGGCGGCGTTGCCATTGCCCTCGGCCGAGGCCTTCATGGCCTTGCTGCTTTTTGAGGCGTAATCGGTCGCGTACCACCCGGAGCCCTTGAACTGGATGGCGGGCGCGGAGATGAGGCGCTCCACGGGGCCGTGGCAGAGCGGGCATTCCTTTTCGTCGGGAGCACTGAAGCTCTGGATTTTCTCGAACTGATGACCGCAGTTTTTGCAGCGGTATTCGTAGAGCGGCACAGAGATGTCCCTTCGACTCCTGAACGTTTCGGGTGCTTCCGCAGGCGGCGCAGATGTCGGCAGCCAGCCGAGGACGAAGCAGCCTGCTGCTATTTTACCGGGTTCTGCCACGGCGACCTGCCGAAACGGCGCCTGTCCCGGACCGAGCAGGGGCGCTCGGTATAATCGCGGCAATTCTCAGGAGTTCGGGCTTTGCTGGCGAAGGGTGGAAGGGTGTCGAAGAACGGGAGTCGCAACGGGTCGAGCTTCGGCCTGTCTCCGGGAGATTTGCGCACCTTGCGGGCGCTGAAGACTCCGGCGCAGATCCAGAAGTTCGTCGATGCGCTGGCGTACCAGTATGCGAACACAGCCTGGTCGCCGTTGCGGGTGCTGCGGGAGCGCAAAGGGCACTGCCTCGAAGGCGCTTTGGTGGCCGCTGCGGCGTTGCGCGTAAATGGGCATCCGCCGCTGCTGATGGATCTGGAGGCGGTACACGATGACGATCACATTGTGGCTCTGTATCGGGAGCGCGGTCTCTGGGGCGGGATTGCAAAGTCAAATTTTGCCGGACTGCGGTTTCGAGCGCCCATTTACCGCACGCTGCGAGAGCTGGCGCTGAGCTATTTCGAGCATTACTACAATCTGCGCGGGGAACGGACGCTGCGTGGGTACTCCGCGGCCGTGAACCTGTCGCGCCTCGACCGCCAGGGATGGATGACCTTGGAGGAAGACGTTTGGTGCGTGCCGGAGCTCCTGATCGCTGCGCGGCACTACCCGCTCTTTCCCGACAAGGCGGCACGCGAACTGCCGCGACTGGATCGGCGCAGCTTCGAGGCCGGTATGCACGGGTGGGTGAAGCACTGACCGAGCGCAGTTACAGCGTAACCTGGCGTACCCCCGTAATGGCGGGAGCCGCGCGGAGTTCCTTCAGAACTGCATCGGTGACTTCCCCGTCAATCTGCAGAACAGACAGGGCGGTCGCCGAAGCGGCTTCTTTGCCATTCGAGCGTCCCAGGGCAAAGTTGGCGATGTTGATCTGGTGATTGCCGAGGATGGTGCCGATGCGGCCGATGACGCCGGGGACGTCCTGATTGCGAATGGTCAGCAGCGTTCCCTGCAGCGGCGCCTCGATGTCGATGCCGTCCAGATGGAGGAGCCGCGGTGAATCGCCGTGTAGGATGGCGCCGCTGGCCGAAATGCTGGTGTTGCCGGCGTGCAGGGTAAGGTGCAGAACCGAGCCGGCTCCGCCGAGAGGCGCTTCTTTCTTTTCTTCATGCAGGCGAATCCCGCGCTCCGCGGCGACCGAGGCGGCGTTGATGCGGTTGACCTGCTCGAGATGGCCCAGAACACCGGCGATGGCCGAGTTGCGGATCAGCTCCGTCTTCGTTTCGGCCAGCCGGCCATGGTAGGCGATCTGGATGGTATCGATGCTGCCTTTCGGGAACTGGGCGAGGAAGGTGCCGAGGCGCTCGGCCAGCGTCATGTAGGGAGCCATCTCCTGGTATTCCTCGTGGGTGAGCGAGGGCAGGTTGACGGCGTTCTGCGCGACCCCGGACTTAAGGTATTCCCGGACCTGCATGGCGATCTGGATGCCAACGGCCTCCTGCGCCTCGGCGGTGGAGCCGGCGATGTGGGGCGTGAGGATGATGTTATCGAGCGCGGCAAACGAAGAATTTTTCGGCGGCTCCTCGTGAAAGACATCCAGAGCCGCGCCCGCGATTGGGCCCGACCTGAGCGCCTCCGCCAGGTCGGCTTCCACCACCAGCTCGCCACGGGCGCAGTTCACAATGCGAACGCCCTTCTTCATAGTGGCGATGGTGGCGCGATTGATAATTCCCGCCGTTTGCGGCGTGAGTCCGACGTGCAACGTGAGGTAGTCGGACAGGGAGAAGAGTTCTTCTGCGGAGACGAGGCGGATAGCATTCTCGCGCGCGATAGAAGCGGAGACAAACGGGTCGTGCCCCACAATCTCCATGCCGAAATGGCGGGCGCGGCGAGCGACTTCAAGGCCGATCCGTCCAAGTCCCAGGATGCCTAGCTTTTTGCCCCTGAGCTCCGAGCCCTGCAGAGACTTCTTTTCCCATTTGCCGGCATGCATGGTGGAGTCGGCACGGGGGATCTGGCGGGCAAGCGCGATCATCAGTCCGAGGGCCAGTTCAGCCACAGCAACAGCATTGGCGCCCGGAGTGTTCATCACCACGATACCCCGTCGAGTCGCCGCATCGGCGTCGATGTTATCGACACCGACGCCCGCACGGCCGATAACCCGCAGCTTCGGGGCCGCCGCCATCAGGGCGTCATCCACCTGGACGGCGGAACGGACTACAAGCGCGTCAGCATCACGGAGAGATTCGGGCAGGTTCTTCACCTGGTCATGGGTGAGGACCTCCCATCCGGATTCGGCCTGAAACACGGCGAGCGTCGCCGGAGAGACTTTTTCCGCGAGAACGACTTTCATGGCTCCCTTTCGTGGGTTGAAACCCGAGTTAGTGCGCAGAGCGGGGCTCAGGCGTGGATAGCCTCGGGTTCAGGAGATTTCGTGGCGGATGCTGAACCACTGCGCTCGGCATAAGTCTGCTGAGCCGCCGCCAGCGAGTGGCCGAAGCGGAATCCGGGCAGGCGGAGCGAAGAGGCGGCAACCTGCTCCAGCGCCGCAAGAATTGCGATCGTGTCCATATAGTCGAAGAGGCCGATATGGGCGATGCGGAAGATCTTGCCCTTCATTTCACCCTGGCCGTTGGTGACAATGGCAGCGAAGCGGCTCTTCAGCTCCTTCACGATCACGCCGGAGTCCACGCCTTCCGGAGCGAGAACCGCAGTGGCCGCGGCGGCGGGAGCCGTCGGAGCGAACAGCGTCAGCCCAAGAGCCTGGATCGCCGTGCGGGTCATGGCAGCGCAGGTTTCGGCGTTTTCAATGAGAGCGTCGCGTCCGGCAGCCAGATCGCCTCCGCCCTGGCCGGCGATGTAGTCCAGTGCCGCGCCCAGAGCGGCGATGAGCGCCACCGCCGGTGTATACGAGGACTCGCCCTTCTGAGCGTTCTTCCGTTCCTTGCGTAGATCGAAATAATAGCGCGGGTTCTTCGAAGTCTCCGCGGCCTTCCACGCGCGGTCGCTCAGGCTGAGATAGGCGAGGCCGGGCGGAATCATGACCGCCTTCTGAGAACCGCCAATGATCACATCGATCCCCCACCCGTCCATGTCGAGACGCGTGGTGCCCAGACCGGTGATGCCATCGACAATCAGAAGAGCGTTGCTTCCGGCGTGACGAAGCAGGCCGGCGATGGCCTGAATGTCATGGCGTACCCCCGTGGAGGACTCGGTCGCCTGCACGAAGACCGCACGGGTGTCGGCGCGGAGCGCTTTGCCGACTTCATCCAGCGAGAAGGTCTGGCCATAGGGAGCGCTGACCAGATCCGCCTGGCAGCCGAAGGCTTTGGCAAGGGATTCCCAGCGCTCGCCGAATTTTCCGGCGGACAGAACCAGCACCCGATCCCCCGGCGAGGTGAGATTGGAGACCGCGGCCTCCATGGCG
This sequence comes from Acidobacteriaceae bacterium, assembly GCA_036489655.1. GTDB lineage: Bacteria > Acidobacteriota > Terriglobia > Terriglobales > Acidobacteriaceae > Palsa-343. The sequence goes on along the minus strand of DASXFH010000061.1, from coordinate 24,415 downwards.
CCGGTACCGGACGAGGCCAGCAGCAACACATCGTTCCTGGTTCCGACAAAGATCTTCAGCTGCCCCAGCACGCGCTGATAAAGCGCGCGGAACTCGGGGGTGCGGTGGTGGATGTCCGCTGCCGCCATTGCAAACTGGGCGGCGGGCAACAAGGGGGTAGGACCGGGCGTAAAAAGTCTGACTTTACGAATCATGATGACGGATCCCTCGCCCCCATTTTAGCGTCCGGCCCTGGATTCCAGACCCTCTATAATGGGAGCCCGGACAAGATGAGGCTGGGTCTATGGAACTTGTCAAAAAGATCGACCACGACATGATTGCGGCCATGAAGGCGCATGACGCGGAGCGCACCTCGACGCTGCGCATGGCGAAGTCCGCCCTGAAGAACAAATCGATCGAAAAGCGCGGGGACCTGACCGACGCCGAAGCGCAGCAGGTCTTCAACACGATGATTAAGCAGCGCAAAGAGTCGATCGAACAGTTCACCAGGGGCAACCGGCCCGAGCTGGCCGCCAAGGAAGCGCGCGAGATTGTGCTTCTTGAGGGCTATCTGCCGAAGACGGCAGGCGAAGACGACCTGAAGAAGATCGTCGAAGAAGTGCTGGCGGGCGGGAGCTTTGGCCCAAAGGACATGGGAACTGCGATGAAGGCGGTGCAGGCGCACATTCAGCAGCAGGGACTGCGCGCCGACGGACGGCAACTCAGCGAGCTGGTAAAGGCGCGCCTGGGCCAGTAACGCAGCCGGATCGGGGGCCGCTCAGGCGATCGCCCGCATGGGCGCCCCGGAGGAGAAGTCCTGGTCCCGGCGCATCTCATTGGGCACGCCTTCGGCGCCCGCCGGGAGAAAGACACGGAAGCAGGTGCAGCCGCGACCTTCCCTGCCGCGAATGCTGCGGAAGCCGATGCGGCCTTCGTACTTCTGCACAATGCCTTTGCTGATCCAGAGACCCAGGCCTGTGCCTTTTGCTGATTTTGTCGTAAAAAAAGGCTGGAAAAGCCGGTCGGCGTCTTCCGGCCGAATCCCGTTGCCGGTGTCGATAACGGAAATCGCGATACCCCGCCGCTGCGTCTCCCGGTCGGTCGCCTCGGCCACACGCAGTCGGAGCGTTCCTCCTCCGGACATCGCCTGAATGGCGTTGCTGATCAGGTTGAGGAAGACCTGGCGTAATTCTCCGGGAAAGCCCCTCACCAGGCCCGGGCATGCATATTTCTTTTGCAGGACGATGCGGTTCGCCTGGAGCGGGCGGTGCTGCAGCTCGATGACATTATCCAGCAGATCGGCAACCGAAACCGCGATCGGCTGTTTTGAATCGCGATAAAAGCTCAGCGTCTGCCGGGTGATGTGCGAGGCCCTCTGCAGCTCCTGTTCCGCCATGGAGGCGTAGTAGCGCGCTTCTTCGTCGAGCGAGGGATGGTTGCGCAGCAGGTAGAACGCATTGGTGATGGCTTCCAGAGGATTGTTGATCTCATGGGCAATGATGCCGGCAACCCGTCCCATGGCGGCCAGTTTCTCGGCCTGGCGAAGCGCTTCTTCCGCCTGGATCTGCGTCGTGATGTCGCGCTGGATCTCGAGAATGGCGGTTCCTTCGCGGTTCAGAACCTTGCGGGTAGACACCACAATCTCGCGTCCGTCGCGGGACTGTACCGTCAAATTGCCCTCCCACGCCTTGTGCGCCAGCAATGCGTTCTCTGTCTCCTGGCGCGACACAGGAAACACAGTGCCAAGCAGCTGATGCAGGTCGCGGCCCAGGATCTCTTCCCGGCGCCAGCCGTACAGGCTTTCCGCTCCCGCATTCCAGAAGCGGATGGCGCCCTCCAGATCACGGACAATGATGGCTTCGGTGGCCAGCTCCAGCAGTTCGGCGCGCTCGCGATGATGGGCTTCGCTCTGGCGTAATTCTTCCGTGCGACCGGCGACGCGGCGCTCGAGCTCCCCGTTCAGACGCTCCAGCATGCGCGTTTTGCGATGCAGCTCCACGAAGATGCCGATCTTGGCGCGCAGCACTTCAGGGATGACCGGGACCGAGATGTAATCCACGGCGCCACGGCGGTAGCCGTTGATCTTGTCGGAGTCGGTAAGGTGGACGCCGGAAATGAAAATGATGGCGGTTTTGCCGAAGCGCGGATGCTCGCGGATCATATCCGCCAGTTCGAATCCGTCCAGCTCCGGCATGCTCACATCCATCAGAACGACGGCGACATCCGTCTTCAGCAGGATGTTGAGGGCCTCCCGGGCAGACCTCGCCTTGATCAGATTCTCGCCAAGATCGCCGAGAATCACCTCGTAGCTGAGCAGCTTCGAGGGCTGGTCGTCCACCATCAGGATGTTGACTTTCTCGTCTGCCGTCATCGATTGCTCCGAGCCCGAGGTGCCTTTCTACCGATGGAGCCACATCCGGAGCGCCGAGAGCAACTGCTCGGTATTTACCGGCTTGGCGAGATACTCCGATGCGCCCGCTTCCAGACACTTTTCCCGGTCGCCCTTCATCGCCTTGGCGGTGAGAGCAATGATGGGCAGACGCCGCAGTGCGGGATTCTGCCGAATGACCTGCATGGTTTCATAGCCGTCCATTTCCGGCATCATGATGTCCATCAGCACGATGGCCAGATCGGGAGTGGATTCAATCGTGGTGATCGCTTCGCGTCCCGTTCCGGCCGTCAGAACCGTCATTCCGCGTCGTTCCAGCACGCTGGAGAGGGCAAAGATGTTGCGCACATCGTCGTCCACGATGAGCACCTTGCGACCGAACAGGGCTTCATCGGACTGATGCAGGCGGTCCAGCATGCGCTGCTTTTCGGCCGGCAAATCGGCCACCACGCGGTGCAGGAAGAGAGCCGTTTCGTCCAGCAGCCGTTCCGGCGACTCCACATCCTTCACAACGACACTGCGTGCCAGCACGCGCAGGCGAGAGTCTTCCTCGGCGTTCAGCTCGCGGCCCGTAAACACGACCACAGGCAAATCGATGAGCTTGTTGTTCTCGCGAAGCTGGCCGAGAACATCGAAGCCGCTCATATCCGGCAGACGCAGATCCAGTACGGCGCAGTCATAACTGCCTTCTTCAAGACGCTCCAGCGCCGCCGTTCCGGAATCCGCGACGTCGATGTCGATGTCATCGTGCCACAGCAGCTCGCGGATACTGATTTGTTCGGCTGGATTGTCTTCGATCACCAGCAGCCGTTTACGCCTCGGGTGAGCGTAGTCGCGGATGCGGGTGAGCGCAACCTCCAGTTCCTCAGTCGACGTGGGCTTGGTGACAAACGCGAATGCACCGCGCGAAAGCCCATGATTGCGGTCGTCGTCCAGTGTGAGCATCTGCACGGGGATGTGGCGAGTCCGCGGATCCTGCTTGAGGTGATTGAGGACAGTCCACCCCAGCATGTCGGGCAGAAAGACGTCCAGCGAGATGGCGGACGGATTAAATTCGCGCGCCAGAGCCAGTGCCTCCGCCCCCGACATCGCGACCAGCACCTTGAAGCCTTTGTCGTGGGAGAGATCGGCGATCACACGCGCATAGTGCGGGTCGTCTTCGACGATGAGAAGAACAGTGTCGCCTTCTTCAAGCTTCTCCCGGTCGTCCTCGATAACCGAATCCTGCTCTGACACGACTGGATTCGAGAGAAAGACCGGCACCGACGGCGAGGGCCGGTTTTTCTCCGGCAGGGGCGGGGCCACCGGACCCACATAGGTCTGCGGCACGTAGAGTGTGAAGGTGCTGCCCTTGCCCGGATTGCTGCGCAGCTGGATTTCGCCGCCGAGCAGGGTGGCGAGCTCGCGGCTGATCGCAAGTCCAAGACCCGTGCCTCCGTACTTGCGGCTGGTGCCGGCATCGGCCTGCTGGAAAGCCTCGAAGATGATGCGCTGCTTCTCGGTCGGAATTCCGATGCCGGTATCGGAAACCTCGAAGGCCACCACGGAGCCCGCTCCGCTGAGGATGGGGTGATCCGGGCCCCAGCCGGAGGCTGCGCTGGAGACCGTGAGACGCACCCCCCCCTGTTCGGTGAACTTGAACGCATTCGACAGCAGATTCTTGAGAACCTGCTGCAGGCGGCGAGGATCCGTGACCAGGCTGCGGCCCAGCTTCGGGTCGCCCTTAACCTCAAAGAACAGTTTGCGATTCTCCGCCTCGTGCCGGAAGGGGCGCGAAACAGCCTCGAGCAGGCTGCCGAAGAAGAGCTCCTCCGGCTCGATCGAAACGGTGCCCGATTCGATCTTGGAGAGGTCGAGGATGTCGCTGATCAGATTCAGCAGGTCTGTGCCCGCTCCGTGGATGGTGCGCGCGAACTCGACCTGCCGGCCGCTCAGGTTGCCGTCCGGGTTTTCCGCCAGCTGCTGGCCGAGCACGAGGATGGAGTTGAGCGGCGTGCGCAGTTCGTGCGACATGTTGGCCAGGAACTCGGACTTGTATTTCGAGGTCAGGGCCAGCTCTCGCGCTTTCTCTTCGAGAGCCCGGCGAGCCTGTTCGATTTCCTGGTTCTTGCGTTCCACTTCGGAGTTCTGCTCGGCGAGCTGCTGCGCCTTCTGGGCCAGCTGCTCGTTGGTCTGCTGCAGCTCCTTCTGCTGGGTCTGCAGCTCGGTCGCGAGCTGTTGCGACTGCTTAAGCAGCGCTTCAGTCTGCATCGTGGCTTCGATTGAATTGAGCACGATGCCGATGGAGGCTGTGAGCTGCTCGAGAAATGCCAGGTGCGACGCCGTGAACACGCTCAGACTGGCCAGTTCGATGACTGCCTTCACGCGATCTTCAAAGAGCACCGGCAGAACAATGATGTTCCGGGGCACGGCTTCGATCAGACCCGATCGGATGGGCACAGCGGTGTGCGGAGGCTCGGTGATCAGCATGCGGCGCTTCTCCGCCGCACACTGCCCGATCAGGCCCTCGCCTATGCCGATGTTGCGCTTGTATCCGTCGGGCACGTTGGCGAACGCGGAAAGCAGAACCAGCCCCCCCGGTTCCTCGCTTTCGGTCTGGGTTTCAACCTGATAGATAACGCCCTGCTGTGCATTGACCAGCGGAACGAGTTCGGAGAGCAGCATTCGGCCCACCGTCGCCAGATCGCGCTGGCCCTGGAGCATGCCGGTGAAGCGTGCCAGATTCGTCTTGAGCCAGTCCTGCTCGGTATTGCGGTCTGTCGTGAGCCGAAGGTTGTCAATCATCGTGTTGATGTTGTCCTTCAGCTCAGCCACTTCGCCGCGGGCTTCCACCTGAATGGAGCGAGTGAGGTCGCCCTTGGTGACGGCGGTGGCCACCGTGGCAATCGCCCGCACCTGGTTGGTCAGGTTGTCGGCGAGGAGGTTCACGTTGCCGGTGAGATCTTTCCACGTGCCCGCGGCCCCCGGCACGTTGGCCTGGCCGCCCAGCCGCCCTTCCACACCGACTTCACGGGCGACCGTAGTCACCTGATCGGCGAAGGTGGCCAGCGTGTCGGTCATGCCGTTGATGGTTTCGGCCAGAGCGGCCACTTCGCCCTTGGCGTTCACAGTGAGCTTCTGCTTCAGGTCGCCATTGGCCACCGCCGTGACGACCTTCACAATACCCCGCACCTGCTCGGTGAGGTTGGCCGCCATCACGTTGACGTTGTCGGTGAGATCCTTCCACGTGCCGGCCACGCCGGGCACTTCCGCCTGGCCGCCCAGCTTGCCTTCGGTTCCGACCTCGCGGGCCACGCGGGTCACTTCCGCGGCGAAGGCGTTGAGCTGATCCACCATCGTGTTAATCGTGTTCTTCAGCTCGAGAATTTCACCCTTAACATCGACCGCGATTTTGCGGGAGAGATCGCCGCGGGCCACCGCGGTTGTCACTTCCGCGATGTTGCGGACCTGCGCCGTCAGGTTGCCGGCCATCGAGTTGACCGAGTCGGTGAGATCCTTCCAGGTGCCGGCCACCCCCGGCACGTTGGCCTGACCGCCCAGACGGCCTTCGGTGCCGACTTCGCGGGCCACGCGGGTGACCTCGCCGGCGAAGCGGTTCAGCTGGTCGACCATCGTGTTGATGGTTTCCTTCAGCCGCAGGATCTCGCCGGATACATCGACGGTAATCTTGCGCGAAAGGTCCCCGTTGGCGATGGCGGTGGCCACCTCCGCAATGTTGCGGACCTGCCCGGTGAGGTTCGACGCCATGAAGTTGACGTTATCGGTGAGGTCCTTCCAGATGCCGGCGACGCCGGGCACGGCTGCCTGGCCACCCAGCTTGCCGTCGGTGCCCACCTCGCGCGCCACGCGCGTGACTTCACCAGCGAAGGCGTTCAGCTGGTCCACCATCGTATTAATGGTGTCTTTCAGCTCGAGGATCTCGCCCTTTACATCCACGGTGATCTTGCGGGAAAGGTCCCCGCGGGCTACGGCTGTCGCCACCTCGGCGATGTTGCGGACCTGACCGGTGAGGTTGCCGGCCATGAAGTTGACCGAGTCGGTAAGGTCCTTCCAGGTACCGGCAACGCCGGAAACCTGCGCCTGGCCCCCCAGCTTGCCTTCGGTGCCCACTTCGCGGGCCACGCGCGTCACTTCGCCGGCGAACGCATTGAGCTGATCCACCATGGTGTTGATCGTGTTCTTCAGCTCGAGAATTTCGCCCTTCACATCGACAGTAATCTTGCGGGATAGGTCGCCGCGGGCGACAGCCGTCGTCACCTCCGCGATGTTGCGCACCTGCCCCGTCAGATTCGAGGCCATCGAATTGACGTTGTCGGTAAGGTCCTTCCAGGTTCCGGCCACGCCGGGCACATTGGCCTGACCGCCGAGCCGTCCCTCCGTGCCGACCTCGCGGGCGACGCGCGTTACCTCGCCAGCGAAGCGGTTCAGCTGATCCACCATGGTGTTCAGCGTTTCTTTCAGCTGAAGAATCTCGCCGCGGACATCGACAGTAATCTTGCGGGAAAGATCGCCATTCGCAATGGCGGTGGCCACTTCGGCAATGTTGCGGACCTGCCCCGTCAGATTCGAGGCCATGAAGTTGACGTTGTCGGTGAGGTCCTTCCACGTCCCGGCGACGCCTGGCACGTTGGCCTGACCTCCCAGCTTGCCTTCGGTGCCGACTTCGCGGGCCACGCGCGTGACCTCGCCGGCGAAGGCATTGAGCTGATCGACCATGGTGTTGATGGTGTCTTTCAGCTCCAGAATTTCGCCCTTCACATCGACAGTAATCTTGCGGGAAAGATCGCCGCGGGCCACCGCCGTGGTCACTTCGGCGATGTTGCGCACCTGGGCCGTCAGGTTGCCGGCCATGGCATTCACCGAATCGGTGAGATCCTTCCAGGTCCCGGCCACCCCCGGCACTACAGCCTGGCCCCCCAGCTTGCCGTCAGTTCCCACCTCGCGGGCTACGCGAGTTACCTCTGAGGCGAAGGAACGCAGCTGATCGACCATCGTGTTGATGGCCTCTTTCAGCTGCAGAATCTCGCCGCGGACATCCACAGTAATCTTGCGGGAAAGATCGCCGCTGGCCACCGCCGTGGCGACCTCCGCGATGTTACGCACCTGCCCGGTCAGGTTGGAGGCCATCGAATTGACCGAATCGGTCAGGTCCTTCCAGGTCCCGGCCACGCCCGGTACCTGCGCCTGGCCGCCCAGCTTCCCGTCGGTGCCGACTTCGCGGGCCACCCGGGTCACCTCCGCGGTGAACACGCTGAGCTGCTGAATCATGGTGTTGACAATGGTGGCGGAGCGGAGAAACTCGCCTTCCAGCGGCCGCCCGTCGACGTCCAGACGAACGGTCTGCGTGAGGTTGCCCTGAGCCACAGCAGCGATCGCCCGCGTGACTTCCGTGGTCGGCCGCATCAGGTCTTCGATCAGCCCGTTGACCGAGACCTCCATATCGCCCCAGGCGCCGTGATGCCGGGGGACACGAATCCGCTCGCGTGTCTTGCCTTCCTTGCCCACCGCCTGGCCAACCCGCTTCAGCTCGCGAGCCATCTGTTCGTTTGCGGAGACGATCTCATTGAAGTGATCGGCAATCTTGCCCGCCAGGCCCGTCCAGGAAACGGGCAGCCGGACGCTGAAGTCGCCGTCTTTCATGGTCTGCAGACCCTGCAGAATGACCGGAAGATAATCCGCGGCCGCGGTGTCGAGACCGGAGGCGGAAGGAGATTTTTGTCCGCCTTTTTGTTTCGGCGCGGGCTGCGCTACGGTAGCCATAAAAGGACTCCTGGCAGATAAAACGCCTCAGTTTTCCCCCAGGGATCCACCGCCGGTGGGGTGAAGCCTGGAAGCAGTTTGCAAGTGAAGCTCTAAGGAGATGCCGAGGTCGTCGAACAGGGTTGCCTGCGGACATGCGGAGGCCGGGAAAAATGAGGAGGGGCCGAATTGCGCCGCCGGAGCGGCTGAATGAGCGATCATAGGGAAACGAGGTGATTCCACTGGGATGAACAGACGAAGATTTCTGGCTGCTTCAGCAACGGCGGCAGTGGCGGCGCCGTCCTGGCTCGCGCACGGCGAGCGGAAGACGAACCGGCGATGGCTGCTGGTTGGCACGCAAACCCACAAAGACAGCAAGGGCATTTACAGCTACGACTGGAACCCGGCGACCGGTGAGTTGCAGGGTGGAGACCTGGCCGCGGCCAGCGATAATCCGACCTTCCTGGCACTCGACCCCGCCGCCGGTTACCTGTATGCGGCCAATGAACTCGAACAGTTCGAGGGGCAGAAAAGCGGAGCCGTGAGCGCCTTTGCACTCGATCACCCGGCCCGGAAACTTCGGCCGATTAACCAGGTACCCGCCCTGGGAACAGCGACCTGCAATGTTTCCGTCGACGCCGTCGGGCGGGCCGCATTCTGCGCCAATTACGGCAGCGGGAGCGCCAGTTCCTTCTACCTGAATCCCGACGGGCAGATCAGCGATGCCGTTTCCCATTTCCAGTACACCGGGCACGGAGCCGATCCCGAGCGCCAGGCGGGTCCACATGCGCACCGCGTCACTGTTTCGCCGGACAACCGCTGGCTGCTGGTCAACGACCTGGGACTGGACTGCATCCACATTTACCATCTCGATCCCACCAGTGCGCGGCTGACCCCGAATCAGCCCCCGGCGTGGCATGGAGCTCCCGGTTCGGGTCCTCGCGCTTTGCGGTTCCATCCCAACGGGCACATCGCCTATTGCGTCTGCGAAATGGGTTCCGTGGTAAACGTGCTGCACTGGGACACGCAGAAGGGCACGCTCCGCGAACTGCAGACCATCAGCCTGGTCCCGGACGACTACCACGGGCCGACGGCCGGCTGCGACATCGTCGTTACCCGTGACGGACGCTTCGCTTACGCCATCAATCGTTTTTACGACTTTGCCGAGAGCTTCTCCATCGCGAAGGATGGAAGGCTGACCCTGCTCGCGCGGATTCCCTGCGGAGGGAAGACGCCGCGGCATCTGGCGCTGGATCCAACGGAGAGCTTTCTGCTGGTCGCGAATCAGGACTCCGATAACATCTCGGTGCTGGCGAGAGAAGCGAAGACGGGCAAACTCACGGAAACAGGCAGGAGCTATCCGCGGGTCAAGCCGCAGTGCCTGGTTTTTGCCTGATTACTGCCCGGATTTCGAGGCGATCACGGCGTCCAGCTCCGCGATCCGGGCCTGCAGGATGGCGAGGTCGTCCGGGAGCAGAGGAGTGGCGGATTTCAGCTGCTCTTCCAGCATCGAGGCGATCTCGCTGCCCTGCGGAAGCGCGAAAATCCCCAGCACGCCGGAGAGTTTGTGCGCGGCCTCGCGTCCGCGATCCCGGGCTTCCTGGTCGAGCGGATTCGCCTCCAGAGCTTCCCTGGCGTCGTGCAGGGCTGCCATACGCTGCAGAATGATAGGGCGGCTGGTTTGCCACAACTCCGCAAGGCGCGACGCGATCTTTTCTGCCGCAGCTTCGTTCATGCTTCCTGCCAGCCGAGGATCTGGGCGATATCCCTCGCCAGAATCAGCGGGTCGAACGGCTTGAACATCACGCTTGCGACGCCAAGATCCGAGAAACGCTTCTGATCGGCCGCCTGGACTTTCGCGGTCAGAAGAATGACCGGGATTCGGGAGGTTTCCGGGATCGCGCGCAGCTCTCGAAAGGTCGTGGGTCCATCCATCCCAGGCATCATCACGTCGAGCAGGATCGCGTCAGGGTGCAGTTCGCGAGCCTTCGCGATCCCGGCAGCTCCGGAACCCGCGACCAGCACGTCCCAGCCCGCAACCGTTTCCAGGCTCAGCGCAGCCACCTCGCGAATATCTTCCTCGTCGTCGATGATCAGAATTTTTCGAGCCATGCTGCTCCCCAAAATCAAATTTCTGAATAGCTGTGAGCGGTTTCCTCGCCGCTGTGAGCGAGTGAAGCGCGATCCGGCAGGAAGAAACGGAAGATCGTGCCGCGCGATCCGTTCTGCTCCGCCCAGATCCGGCCGCCGTGCTGGTGCATGATGGTCCGGCAAATGGCCAGTCCCAGACCCGTGCCCCCTTTCTGGCGCGAATCGGAAGCATCGACCTGCTGGAAGCGGTCGAAGATGCTTTCCAGCTTGTCGGCTGGAACCCCGCGCCCCTGATCGACGACGCTGACCGTCGCCCCATCGGGACTGTTCTTAATCACCACCCGCACGATCGATTTGGCGGGCGAGAACTTGATGGCATTGCTGAGCAGGTTCGTGATCACCTGCAGCATGCGGTCCGGATCCGCCTCGATGGAAACCGCGAACGGCTCGAAGGCCAGATGCACGTCCTCGGATTCCGCCATAGGCTGCATGGTCTCGATGGCCTGCCGCACCAGCTCTTCCAGCGCGATGCGGCGGAAGGTCAGCGGCGCCCGCCCCGACTGCATGCGCTCCAGATCGAGAATGTCGTTAATCAGGCGCACCAGGCGGTCCGAGTTCGCGACCGCGATGCGCAGCAGGCTGGTGGCCTTTTCACTTACGTCGCCGAGCAATCCGGCGGAAAGCAGACCCAGCGCGCCTCGGATCGAAGTGAGCGGTGTACGGAGTTCATGGCTCACCGTCGAAATGAATTCATCCTTCATGTGGTCGAGAGCATAACGCTGGCTGATGTCGCGGAAGCTGAGAACGCTGCCGACGGATTCACTCTCTTCGACCATCGGCATCAGCGAGAACTCGACCGGGAAGCTTCGGGCCGGACCCCGGAAATAGACGTCCTGACCGGAAGCGCTCTCGCCCGCGAGGAAGGCTCTTCGCATCGGGCAGGCCGCATCGCAGCCGGCCGCCGCGTGCAGGACCTCGTGAATCTCCCGTCCGATCAGCTCGGATTCGCTGTGCTCCAGCATGCGGGCGGCGGCGGGATTGACGAAGGCGATCCCATTCGACGAATCGACCCCGATGATGCCGTCGGCTACCGAGTCGAGGATGAAGGTCCTCTGCCGGTCGAGCTGCCGGACGCGCGCCTCCTGGCCGGCCCGAGCCATGAACTGGCCGATCGAGCCGCACACCGTTTCAACCGTCGCCATCAGATCGGGGTCCTCGCGCATGAACTGACGGGAGAAGCACTCGACCACCGCGATCACCTGGTTGCCGACCCGCACAGGAACGGCCCACCCGGACAGATACCCGTTGAGCCGCGCCACGCTGCGGCGAATCATCGTCGTGTTCTGGCGTATATCGGCAACCCAGACGGGCTTGCCCAGAGACCAGACCATCCCGGGAAGCCCCTCGCCGCGCGCCAGCAGCATGGCCTGGGTATCGCGCAGAAAGTCTTCGCTGGAGCGCCCTTTTGCGCACCAGGCAATCCGCGGCCGCATGATATGCTGCGCCTCGTCCACCGACCACAGCGCGGCGAATTCGCAGGAGAACGTCCCGCACAGAGCCTCCAGCACATGCAGCAGTCCCTCGTCCAGAGAGGTGCTTTCCGCGATGATCTGGCTCACGATGAGCTGGATGCGCAGCCGGCGCTCGCGCCGGTTTTGCTGCGTTACGTCGCGGAAGATGCAGCGAACCGAAACCGGTCCGGACTCCTCGCGGCGGCAGCTCAGGCTGGCTTCCACCTCCACGTTTTCGCTCGTGGAGTTCTGCAGGCGAAGAGGATGGTGTTCGACGCGGACGCCGTGGAGCGCTTTGTGAAAAAGTGCCGCGGTCTCGGCCTGGACCTCCGGCGGAAACGCGGACTCGAATCCAATCAGCGACTCAAACTGGGCGGAATCCATGCCGAAGAGAGCCTGCCATGCCGGGTTCACATACAAATAACGGCCACGCGGGCTGAGCGTCGCAATCATCTCCGTGGAGTTATCGAACAGGTCGCGGTACCGTTCTTCGCTTTCGCGGAGCGCGTGCTCGGCCCGGCGGGTGGCGCTCAGGTCGACGGCGATCGTAACCAGACCTTCGATGATTCCCGCTGAAGACCGGACCGCCGACAGGTAAACCATCGCCGGGAAAGTGGTGCCATCCTTGCGCCGGTAGCGCATCTCAAACCCGCGGACGCGGCTGGCGGGAAAGCTGGCTACATACCGGACGTAGGGCAGCAGCGTCGAAGCGGTCTCGGGCGGAATGTCGGGCTGGGTCCGCGAACCGGAGAGCGAGGCGGCCAGCTGATCGCCCACCCGGGCCATTTCGGTTTCCGGAAAAAGCTCCGGAGCGGAAATCTGGCCGACCACGTCGGACGCGCGGAATCCGAGCATCCGCTCCGCCGCTGGATTGAACAGGGTAATGCGCCCCACCAGATCGCAGGCGATCATCATCGGGCCCGCGGAATCCAGAATGCTGCGGTGCAGGCGGGCGACCCGCTGCAATTGCCGCTCGGCCTGCCGCTGCCGCATGGACGAGCGGAAGCTGGACAGAGCGATGGCCACCAGCAATGCCTGCGCCAGAGTCCAGAAAGCCGCGAACCAGAAGATCCAGGGTCGGTTTTGCGCCGGAGCGCTCCCCGCCCGTGCCAGCACCAGGGCTCCGGCGAGGGAGAAGGCCAGAGCGATGATAAATGCTCGGGTTACGGACCGGGACTGGGTCAGTCGGGTCACTCGTGGGTTCCGTGGACCTTTACTTAAGCATTCCCATTATCGGGCAAAGGGATAGCGGGAGAGTACACGGGAATGCGAAAAGGTGCCCACAATGTAATCGGAAACACCGGCGCGTGTCGAATGGTAAGAGCCCCGCGCCGCACCGGAAGTAACCGCGCGGCGCGCGCATTATGCTGTGACCGGTTCGAGGATGCGGCTCCAGCGGCGCTCCGAGCGGCCGGCCGCTGCCTTTTTATGCCAGACATAACCGGCAATGAGCGGCAGAGCCAGCGTCGCCTCGCTGTAGACCATCTGCTCCCAGGTCGTATCGACTTTGCCCCAGGAGCTGGCTTCCTTCAGCGTGCTGGAGGAAAGCGCCCCGTCGCGAACGTCGGCGACCGTGATCTGGATGGCGTACTTATGCATCGGCGCTTCGTTGCCCAGAATGTCGGCTGCGACCACGATGTCCTGGGCGAAGTTCTTGGGTACCCCGCCGCCGATCATGAGCAGGCCGGTCGTGGGATTTGCAATCTTCAACTGGGTTAACTCGTAGAAATCCTTGGCCGAATCCAGGGAAACCTTTGGCTTGTCCTGGCGTTTGTGCTGGTGGGCCACCAGGCCGAAGCCGGCCGAGCAGTCGCTGAAGGCCGGGCAGAAGATCGGAACATCCTTCTGGTACGCCGCCAGAACGATGGAGTCGGCCCCGCCCTTTTCCGGGGTCTTGCCGTTGGCTTCCAGCCACGCGCCCATGGCGCGGATGAACTCGCGCGAGCTGTGCGGGCGCGGCGGCAGCGAGTCGGCGACCTTTTCCGTGGTTTCGTCGCAGGCGCGAAGCTCTTCCTCGTCGATCAGGGTGTCGTAGATGCGGTCAATCATCAGCTCGCGAAGCACGCCGTCCTGCGTGCCCGAGCGCATGACCTCGTCGGCAATGTAGTGCCTGTAGCCGAGGGCCTCGAAGAAGTCCTGGTCCACGATGTTCGCGCCTGTGGAGACGATGGCGTCCACCATGTTGTTGCGGACCAGGTCGACGAAGATCTGCTTCAGGCCCGCGGAAATGAGCGAGCCGGCCAGGCAGAGGATCACACCGCACTCCTGGTCGCGCAGCATGCGCTCGTAGATGGAGGCAGCCCGGGCAAGGTCACGGGAGCTGTAAGCCATCGACTGCATGGCGTCGACGAGCGCAACGACATTGTGTTGCCTGATGTCGATGTGGCGAATCGGGTCTTTCAGGAGGTCTTTTTTCGTCGTCATAACCCAACCAGAATAACAAGCGGAAAGGGGCCCGGAGGTTGAACAGCCATGAATTGGCTCGGTGAGGTCAAAAAGCAGCCAGGAGCCAGGAGCCGGGCCGCGTCCCTCGAAAATTCCTGCTTTTTGCCTGCATGCGAATTGTTTTGTTTTCTGTCACCTGCATTTTGGGCGTTGAGCCCCATGCGCGAGCTACCTTACCCGGCGTGTAAAACATGGAGCCCCATCGCGGAAGTACTTGTATCGCACGGCCTCGATCGGGGTCCTGGGGAGGATGCAGGCCTGTGGGAAGACCCGGAGAAAACGGCAGCCGCCCACCTGCATGCATTCCACACCTCAACAGAAAAAGCTCGCGCGCGGCGGGCTTTTTCTGTTTTTACTCTATAAGTTCAGAATACCAGTTTCGAATGGATTTCCTGCCAATTTCAGGCCGGTATTTTGGCGTGGAAGCGGTTGTGTATCAACAATTGTTACTTTCGTCAGGACGGGAGGGGCTTGACACGATTTCAACAGCGCGATCGAAAAGTGCGTAACGAGCTTCCGGAAGACGATTCAGGCGGTCCACTGCCCGCCTCAATGAAACCTTCAGGCCCGTCCTCGTCGTCCATGGAGACGATGCACTCGAGGCCGAACAGGCGCACACGGTGGCTGTGGCCGGGACCGAGCGCACGATCTTAAGTCAAAAACCCCCGACGACACTCAACCGCCGAGAGCCAACTACACCTGTGGCTGGCCGAGAACAGCTCGATTCTCAATCGACGCAAACGCGTCGCGGGCCGCGGTGATGAACGCGGCGACGCGTGACGGATCTTTTCTGCCGGGATACAGCTCGACCCCGCTGGCTACATCGACGCCCCAGGGGCGCAGGGTCTGGATCGCTTCCGCAACGTTTTCCGGGTTCAGCCCGCCCGCCAGGATCATCCTTTGCTTGCCGCTTTCTGCGCCAACCACCTGCTGCGCCCGCTTCCAGTCAAAGGTCTTGCCCGTGCCGCCGGACGCGGTGGCGGTCTTGGTGTCGAGCAGGATGGCGTCAACCGCACTGTGCCGGGCTACGGCGCGCAGCTCGTCGCGCAGCTTCTGTTCCGCGCGATTCGGGTCGCTGTTCAGGTTCCAGTGCAGGGTCTGGATCATGAAGAAGCCGGCCCCAAACTGGTCGCGCAGCTTTTCCGCGAGCGAGAAGTCGAGTTCGCCGTGAAGCTGAACGCCGTGCAGCCCCGAGGTGTTGAGCGAGAAGACAATCTCGTCGAAGTCCTGGGTGTTGAAGACGCCGATGCGCGTCAGATCGGCGGGCAGGTCGGGCATGATCTCCGCGATTTGCCCCGCGGTCACGCGCCGCGGGCTGGGAGCGAAGACGAAGCCGATCGCGTCAGCCCCGGCGTCGGCGGCAAGTAACGTGTCATCGAGGGAAGTGTTGGCGCAGAGCTTGATCCACATGGGCTTAGCCGAGGGTCGCGGGCTGGGCCGCGCCGTGGAAGAGGGTTTTCAGGGCAGCGCCGGGATGCGGCTGGCGCATGAGGGATTCGCCGATGAGGCAGGCATGGAAGCCGGCCTGGCGGAGCCGGTTGAGATCGGCGGCGGTGTGAATGCCGCTTTCCGCCACGTGGACGGCATTCGGCGGAAGCTGCGCAGCCAGTTCCAGAGAGGTTTCCAGACGCACGTCGAAGGTGCGGAGGTCCCGGTTGTTGACGCCGTAGCAGTCGCATCCGAGGTCGCGGACGCGGACCAGCTCTTCGGCGGTGTGAACCTCGCAGAGCACGTCGAGCTCAAGGGCGTGGGCCGTGGCCGTAAAGCGAGCCAGCTCGGCGTCGGTGAGCGCGGCGGCGATCAGCAGGATCGCGTCGGCATGGTGCGCGCGGGCTTCGACGATCTGGTAGTCGTCCACAATGAAGTCTTTGCGCAGGCACGGAATCGTCGACGCGCCCGAGGCCAGATCGAGGTTCGTGAGGCTGCCCTGAAAGAAGGGTTCATCGGTGAGGACAGAGAGCGCGTCGGCGCCCGAGGATTCGAGCTCACGGGCGAGAATAGCGGCGTCAAAATTCTGGCGAATGAGGCCTTTGGAGGGGGAAGCCTTTTTCAGCTCGGCGATGATTGCAACGCCCGAGGTCGCGTCGGCGCCGAGAGCGCGAGCAAAACCGCGCGGCGTGTGCAGGGCCGCTGCTTTTTCCAGCAGAGCCAGCGAGACTCGCTGGCGGCGTTCGGCCAGATCGGCACGGGTTTGGGCGAGGATGCGGTCCAGGTGGAGCAAGCGGGGCCTCTGCTTCGAGTATAACGACCAGGTTCCTGACATTTGTCATGAGCGATTGCTGACGAAGGGCACTCCCGCAGGAGGAGCCTCGGGGCCATTCTGAATGAGTCAGGAGGAAGTATGGAAACCCCAGGACCCCGGAATCCGCAATCGTACCCGCCGCCACCGGTGCCGCCCCCCTATGGGCGTGAGTGTCACTCCGATTCGCACTGGATCATGGCTGTGGGTGTTGTCCTGCTGTGCTTCGGCGAAGCGATCACCCATCGCCACGAGGTGACGCTGATCGGGCTGGCGATGATTGTGTTTGCGGGCTGGATGGACTGAGCCCCTTCCATGTCTTTTGTCAATGGTTAGGCGCAGGGGCGTCAGCCCCTGCATCCGATGAGGGTGGTTTTCTCGAATTCCTATGGTGTGGGGAACCGGACGACAATCAGCGACAGTCGCTCAAACTTCCATACGCGGATTGGCTACCGCATGAGTGTGTGTCGTCGCAGGTTTGCCTCGGACTTAGCGCGGGCGTCGGATATGGATCCTGCCCAAGGGGCTCTCGAGGATCACCGTGACCGGTCGTCCGGCTCCCCACACCATAAGCTTGCAAATCCTCCTCGTACGTTTAGGAAGGATAGGATCTTCCCTGATCTGCGGTCATAAGATGAAGGTATGTTTGAACAGGAACAGCTCCCAGAGGCCCACCGCGGAAAATGGTTCCTCGGTTGCGGAATCTTTGGAGTAGCGGTTGCTGCAATCCTGACGTGGCTGATGATTCGAGATGCCGTCCCAACGAGCTTGGCACTAGCGCTGTGGCCCACTTCGATCGCTGCTATCGGAGACCCTCACACCTTCATAGAAAAGCTCCTCACAGCAGTGATCACGTTCGGCGGTCAGTTTGCACTCTATGGAATCGCTGGTTTAGTGGTCGGCTCCGGCATAAACGCTATACGAGTCTTCTTATCGCGGCGCTGACCTTATGCTCGCGATGGCCTAATCCTCATTTCTTGGCCGATTGCCCAGATGAAACCTGCGAGTTCTCTAGCGATTGCTGTCACGACGACAGTAGGCTTCTTCCCCTTGGCCAACATAGAACGGTAACGTGCGCAGAGTCGTGTCTGTGCTTTCCACGCGATATCACGAACGTGCTTCGGTAGTCGAACGAGGATCTCTGCCTTCTCCTTCGCGATGCGAGCTGGATACTGGTAGCTCCACGCTGCTTCGATCAGCATGCGCCTGGCTTCCCGGTTACCTGTTTTCGTGATGCCACCACGGCGAATCGTTCCACCGCTGGAGTGCTCGGATGGAACGAGGCCGAGATAACCCATTAACAGACGCGGCGACTCGAAGCGACTAAGGTCCCCGGTGGATGCGACAAACGTTGCTGCGGAGATCATGTCGATACAACGCAGTCCACGCAACGCTTCGACAAGAGGTCCAAGTGACCAGCTTCCAACCATCGTGGAAATCCTATCGATCAGGGAATCTCTTCTCTGTTGGGCGGTCCACACCGTCTCCAGGTAGTCCTGGAAGACGATGCCATGGGCTTGCTCTTGGAACGTCTGTCCTGCAAGCCAACTGCGATGGCGCTGCGTCCAATGCTTACCGGTCGGGTAGCTACGGCCATGCCGAAGCAGAAATGCGAGCAACTGCTGCCGCGCCCGCATCAGGTGCATCGATGCATCCACGCGTGCTCTGACCAGGTCGCGAAGTGCTTCGTGCGTGGTGTCTGGAACCCATACTGGCGTCAGATCCCCGGAGCGGTGCAGGATGGCCAGCTTCTCTGAATCGCGCCGGTCAGTCTTGATCCGTTCTCCGGGCTTGCGCGGAATCATGGACGGTGCGACCACCATGCACTTGTGGCCTAACGCAGTGAGCTGACGATGGATGCCGTATCCGCAGCCGCTCGCTTCGTAGCAGAAGTCAAGTTCTCCATGCTTGGCGAGTCGCTTCGCCAACTTCGTAACGTCATCTGCCGTGTTGGGGATCACGCCCAGGAACCGGATCGGGCCGCTCCTGCCGTCTTCCGCAATGCTGATTGATATGGTCGCCTTGTGTACGTCCATCCCGACGAACGATCTGACAGTCTTCATCTGTCTCTTCCTCCCTGTGTACAGGAGAGCCGAAGTTGCACCACGGCTCAAGAAAAGACATACAGACTTACCTTCGTACCCCCGGCCGTCCGCTTTTTCCTTGATCGAACTTCGCCGCTCCCGCATGCTGATAATGGTTAGAAACAGGTTCGACAGAAGCCTCGCCAAAAGCGAGGCTTCTCCGTTCTGGAGGCTTCGTGAACCTCATTCCGCAACAGGCCACCTTCCCTGGGCAGTCGGAAGCCTTCAAAACGGCCGGAAAACGAAGGAGCCGCCTGCGAAGTGATCCGGAATGAATCAACTGGCGGCGAGAGGCCCTCTTGCTCCCGTGCAATATACAGAAAACAAGGCGTTTATAAAAATGTTGATACTTAAAAAATCAAAATTCCCGAGGTGCAGCGCTGAACCAGCCCAGGATCTCAGGCGACGGCGGAATGGGGCTCGAACTGGTCCTGCGCCGCGGTCACCGGCATAGCGATGATGAAGACGGTTCCGGAGAGACGCCCGCCGGAGTGGCTGCGGACGCGGATAGACCAGCCGTTGCGGCGAACGATTTCGCTGGTGACCCAGAGGCCGAGTCCGGTGCCGGTTTCGCCTTTGGTGGTGATGAAGGGTTCGAAGATGGAGGGCAGCAGGGTGGCGGGGATGCCGGAGCCGGTGTCGGCGATGGTGAGGCGGGTTCGAGGGCGGCCGTCGCGGTCGCGAACCGAGGCGATGCGCACCCGGAGACGGCCCCCGCGGCGCATTGCATCGATGGCGTTGCCGATGAGGTTGGCGATGACCTGGCGCAGCTCGCCGGGGCTGGAGAGAACGGTGGCGTGGGGAGCGGAGTTATCGATCTGAACGGTGATAGCGGCGGCCGCGATGCGGGAGTGATAGAGGACGAGAACCGAGCGCAGAACAGCGGCGACCTCGGTCTCGATGGGATGGCTGGGCTCGCGGTAGAAACGAAGGGTCTGGCGGGTGATCTCGGCGACGCGCGCGAGTTCCTGGTCGGCTTCGGCGAGGTAGCGGCGGGCGTCGCCCTGGTTCTCGGTGGAACGTATGAGGTAGAGGAGGTTGGTGACGGCCTCCAAAGGATTGTTGATCTCGTGGGCGATGCTGGCGGCGAGACGTCCGGTGACGGCGAGTTTCTCGGAGCGGCGGAGAGCCTCCTGGGCGCGGGCGTATTGCTGCATCTGGTCCCGGATCTGGTACTGGCGCTGTCGCCCGCGAAGAGCCATCTCAAGGGTGCTGAGGAGGGTTTCGGGGCGGATGGGACGCTCGAGGAGAATGACATTGCCGAGGGGCCGCCGCAGCTCGCGCAGGCGTTCGCTCTCGGCCGAAACCTGGCCGCCGATGGTCAGGAGGATGAGCGGGAAATCGGACCACGGCTGCTGCTGCTCGATGACCTTGCGAAGCTGGGCGACGGCGCTCCCGCTGAGAGCCTCTTCGCAAACGATGGCCGCGCCTGCGCCTTTGCCGAGCTCGACGCAGAGCTCTTCCACAGAGCCGGTGGAGTGGCAGGGCATGGAGCACCGCTCCAGCAGACCCGCGATGAGCAGGGCGTCTTTCCCGGTCGGCGCCAGGATGATGGTGCGATAGTCGTGCGGAAAGGATTGGGCTTCAGGAAACAGGGGGATCCTCCGGCCCGGCGGGTGTCACCATGAATCGGGGCACTCCGGTGAGCACTCCCTCGAACTCTATGAGCGGCCCGCCCACCCTCACCTGGCCGTCCCTGAGGAAGAGCTCACGGATGCTGCGCTCGTGGGGGCCGCTCCGCTTCTTGACGACGGAAATGGCCTGGGAGATCTCGCCCCTGCGCTCGAAGTAGCGGAACAGGAGGATGGTGTCCGCCAGGTAGCTGACGTCGACGGGGGACTGCATGTTGGAGCCGATGATGCCGGCCTGGGCGAGGGTCATGATGGTGGCGATGCCCTGCTGACCCACGTAGGAGAGAAGCTCGTGCAGCTGCAGCGCCATGTACTGCTCGTTGGGCATGGCATTGAGCAGGCCGTTGAGGCTGTCGATGACGAGGATGCGCAGGTGCTGATGGTCGACCAGGCCGCGGATGCGGGAGATGAACTCGCCGGGGGAGAGCTCGGCGGGGTCGACCTGCTCGATCTGCAGCTGTCCGGTCTCGAGGACGGGGCGAGGATCGAGTCCGAGTGCTGAGGCGCGCTCGATAAGGGTAGCCGTGGACTCGTCGAAGGTGAAAATCATGGCTTTCTCGCCGCGTTGCGCCGCTGCAGTGGCATAACGGATGGCGATGGTGGACTTGCCGCAGCCGGCGGGGCCGGTCAGCAGGGTGCAGGTGCCCGTATCGATGCCGCCGGAGAGCAGGTCATCGAGCTCCTGGATGCCGCTGGCGACGGGCTTTCGCTCGAAGCCGGGTTTGTGTTCGGCGGCGATGAGACGGGGAAAGATTTCGACGCCTCCGGTGCGAATGATGTAGTCGTGAAAGCCCTCGCGGAAGGCGGAGCCGCGGAGCTTGTGCACCTCGAGGCGGCGGCGGCGGATGCCATACTCCCGGCCGATGCCCTGCATCAGGATGACGCCGTGGGCGATGCTCTGCAGCTGCAGGTCGTCATGGCTGCCGCTGGTGCGGTCGTCCAGCAGCAGGACGGTGATATTGCCTCCGGAGATGTGGCGCTTGAGGGCGAGAATCTGGCGGCGGTACCGGAGGGGGTCGCGGGCGAGCATGCGCAACTCGGCAAGGGAGTCAAAGACAAGGCGCTGGGGGCGGACCTCATCGACCTTGCCCAGAATGCTGGCGATGGTGTCGGCGAGCTCGACCTCGGAGGGGTGGAAAACGGTGTACTGGGCCTCGGGCCTGAGGTCGTCTTCGGGGGGAACGATCTCAAAGATGTTGAGACCGGCGGCGTCCCAGCCATGGGAGCGGGCCACCTGCTCCAGCTCGTGGCGGGACTCGGAGAGGGTGACGTAAAGGGTCTTTTCCCCGTTGCGGATGCCTTCGAGAAGGAACTGGAGGGCAAGGGTGGTTTTGCCTGTACCGGGGTCGCCTTCGATCAGGTAGAGGTGGCCCTGGGGAAATCCGCCAAAGAGGATGTCATCGAGGCCGGGAACGCCGGTGCGGAGGCGCTGGCGGGGAGGGTAGCCCGAAGAATGGTCGTCGAGGACAGTCGTGCGAGGCCCGGGGGCAGGAGGTTGAGAGTTCACCTATCACTCTCCGAATGAAGGGCTGCATCGGCGAGAGGCCGAGAGTCAAAGAGAAACTCGGAGTTTCGATGCCGCGGGAAAGTGGGAGAGTTGTCCGGGAGAAGGAGGGTGGCGGAAAGGTTCAGGCAACCGGATTTGGGTCGCAGGAGGCTTGGGGGAAATGGGAGGAGTCCAGGAGGCGGTAGAGGGTAGAGCGGCTGATGCCAAGCATGCGGGCGGCCCGGACCTTGTTGCCGCTGGCGAGGGCGAGGACGCGGGTAATGTGACGAAGAATGGCCCGGTCGAGGTTGGGGTCCTCGCTGGAGCCGTCGGCGGGGAGCGCGGGGAAGGCGGTCGTCAGAGACGGGGAGGGCCATTGAAGGCGGGGGATGTCGAGGGGGCGAATCCACTGGCCGGGACAATCGAGGGCCGCCGTGGAGATGACGGACTGGAGTTCGCGAACGTTGCCTGGCCAGGCGTGAGCAAGGAGGCGGCTGAAGGTGCCGGAGGCAAAACCGCGGAGGATTTTGCCGTGGCGGAAGCTCCACTGACGCAGGAACAGGCCGGAGAGGAGCGGAAGGTCGTCGCGTCGGTCGCGCAGAGGGGGAAGGAAGAACCGGATGGCGGTGAGGTGGCTGGCGAGATCGGAGCGAAAGGCGCCGCTGGAGGCAAGGCGGCGCAGCGACTGGGAGGCGCCGACAATCAGCTGGCGAGGTCCGGGAATCGAGAGGTTGCGGAGGCGTTCGTGAGCGGCCCGCTCAAGGAAGTTGCGGAGATCGCGCTGCTGGTCGGCGGAGAGCTCGTCGACGCGGGAGAGGTAGGCCAGGCCGCCGTCGGCGTCCTTCCAGAGAGCGTGCGGGGCGATGAGGAAATCTGAGGCGAGCACGGGGACAAAAGGTCCGACGGACGAGGGCCCGAGGCGGTGGAGGGTCTGTGCGGCGAGCAGCTTACCGGTTCCCGGTTCTCCTTCAACGGCGACCAGACGAAAGTGGGGAGCCGTACAGCGCATGCGGGCAAAGAGCTGCTGCATAGCAAGGCTGCGGCCGGCCATGGCGCCGAGCATCCATTTCTCGGGCTGAAGAGACTGGGGTTCCAGAGACTCGAGGTCGAAAGGTTCCGTGAAAGCGAGGGGGCTATGGCCGGAATCGAGGATCTCCGGGGCGAGGGAGTCGGAAACGAGAGCGACGTTGCGATCAAGTACCACAGTGCTGTCCATCCTGCTGGTGGAGTTATCGGCAGGAAGCTCGGGAAGATCAAAACGCGGGCCCGAGCGGACGCCTCGGAAAGACAATTTGGCTGGATCGGGCGCTATCCCTGCGGGGCGGAACGGCATCCCAGGAGTTCGGGCCCGGATGGAGCATCCACTCCTGCCCGCGATCGAGGGAGCCAAACATGAAGAAATTACTGAGTCTGGGGATTTTGCTGCCCGCGCTGCTTTTGGGGCTGGCGCCGGAGCCAGGGCAGGCGCAGGTGGGGATTGCAGTCAGCGTCAACTTTGCGCCGCCGCCGCTGCCGGTTTACGAGCAGCCGCCGTGCCCGACGGAGGGATATCTGTGGACGCCGGGGTACTGGGCCTGGGATCCCGATTACGGCTATTACTGGGTGCCTGGGGTTTGGGTAGCGCCTCCGCAACCGGGGCTGCTGTGGACGCCTGGTTACTGGGGCTATGACAACGATGCCTATGGCTGGCATAACGGCTACTGGGCGCCGCAGGTGGGCTATTACGGAGGTGTGGACTACGGCTGGGGTTACGGCGGAGCGGGCTTTGTGGGCGGCATGTGGGCCGGCAACGTCTTCCGCTACAACACGGCGGTGGTACGCGTGAACACGACGGTGATCCACAACGTGTATGTCAATCGAACCGTAGTGCGGCGTATGGAGGGCCCGCGGGCCAGCTTTAACGGACCGGGGGGCGTAAACATACGTCCGACGGCACGCGAAGAACAGGTGATGCGCGGGCGGCACTTCGAAAGGACCTCGGCGCAGATGCAGCACATTACGGCGGCGCGCAGCGATCCGCAGTCGCGGTTTGCGGCCAATCACGGAGCTCCGCGGGCCGCCGCGATGGCGCGGGTGGGGCAGAGGCCGGTGGCGGCGACGAATCGTCCGAGCGCGGCGGAGATACGAGCCGCGCAGGCCCAGAGCCGGGGGACACATGCAGCTGCGAACAGGCCGGGAGCGGGAGGACATCCGGCGGCAGGCGAAAATCGGCCCATGCCAGCGCGAAACGCAGCGACCCGGCCTAACGAGAATCGGTCCCCGGCGGCACGGCCCAATGAAGCGCGGCCGTCGCGGGCGCCCCAGGCAGCGCGACCGGGTTCACCGGCCGGAGCGCAGGAACGGGCTCCGGCACGAAGCACGCCACAGGGAACGCCGCCCAGGCCGGCGGCGCGGGTCGTTCGGCCGCGCACTGAAACCGCGCCTCGACCGGAGAGCCGATCGGCGCGAACCCCGGTACCGCATCAGGAGAGCCGGCCTGCGCCGACTCCGGTGCCGCACGAGGAGAATCGACCGGCTCGGACCCCGGTACCGCGCCAGGAGAGCCGACCAGCGCCACGGGTTGTTCCGCAGGCACGGCAGGCTCCACGGCCCGAGAGCCGGCCCGCGCCACGACCGGAAGAACGCGCCGCTCCGCGTCCCGCAGCACGACCCGCAGCACGTCCGGCTCCGCACCCCCAGGCGCGGCCCCAGAATCATGCGGCTCCTCATCCGGAGGAGAAGCCGCAGTGAGCGCGTCGGGAGCGGCGAAGAAAAGGGCAGGCCTCGAGCCTGCCCTTTTCTCTTTCCTGAGGGGGGCGGAGTCGCAACGGACCGGGCCGAG
>DASXFH010000028.1:0-11955 GCA_036489655.1 Acidobacteriaceae bacterium | reverse complement strand
GATCTGAATTACGACCATCCCGCGGTTCTGGAAGAAGTGCTGAAGGTGATGCGCTACTGGCTGGATATGGGCGCGGACGGGCTGCGCATCGACGCCATTCCCTATCTGGTGGAGCGCGACGGCACCAACTGTGAAAACCTGCCGGAGACGCACGCCGTGATCAAGGCGATGCGGGCCGCCATCGACGAAGGCTTTGAAAGCCGCCTGATTCTGGCCGAGGCCAACCAGTGGCCCACCGATGTGCGGCCGTATTTCGGCGATGGCGACGAGTGCCACATGGCCTTTCACTTCCCGCTGATGCCGCGCATCTACATGGCCCTGCGCCAGGAAGACCGGCTGCCGATTACCGACATCATGGCGCAGACGCCGGCCATTCCGGATAACTGCCAGTGGGGGCTCTTCCTGCGCAACCACGATGAGCTGACGCTGGAAATGGTGAGCGACGATGAGCGCGACTATATGTACCTCGCCTACAGCGCTGACCCCCGGATGCGGATCAATATCGGCATTCGCCGCCGCCTTGCGCCGCTGGTGGATAACAATCGGCGGCGCATCGAGCTGCTGAACAGCATCCTGTTCTCGTTTCCAGGAACGCCCATCCTCTATTACGGCGACGAGATCGGGATGGGAGACAACATCTACCTCGGCGATCGCAACGGCGTGCGCACTCCCATGCAGTGGACGGCGGACCGCAATGCGGGCTTCTCGCGGGCGAATCCCGCGAAACTCTTCAGCCCGGTCATCATGGATCCGGTATGGGGCTACGAGGCGATCAACGTTGAGGGACAGCAGAATGATCCCTCCTCGCTGCTGAACTGGATGCGCAACATGATCGCGCTGCGCAAGCTGTTCCAGGTGTTTGGGCGGGGATCGCTGCGATTCCTGGAGCCTTCGAATCGGAAAATCCTGGCGTACATCCGGCAGAGTCCCGAGGCCACGGTACTCTGCGTGGCAAATCTCTCGCGCTTCGCGCAGCCGGTACAACTCGACCTGTCGGATCTGGAAGGCATGACCCCGGTCGAGATGCTGGGCTATGTCGAGTTCCCCCCGATCACGCGGGCGCCCTATTCGCTTTCGCTGGGGCCCTATGGATTCCTGTGGCTGGAACTGCAGCCGTCACTGACCAACGCTGCGGCCCTCTCCTCAGACGGCGATCAGGCTTTCTATGTGGAAAGCGAGCGCGACTGGCAGAGCCTGCTTTCCGGGGATGGCCTGCGGCGTCTGGAAGAGATGCTGCGCGGCTATATTCAGCGGCAGCGGTGGTTCGGAGGAAAATCGCGCAGCATCGTACGCACCCAGATCACCGACTCAGTGCTGTTCGACGACAGCCACGCTGTGCTGCTATGGGTGAAGATCGACTACATCGATGGGGAGCCGGACAACTGGCTGCTTTCTCTGGCGATGAGCTTCGGCGAAGCGGCCACGGCGCTGCGGGAATCCTCGCCGCAGCAGATGGTGGCCACTGTGGGGTCCGCCACTCTGACCGGTGTCCTGCACGAAGGCATGCTGCGCGCGAGCGTGCCGGCTGCTTTCCTGGAGATGATTGCCGGCGGGAAGGAACTGCAGACGCGCAACGGAGTGCTGGTGGGGATGGCGAGTTCCGTTCTACCCACTTTGCGCGGCACGCAGCTCCTGCCCTCGCGGCTGAGCAGCGCCGAACAGAGCAACACCTCCGCGATTTTCGGCGATCGGCTGATCATGAAGCTGTTCCGGCGCCAGCAGCCAGGGGTGAATCCCGACGTGGAGATCGGGCGGTTCCTCACCGAAAAGGCGCGGTTCCTGAACATCGCTCCCTACGGCGGCTGCATCGAGGTGCGGCGCGGCGACGAGGAGCCAACCACGCTGGCGCTGCTGCAGGGGCTGGTTCCCAACGAAGGCGACGGCTGGCAGTGGACGCTGGATGAACTCGACCGCTACTACGAAAGTACGGCCTCGGCGCGATCGCACGCCGCGGCGGCAACGCATGCGCACGGTGAGCGCGATGCCGCAGCCCGGGAGCACGCCGGCATGTATCTGGATGCCGCGGCGACGCTGGGACGGCGAACGGCGGAGATGCACCTGGCTCTGGCGTCCGGGAAAGACGAGGCCTTCGTGCCCGTCCAGCCAGGGCAGGAGGAGCTCGACGCGGTGCGGGATCGTCTGGCCGGCCATGCGGCGCACGCTTTCGATCTGCTGAAGACGAATCTTTCGCGGCTTCCCGACGATGTCGTCGAAGCGGCGGGGCTGGTGCTGAGCCGGCGCGGCTCTCTGCTGGCGAAGTTCCGCGCGCCGGGTACGCTGCGTCATCCCGGGCGATGGATCCGCATTCATGGCGACTACCATCTGGGGCAGGTGCTGCGATCGCGCGGCGATTTTGTCATCCTCGATTTCGAAGGCGAGCCGGCACGGCCGCTCACCGAGCGCCGGGCCAAATATTCGCCGCTGAAAGATGTGGCCGGAATGCTGCGCTCGTTCAGCTATGCGGCATTCGTGGCGCTGACCAAGTACACCACCCGTCGTCCGGAGGACTATGTGCAGCTGGAGTCCTGGGCCCGGTTGTGGGAGTTGTCGGTTTCAGGAGAATTTCTGCGGACCTATCGGGAGATGGTGTTGGGTGCCCCCATCGTCCCCCAGGCGCCGGAGGATTTCCAGGCTTTGCTGGAAATCTATATGCTCGACAAGGCACTGTATGAGCTGGTGTACGAGCTGAACAATCGTCCGGCGTGGATTCGGATTCCTTTGCACGGCATCCTGTCGCTGCCCCTGTGAGAGAAATATCGATGGCGGCCATCGAATTTACGGAAGAGACAAAACGGCAGGCGGAGCGGATCGGCTCCGCGGACATGGTCGTGGGGATCGCCGGCACGGTGACCCCCGAGGAGCTGCGGCCTCGCGCCGAACAGATCGCCGCGGAGCTGGGCTCGAGTTTGTCTTCCCTGCGCATCGTGTTTGTGTGGGCTGGCCCGGGCAGCGCACCCGTTCCAGCGGGGGCCGAAGACGAGAGCGCAGGAAAGGCGCAGGTGGCTCTGTTGCCCTATACGTCGCTGGCTCCGGCGAGCGGGGAGTTCTGGTCGGGCGTGTCGGCTCACCAGCGAGCCGTGCTGGCCCTCGCGGCTTCGCTCAACGCCCGTGCCTGTATTGTGCTGGGAGCGGATCTGGCGGCCCTGCAGACGCATGTCCTGCAACTCTTCGCCTATGCGGTTCTCGACCGCCAGTGCGTGCTGGCCATGCCCATCTATCCGGCCGGCAAATATGAAGGACTGATCAACACCGGAATTTTGTCGCCGCTGAGCCGGGCGTTATTCGGCAAGCGGATTCATTACCCCATCGCCTTTGATTTTGCCGTGTCCGGCGCCCTGTGCGGGCATCTTCTGCGCCAAAGCGCGGGGTCGAACGGGACTGGAAATGCTCTGCTGTGGCCGGTAACGGTGGCCGCTACCCAGTCTCCGCAACAGGCGGTCAGTCAGGTGCATATTGATGTCCACCACCGGGTCGCGACGGAAGGACTGGAACTCAGCGCGGTTCTGGGCCAGATTCTCGGATCGCTGTTCCAGGAGATGGAGCACTTTGCGCCGCACTGGCAAAGGGTGCGCGGCTCACAAGCGACTCCGGTCTGGGGGAACGCGCCCACCCAGCATCCGGACGGGCAAGCGGTTGACCCGCAGCCAATGCTGGATTCGTTTTTGCTGGGGTCGCGCAATCTGGACGAAGTCTGGCGGCTGATTCTGCCGCCGAACGTACTCCTCGAACTGCGGCGGCTCACCCGAGTAGCGCCGGAGCAGTTTCGGGTGCCCGACGAGTTGTGGGCGGGCATCGTCTACGATTTCGCGCTGGCCTACCGGCTGCGCACCATCAGCCGCGTGCACCTGCTGGGCGCTCTGACCCCGCTGTATCTGGGGTGGGTAGCGTCGTATATCCAGGAAGTTTCAAAGCTGAGTGATACTGCGCTGGAAGAGCGCCAGGAGCAACTGGCCCGCGCGTGGGAAGAGAAAAAGCCGTATCTGTTGTCCCGGTGGAGATGGCCGGATCGCTTCAATCCGTAGCGCGATCGAAAGGAGAAGAATATGTGGGATCAGGTAGAACAATCGCTGCACGCGTCGATGGTCCGCGTGATGAACCAGGTCGCGACGCTGCTGCCGGGGATTCTTGCGTTTATCCTGGCTTTCCTGCTCTTTCTTCTCATCGGATGGCTGCTGGCGCTGGTGGTTCGCCGCACTCTGATGCTGTTCCACTTCGACGAGCGCATGAGCCGGGGCGCCAATGCCATCGCCGAGTGGTCTCCACGCGTGACGCCTTCCCTGCTGGCCGGCCGGGTAGTCTTCTGGTGCTTTCTGACCGCGGGCGTCATGGTGGGCGTTTCAGCCTTTGAAGCCGGCACGTCAGAGCATATCGTTTCCGGGTGGATCCTCGGGTATGTGCCGCGGATTGTGGGCGCAGCCATCCTGCTTCTGGCCGGCAACGTGCTCGCCCGCTTTGTCTCACGCAGCGTCCTGATCACAGGGGTCAACCTGAACCTGAGCTATGCCCGGTTGCTGAGCATGGGCGTGCGGTGGATGATCCTGGTGTTCACAGGAGCGATGGTGCTCGATCATCTGGCTCTGGGTGGCGAGATCGTCGAGCTGGGGTTTGGGATTCTGTTTGGCGGAATCGTCCTGGCCCTGTCCCTGGCGGTGGGTCTGGGCTCACGCGACCTGGTGAGCCGTTCGCTGGAACGAGAAACCACGAAGGCCGTCGAAGTGCCGCAGCCGGAGCAGATTCACCACTTCTAGCCGACGCTCAGTCCTTCAGCGTGAGGGTGATGCTGCGGGAGTCGCCCCCGGTCGCCCGGATTTCCACTTCGCCCTGGCTGCGCTTGAGCACGCTGGCGAATTTTTCGCCCCACTCCACCAGAACAAGACTGTCCGGACCGGAAAGCTCCTCCAGCCCCAGGGAGTCCAGCTGACGCTCGTTCTGGATGCGATAGAGATCCAGATGATAGAGCAGAACCGGCACGCGACGTCCATCCACGCTGCGTGAGCCTTCGTATTCGTGGATCAGCGTAAAGGTGGGGCTGGTGACTTCATCGGGGTCGGCAGCATCCAGCGCTTCGGCGATCCCTTTCACCAGCGTGGTTTTGCCGGCCCCCAGATCGCCGCGCAGGATGAGAAACTTTGGCGGCGTCAGCAGCGCAACGATGCGGTGACCGACGGAAATAGTCTCCTTGCCGCTGTGGCTCTCGAACTGCCAGGTTTTCAACTCGGCTGTCTGCGTCATCGGCTCCTCGCCGAGGAAGGGATTCCCTCTATCCAAACATAGCCCGCTTCGTCCTCCGGACGGAAGTGAAAAGCGCGAGAAAGGTGACCGATTGTGTCAGTGGCGAGCAGAGTATGTTCGTCCTGTTCGCGCAGGGCGAGGTCGGCGGCCAGCCCATGAAGATAAACGGCAGCTTCGACCGCCCGGTCCGGATGATCGGGGTACTGGGCGAGCATCGCAGCCACGATGCCGGTGAGAATGTCACCGCTGCCGCCCTTGGCCATGCCCGGATTGCCGGTGGTATTGATGGCGATGCGGCCATCGGGATGCGCGATCAGGGTGCGCCAGCCTTTCAGAACCAGCGTGACGTGATGCCGGGTAGCGAACTCCCGGGCGAGCGGCTCGCGCTGAGCCTGGACCTCTTTCGTGGTGACACCGGCCAGGCGGGCCATCTCGCCGGGATGTGGCGTGAGGACCATGGTGCGCTTGCGGCCGTCCAGCTTCTCCGGGTGTTGGGCCAGGATGTTGAGCGCATCGGCGTCGAGGACCAGCGGCAACCGGGTTTTCTGGATCAGTCCGAGCACGAACGCCTCGGGCTCCGTGCCCAGACCCGGACCCATGGCGATCACGGTGGCACGTTCCGTAAGGCGTTTCAGCTGATCCGGCTGCAGGTTGGAAACATCCGCCTCGCCCCGCGGGCCTTCGCGGAGCGGAAACGTCATCAGCTCCGGAGTAATCGCGGCGACCAGGGGCTGGATGGAGTCCGGCACGGCGGCCGTGACCAGGCCCGCGCCCGCGCGCAGAGCGGCGAGAGAGGCCATGGCGGGTGCACCCGACTTGCCGCGGCTGCCCGCGACCACCAGAACATGCCCGTAGAGCCCTTTGTTGGAATCCGGCCTTCGAGGCTGCTCGGTCAGGGTCTTCGAAGAACCGGCCCATGTGAGGCCTGTGGATGAGGTGACGGCCTCCTCCGGCGACCCGATGGAAGCGACGACCATGGGCCCCGTGGCGCTGCCCGTCAGATTGCCGCTGACGTGAGCCAGTTTGGGTGCGGTGAAAGTAACCACGGCGCTGGCGCGAAACGCGCCTTCCGCGTTCAGATCGCGAGAATCTGCATCCCATCCGGACGGCAAATCGATGGCGACCA
The DNA here is from genome assembly GCA_036489655.1 of Acidobacteriaceae bacterium. Classification (GTDB taxonomy): domain Bacteria; phylum Acidobacteriota; class Terriglobia; order Terriglobales; family Acidobacteriaceae; genus Palsa-343. The sequence goes on along the minus strand of DASXFH010000028.1, from coordinate 5,597 downwards.
CCGGAGTGGCAAGGCTATTCACCCGGTCGCGCAGCGTTGCGGCAACGCCGCGCAGGGGCGGAGTAAATCCGGTTCCAAACACAGCATCGATGATCAGATCGGCGGAGGTGAGCAGCGCCTGCGCTTCGGGAGCGGCCAGCGCCGCGTTGTCCGGAGCCAGCACCGGAACCAGACCCATCGCGCCAAAGGCGGCCTTGGCGTCGCCCTTCAGATCCGCAGGGCGGCCCAGCAGCAGGAGGCGGACGTCGCATCCTGCATTGGCCAGCTCCCGCGCCGCGACAAAGCCGTCGCCCCCGTTGTTGCCTTTGCCGCAAAGCACCGCGATGCGACGGCGCTCCGGATATTCGCGGAGGACAAAACGGGCCACGGCGGCGCCGGCCTGGCGCATCAGGTCGAGTGAATCCACGCCGAAGCGCTCGGACGTAACCCGATCGACCGCGCGCATTTCGTCCGCTGTGAGAATTTTCATGGCAGTTTCAGAAGAGCCCGCTTAGCCCATGTACATGCCACCGTTCACGTCGAGGACATGACCGGTGATGTATGCCGCTTCTTCAGACGCCAGAAAGCAGACGGCGCCCGCAATGTCGGCATCCGTGCCGGCGCGGCCGAGCGGGATCTGCGCCAGCATCGACCCGCGCTGCTTCTCGTCAAGAACCGCGGTCATAGCGGTTTCGATGTATCCGGGAGCCACCGCGTTGGCGGTGATGCTGCGCGAGGCCAGCTCGCGGGCCAGAGATTTGGTAAGCCCGATGAGCCCGGCTTTGCTGGCCGCATAATTCGCCTGCCCGGCCTGGCCGGTTTCGCCCACCACGCTGGTGATGTTGATGATGCGTCCCCAGCGTGCCCTCAGCATGGGGCTCAGCATGGCCTGGGTCATAAGAAAGGTCCCGGTCAGGTTCGTCTGCAGCACGTCGTCCCAGTCGGAACGCTTCATGCGCAGCGCGAGCGTGTCGCGTGTAATCCCGGCATTGTTCACGAGGATTTCAACACTGCCGAAGTGAGCGATGGCCGCTTTGGCGCAGGCTTTGATCGAGTCTTCGCTGGCCAGGTCGAGCGTGAAGACAGCGGCGGCCCCCCCCAGCGAAGCGATTTCGGCGGCAACCTGGTTCAGCTTGTCTTCGTTGCGGGCGGCCACCCCAACCCGGGCGCCGGCTTTGGCCAGCGCCAGCGCGCAGGCGCGGCCGATGCCCTGCGAGGCTCCGGTAACCAGAGCGGTTCTTCCCTCAAGTGACGGCATGGCTATAGCCTACAGCAGCCTCCCGGCAGGTCCAACCAGCTCGCGTGAGCTCCATGCCGACGCTCTGCAATCGCATCGCGAATCCGAATCTCCACCGCCTCACCGCGTTGTGCGATGGCGTCTTGCCCTCGCGATGACGCGGTTCATCCCCCGGCGGCCGGCACGGGAGCCGCGGCTCGGCGAGCGGTGAGAGAGGGCATGCCTTCAAGAGACCAGAGATAGACGACCAGTTCGCGGCTGTACTGCAGCAGGGGTTTAGTATCGGGCAGGCGAATGCCGTGAGCCTCCGGCAGGGTATTCATCTCGAACTCCGCCTCCGCCAGCTCCAGCGGCCAGGGCAGATGATGAATGTTGACCCGAGACAGATGGCCCCCGCGCGTCGCCGTGAAGAGAACGTAGCGGTCGGTCAGGAAGCTCTCCAGCCCACCCTTGACGCAGGGCTTTCCCAGACTGCGGTAGCTGGCGACCAGTCGCGCCGGATTGCGGGTGAGCAGCCGTTCGCTGCTGTAGTGAAAAGTCCGATCTTCCGTTGGAGCAATCTTCATCCGCGCCCAGTAGTAGGGAAGCCGGTAAAGCATCCGCGCGGCGGCGACGGCAAAAGGATTGGCCGCGTCCAGGGAAAAGAAGTACACGCCCGGCTGATCGGAATGCCGCTCGCGCACATACGTGCGCAGATTCAGCTCAGGGAAGCGGTTGGCGCCGGGAATGGCCGGTAGCCCCCGCACTCGCACCTGGTCCATCCAGAAAGGAACCACGCCCACCCACGCGGAGCCGTCGAAGACGTCGATGGACAGCCCTTCCGGCACGAGGTGGCTGAGTTCGGCAGCCGGCATGGGCCAGTGCGCGAACAGCAGATCGTTCCAGCGCTGCGTCATCACCCATGGCGATTTGGGAAGAGGCCACGGACGATGCTCGGTGGTGGAAAGGATCTTGTTCATGCAACCGGGCCGATCGTGGGCAAAACTCCGGCCAAAACACTCCCATGGTACTCGTTCTTTTCTTTTCAGGGAGATAACAATCGGGCTGCCGGCCGCAGCCGTTGACGCCCTTGGTTCCGGAGCCGCCACCAGGGAATTCCGCAGGCATTGGGTTTAGCATGCCTGCATGCCTCCCATGACTGAAACTCCTCCGGCTCCGGTGCAACCGGCTGCGGAACCGGATGCGCGTCGCAATAACCAGACCGAAGTCTTCGCTGTGCACGGGGCCGATCCCGAAGTGCTGGCCTATGCCATGGCGAAGTACTCGCGGTCTGCGCTGTCAATGAAGGAGTCGCTCCGGGAGATCAGCAGCCAGCGCGCCGAGCAGTTCCTGAACACGTTCTACTTCCAGTATGGGCATCGGTCGATCGCCGATCTGGCCCACGTGGCCTTTGCCATCGAAAGGCTGTCGCTGCTGGCTGCGATCGTTCTGGTGGACGAGCAGCGCTGGGATGGTCAGGAGCGATCCACGCGCTATCAGAACTTCCGCAGGAGCGGCTGGTACATGCCCGAGTTTGGCGCGGATACCGGCTCGGCGGATTTGTTTCGGGAGACGGTTGAACACCTTTTTGCGAGCTATCACAGCGTGTCGGAGGCCGTCTTCGCTTCGCTGAAGGAACAGGTGCGCAAGCCCGAGGAGATGAAGCAGGAGAGCTACGACCGCACGCTGCGGGCGCGCGCGTTCGACGTGGCGCGCTACCTGCTGCCGCTGGCGACGAATACCTCCCTGGGCGAAATCGTCAATGCGCGCACGCTGGAGACACAAATCTCACGGCTGCTCTCAAGCCCGGTGGCTGAGATTCGCCAGCTGGGGGAGAAGCTGCAGGCAGCCGCATCGGGCGCGGCATGGAACGTCCACGGCGAGGATTTGGCAGCCCTGCAGCGCGAGATTGCGGCTCTCGATCCGGCTCTGGGCGAGCGCGCCGCCGCCCTGCTCACGCGTGAGGTCAGGACCGCGCCGACGCTGGTGAAATATGCCGCGCCGAGCGACTATCAGATGCGAACGCGGGTGGAGTTGACCCAGACCGCGGCCGAGTTGCTCCGAGGCGAGCCGATCGAGGACGCGCCCCTTGTGGATCTGGTCGACGACCCGGACTCGCTCGAAGTGGATCTGGCGGCGACCCTGCTCTATGGGCAGTGTCACTATCCTTACCGCCAGATTCGTCGACAGGTAGCAGCGCTGACCGAGGCGCGGCGCACCGAGATCATTGATCTGGGCATGCGGCATCGCGGAGGCCACGACGAGCTGCTGCGCGAGTTTTCCTCCGGCCAGGCCCTGCGCTTCGACATCCTCATGGACATCGGCGGCTTTCGCGACATGCATCGGCACCGGCGCTGCGTGCAGGTGCTCCAGAGCTTCACCCCGGTTCACGGCTATGCGATTCCGGAGGGCGTGCCCGAGGCGGGCGTGCAGCCGATATTTGAAGAGGCGATCCGTGCGGCCCATGCGGCGAATCGAAGCATTGCCGGTGGCTCGGCTCCGGAAGCCGCCGCCTGCGCGCAATATGTGCTGCCCCTGGCGACGAAAAACCGCGCCCTGTTCAAGATGGATTTTGCTGAGGCTCTCTACATCTCAGAATTGCGCTCCGCGCCGCAGGGACACTTCTCCTATCGCAAGGTCGCGTGGGAGATGTATCGCGCCGTGGAGCGCCGCCACCCCGCGCTCGCGAAATACTTCCGCGCCACCGATTTCGATGAACCGATCGATCTGCTGAAGCGGTAGTCGGCGTGCACCAAAGGGACGCCCCCTTTTCCATGCGCGGCGATAGAATGCCTCTTCGGGCTTCCTGTTCGCCCGTGGGGGCCGCTGCTGTGAAGAAACTGTTGTTCGCCGCGAGCGCTTTCGGGGCCGCTGCATTCCTCATGACCCATACAACTGCCAATGCTCAGACCGCCGCCTTCGGGCCGGAGAATTCCTTCTACGCTCCGAGTTCGTTGCCATTTCATGCGCCGCCCTTCAACCGCATCCAGGACTCGGATTATCAGCCGGCCATCGAAGCAGGCATGGCGCAGCAGGAGAAGGAAATCCTGGCAATTGCCGGCAATCCGGCGCCGCCGACCTTCGAGAACACTTTTGTCGCGATGGAAAAGAGCGGGCAGTTGCTGCAGCGCGCGCAGGCCGCTTTCAACTGCGTGACAGGCGCGAATACGGATCCCTATCTGCAGAACGTGCAGCGCGAGCTGGCTCCGAAGCAGGCCGCCCATTACGACTCGATTTACCTCAACGCAAAGCTGTTCGCGCGGGTGAAGGCGATCGACGACGAGCGCGACAGCCTTCATCTGGATCCCGAGAGCCGGCGGCTGGTGAAGATCGTCTATGACAAGTTTGTGCATGCAGGTGCGGCCCTCAGCCAGCCCGATAAGGAGAAGCTGAAGAAGCTGAACGAGGAAGCGTCCCGGCTGGAAGACGAGTTCACTCGCGGGCTGCTGAAGGCGACGAAGGGCGCGGCCTATACGATCACCAGTCGCTCGGCGCTGGACGGCCTCAGCGATGCGCAGATCGCGGCGGCGGCGCAGGAGGCTGCGGCGCGCAAAGTACAGGGTTACGTCATTTCCCTGCAGAACACGACCCAGCAGCCGGACCTTACCGAGCTCACCAACCGCAGCACGCGGGAAGCGCTCTTCGAGAAGGGCTGGACCCGCGCCGAACGGCCCGGCGACGATTTGCGGCCGGTGGTGGCACGGCTGGCGCACTTACGGTCCGAGAAGGCGAAGCTGCTCGGCTTCCCCAATTACGCAGCCTGGGTCCTGCAGGATCAAATGGCGAAGACGCCGGCTGCGGTGCTGCACTTCCTGAATGAGCTGATCCCGCCGGCAACCGCGAAAGCAAGGGCCGAAGGGCAGGATATCCAGGCACTGATCGACCGGCAGCACGGCGGGTTCACGCTCCAGCCGTGGGACTGGAACTTCTACGCAGAGCAGGTACGCAAAGCAAAGTACGATCTGGACGAGTCCCAGCTGAAGCCATACTTCGAGATCAATCATGTGCTGGAGAACGGCGTTTTCTATGCGGCGCACCAACTCTACGGGTTGACCTTTACCGAGCGGAAGGATATTCCCACCTGGCAGCCGGATGTGCGCGTTTTCGAGGTGCACGATGCAGACGGCAAGCCTCTGGCGCTCTTCTACTGCGACTACTTCAGGCGCGACAACAAGAACGGCGGCGCCTGGATGTCGAGCTTTGTGGATCAGAGCCGTCTGCTCGGAAATCTGCCCGTGGTCTACAACGTTGCGAATTTTCAGAAGCCCGCACCCGGAGAGCCGGCGCTTATCAGCTCCGACGACGTGCGCACGATGTTCCACGAATTCGGCCATGCACTCCACGGAATGCTGAGCAACGTGGAATACCCGACATTGTCGGGGACGGATGTGCCCCGGGACTT
>DASXFH010000432.1:0-2021 GCA_036489655.1 Acidobacteriaceae bacterium | reverse complement strand
CCCTTCTTCGGAAAGTGGCCCGCCATCACCGAAAACCAGTACGGCTCCGGTACCCTCCTCTACGAAGGCACGTACCTCTCCGACACCCTCCAGCAGGATGTCCTGCTCGACGTCCTCCACCGCATCGGCCTCACCGGTCCTGACCAGCAGCTCCCCGCCGCCATCCACGCCGTGCATGGCATCAACCGCCACGACGCCCGCATCGACTACTACTTCAACTACTCCGCCGCTCCCGTTACTTTCATGTGGCAGGAACCCGCCGGGACCGACCTCCTCTCCGGACGCACCGTTGCCACCGGTCAGTCCGCCACCATCCAGCCCTGGGATCTGCTGCTGATCGAAGAAAAGTAAGAACTTATTCCGGAGCAGGAGCGCCCAATCGATGCGGCCGCAACCTGGCTGCGGCGGCACCCGCACAATGACTTGTTTGTCTTCGACAGCGGCGTTCCCACCCTGTTCCCGATCCAGGAGGTCTACGCCTCCGCCCCCCACGGCGAATAGGTGCTAAGGGCTTCACCGCCCTACCCGTAAATCCAGTCCCCATGCAGCAGGCTCCCCATCTTCGGCGTACCTTCCTGCAGCGGACCCATCCACTCCAGCTCTCTCTGAATGTCCGGATGCAGCGCATACTTCTTCTGCACCTCGGCAATCGTCGCGCCCTTCACCTGGATCTTCGTCAGATCGAACTGCCCCAGCCCCGCCTGCCCGCAGTAGTTCAGATACCCCACCCACGCGGGATTGATCCCCATCACCTCCAACCCCACACGATCCGCCGCAATAAAATCCGTCGACGCGATCGCCACCCGCGACGCCACCGGCGTTCCGTTCCCCGGTCCCGCGCCCTCCATGCCTTCAAAGCCGTCGATCACCGCCGCTCCCCAGTGCGGCTGCAGCCTCTGGGCCGTCACCAGCATGTTGTAATGCGTCTGCCGGATCCCCACGTGGTACTTCCGCTTGTCGTTCCACGGCAGCTCGTCCGGCGCGCTGTGCAGCGGCGAACCCAGCACCATGTTCTTCACGGAAAGCGTCGCTACCACCGTGTTGTGCGTCTTCAGCATCGCGCTGGTGATCACGAACGCCTCCGGATCGAGCACCCGCGCCGCCAGCCGCACCGTCGCCACATGCAGATCGGCGTCCAGCACCGTGACCGTCTCGTACCGCCCCTCGCGATTCAGATCCACCAGCGTCACCTTTTGCCCGCGATGCTCCGCCGCCAGTTGCGCATAGTGAAAATGCTCGAACCCATCCATCGTGTCGCCCGCCGACGACTCGGCTACCACCACCGGCCCGCGAAAACGCGGTTCCAGGTAATCCAGGATTCCATGCATCGCGTCCACGTGGGTTGCCGCCAGCTGGTTCGACGTCGAAACAAAGTTCGGCTTGATGACGACGGATTTCTTCTGCAGCAGTCCGGCCCGGACCTGATCGTCGATGGCCTCCAGCGCCCGCCGCACGTTCGTCCGCCGATCGTCGCCGTGGATCAGCGCGACCTTCGCCAGCGGTAAAACACCCTCCGGCCCCAGCCGGGTCGTCGGCCGGGTCAGCTCCGCCTGCGCCGTCCAAAGCTCACCCGGCGCCAGCAGCCCAGCGCCCGCCAGTTGCACGAATCCTCTGCGTGAAAGAGTCAAAGGGACCTCCTGGTTGCTTTCTATCTCTGGTCTACTCCCGCAGCCGCCTCGCCTCACCGGCGTTTCTCCTATTGCGCATTACTTACGTACCTGGGGAAACGGCACCAACGAGCTCGCCCTTCAGACAACCCGTACGCGCTGCCGAATAAACCCTCCGCGCCCGCGCCGGTCCCCGCATCCCAACCCATGAAGAGAGGACCCACAAATGTCACTACGGAAATTCCTCATTTTCACCAGCATCGGCGCGGTTGCCCTCGCCGCCGGATGCCGCAAAAACGCGGTCGACAAGAGCGCCTTCGAGTCGGCCATCAACACCTGGTACAGCGCTCATCCCGTCTGCGTCTGGTCCGCCTCGGTCAAATTTCCCGCTCAGGCCGATACCAACAACGAAGA
>DASXFH010000369.1:0-2890 GCA_036489655.1 Acidobacteriaceae bacterium | reverse complement strand
GGGGGCAGGGCCCGCCTTATCAGACGGACGATCCAGTGCCGGTGGATCTGCACCACTACGAGTTCTACATTTTTGGCTCGACGGACGGGACGCCGGTAGAGGTGGACTCGGTGGGGCCGGCATTCGAGTTTAACTGGGGCGCGATTCCGCGGGTGCAGCTGCACGCGATTCTGCCGTTTGGGGTGGCGGCGCCGCTGAATCACCCAGCGTACGCGGCGGCCGACGAGGGGCAGGGGCCGACCGAGTTCGGCATGACGGACATGGAGCTGGGGGCGAAGATCGCCTACATAAAAGAGAGCAAATTTGTGCCGCAGATCGGCACCTTTACCATGTTCGAGATGCCGACGGGGGATTACGACAAGGGCCTGGGCATTGGGAAGGTGTGGTATCGGCTGCCGCTTTGGCTGCAGAAAAATATTGGGCCGTGGCTGCTGGACGGCGGAGTGGGCGAGACGATCGTGCCGCAGACCGATTATCGCAATTTTCCTTATGGCGGATTCCTGCTGAAGTACACCTTTCCGGGTGATCGGGTGGAGTTTGGCGGCGAGGTGTTCAGCCATGGGAAGGAAGGCGGTGCGGCTCCGCAGATCCAGGCGTCGACGATGGTGGATCTGGGGGGGTACTACCATTTCAAGCACAATCCCAACGAGCAGTTTCTGTTCTGCTACGGGCATTCTGTGGCGGGGCAGACGGAGAACTACGCCTACCTGGGGATGTACTGGACGTGGGGCAAAGATGACAGGAAGGCCGGCGACAACGGATTCCTGCGCGAGATGCTGCCGCCGGGTCTGCGGTAGGGATTGCGGCCTTTTCCGCGCCGGGCGCTGGCCGGGGCTGGCGGGAAAGCGTGCGCGGCGTGCATCCTAGAAGCAGAATTCTGTGGTGAGGTTTCCGCACGTCCATGACCCTTGCCTGGCTCAAGCGGCTGCGAGCGCGGCTGCAAAAACTGAATCATGCAGCCCGCGGGGACCTGTGGTTCCCGCATCTGCCTCTGGCGCTGCTGATTTCCGGTGGCGGGCTGTGGCTGCTGGATGCCGCGTTTGGAGCCCACTGGCAGCGTTATGTGGACAGCCTGGCGCGGGGAGAGTTCCATCTGAGCCCCGCGCTGCTGCCGCCGCTGCTGATCGGCGGCGGGATGCTGACCATGGGCGTGGCGCTGCTGTGGCGGTCGCGCCTGGCATGGGTCATGGTGCTGCTGCTGTCGGCGCTGGGTGTCGTGAACACGGCGGTGACGGCGCACCACGAAGTCCACACGCTGCTGACCTATTTCAGCTTTACGGCGGTGCTGCTGCTGCTGGCGTGGCGGCACTTCGACCGATCGAGCCTGGCGGCGAGCACGCTGTTCGCCGTGACCTCGGTGTTGCTGCTGCTGCTGTACGCCACGTTCGGCTGCTACTACCTGGGGACGGAGTTTCGGCCGCCGATCCACGACCTGGTGACCGCGCTGTACTACGCCATGGTGACGATGAGCACGGTGGGGTATGGAGACATTGTGCCGCTGACGCCTGAGGCGCGGCTGTTTACAGTGTCGGTGATCGTGCTGGGCGTGGCGGTGTTTGCCACGTCGCTGACGGCGGTGATTGCGCCGCTGGTAGGGCAGAGCCTGCAGCGCATCATGAAGCGGAAAGGAGCGGGAATGAAACGCGAAAATCATTTCGTGGTGATTGGGAACACGCCGCTGGCGGTGAATACCTGGCGGGAGCTGGCGCGGCGGGGGCGGCCGGTGACCCGGGTGCTGCGCGAGAAGCCGGAGGAGGGCCAGGTGAAGGAGGACGTGGACCTGGTGGTGGGGGATCCGAGCATGACGGACACGCTGAAAGAGGCGGGCGCGGACAAGGCGGAGGCGGTGCTGGCCATGATGGCCGATGATTCGGAGAACGCCTTCTGCGTGCTGGCGGTGCGGGAGCTGGGGTCGGGCACGCGCACGGTGGCGGCGGTGAACGACGCGCGGCATCTGGGGCGGGTGAAGCTGGTGCAGCCGGATGTGGTGATTGCGCCGCAGGTGCTGGGCGGCGAACTGATCGCGATGCTCTTGTCGGGCGAGCAGGTGACGCCGGAGTTTGTGATGGAGAGGGTGTTTCAGCAGAAGACGGCGGAGGGCTAAGCCGGGTGCCTATACTGGGCGCATGTCTGTTCTGTTTCTTGGATTGATGCTGATGGGTCTTTTCGCTTCCGGGCAGGGACAATCGACGGCGGCGCCGCTGCCGCCGGGCATGCCGCAGCCGGTGTACCTTTGGCCGAATGGGGTGCCGGGGGCGATGGGGCATGGGGAGGCGGATATTCCGCGGCTGTATCCCTTTCTGCCGAAGACGCGCTCGACGAGCACGGCGGTGCTGGTGATTCCAGGCGGCGGATATGAGCACGTGGCGATGGGGCACGAGGGTGTGCAGATCGCGGGGTGGCTGAACGCGCAGGGGATTCCGGCGTTTGTGCTGGACTATCGCGTGAAGCCGTACCACTATCCCGCGGAGATTGAGGATGGGCAGCGGGCGATGCGGCTGATTCGCGCGCATGCGGCGGAGTACGGGATCGATCCGCATCGACTGGGGGTGTGGGGATTTTCCGCGGGGGGCCATCTGGCCTCGACGCTGGGCACGCACTGCGATGGGGATGCGGTGCCGGTGGCGAAGCCGGACGCGGTCGATGGGCAGAGCTGCAGGCCGGATTTTATGGTGCTGTCGTATCCGGTGATCAGCATGACGCTGCCGGAGGCGCATGCGGGGTCGCGGATGAACCTGCTGGGGCCGGAGGTGAATCCGGCGCTGGAGAGGCGGTATTCGAACCAGCTGGCGGTGACGGCGGAGACGCCGATGACGTTCCTGTTTGCGACGACGATGGATCCGACGGTGCCGGTGGAGAACTCGCTGGACTTTTATCGGGCGCTGGAGAG
>DASXFH010000346.1:0-4422 GCA_036489655.1 Acidobacteriaceae bacterium | reverse complement strand
TACCAGCTGGCCTGCGATGCCCGTCAACCGGCTGCGGTCGCTGAGTTGCGCCGCCGTAAGCGCCGCAGTGAGAAGCCCTTCGCCATCATGGTTGCGGATGCTGCTGTTGCCGAAACGCTCTGCTTCGTCTCCGCAGCGGAACGCGCAGCTCTGGTCAGCCCTGAACGGCCCATCGTGCTCCTGCGCCGACGCCCCGGCGCTGATCTGGCCGACGGCGTATCCCCCGCTAATCCCAGCACCGGGGTCATGCTGCCCTGTACGCCCATGCACGACATTCTGTTTCGGATCCTTCGCGAGCGCTGGCAGGCCGACGCCGCGCTTGTGATGACCAGCGGCAACATCAGTGAGGAGCCGATTGTCATCGAGAACGCCGAAGCCGAGGAGGACCTTGCCGGTATCGCAGACATCTTCGCCCACCACAACCGGCGCATTCACACCCGCGTCGACGATTCGGTGGTGCGCGTGGTGGCGGACCACACCATGCTGCTGCGGCGCGCGCGCGGCTACACTCCGCGACCCATCTGGCTGGGCCGCGGCGAAGCGGAAGTGCTGGCCTGCGGAGCGCAGCTCAAGAACACGCTTTGTCTCACGCGCGCCGGCTTCGCTTTGCCCAGTCAGCACCTCGGCGACCTGGAGAATTACGAGACGCTCCGGTTTTTCGAAGAGACCCTGGAGCGCATGCGGCGGCTGTTCCACGTCACGCCCACGGCTGTCGCCTTCGATCTGCATCCCGGCTACCTCAGTACTCAATTCGCCCGTCAACAGTCGGACCTCCGCCTCATCGGGGTTCAGCATCACCACGCCCACATCGCCAGCTGCATGGCCGAACACCAGCTCGAAGGAAAGGTTATCGGCGTCGCCTGGGATGGTACCGGCTTCGGCACGGACGGAACCATCTGGGGCGGCGAATTCCTTGCCGCCGCCTACACCAGTTTCAATCGCTTTGCGCGCTTGCGACCCATTCTGCTGGCTGGTGGAGATTCCGCCGTCCGAGAGCCCTGGCGCGTGGCCCGCAGTTACCTGCTCGATGCATTCGAGGGTTCGCTGCCCTCGAACCCTCGCTGGAATGCTGTGTCCTCTGCTGAGAGAATCCGGATCGTCGAGAACATGCTGCAGCACAACGCGAACACCATCCCAACCTCCTCCGTCGGGCGCTTATTCGACGCTGTTGCCTCGCTCATCGGTCTGCGCCACAGCGTCTCCTTCGAAGGCCAGGCCGCCATGATGCTCGAAGCGGCGGCAGGTTCGGGCCGGGTGCTTTCCGAATCTCCGTATGAGTTCGCCCTCGCAGGGGCCGCTCCGGTGGATGTTGATCTGCGGCCCATGATCCGCCAAATCGTTTCCGAACTGGATAGGAATGTGTCTCCCTCGACGATTGCCGCTCGCTTTCACGCGACCCTGATTGCGATGGTCACGGCCATCTGCCGCCGGATGCGAGATGAACTTCAGCTCGGCCGCGTCTGCCTGAGCGGCGGATGCTTTCAGAATGAGCATCTCCTCGGCGGCTCCATGCAATCGCTGCGCGATGACGGATTCGAAGTCTTCGTTCAGCGGGAGGTCCCCGCCAACGACGGCGGGATTTCCCTGGGACAGGCCGCTGTGGCCTGCGAAATCCTTCGGCATGGTACCGGGTGCGATGATCCCCAATAAAAACCAGCCTCTGCTCTTTTACGCTCGTCAATCCAGTGGTTTAGTCCTGTTTATAAAAGTTGTGGCTGAGCATCTGTCCGCGTCGCCTTTGCATCTTTTTATTCGCATCGCGTTAGCGTGACACTATGTCCTCCTTCGGCAGTACTCTGGGAGTGCAGTCCCAACTCCTTCTGATCGACGCGGCATGACCAGGACGCCTTCTCCGGAAACAATTCGTGGCCCCTCGGCTCCCTCCCCTTCGGGACAGTCCAATCCGTCGCCATCACAAACCCAACCGCAGCTTCGGGCGTTCTTCGATCGGCTCATGGGGCACCCGGCTTCCGCTCTCGCTCTGGATTACGACGGAACCCTCGCCCCCTTCCACATCGACCGCAACGCTGCCGTTCCATGGCCTGGGGTGCGCGAGGCCATCCAGAAGATCCTGGAGAGCGGTCAGACGCGTGTTGTCCTCATCAGTGGCCGTCAGGCAGAAGAAGTCCGGGACCTGCTCGGAGTGCACCCGGCGCCGGAAATCTGGGGCGTTCACGGTCGTCAGCGTCTCTTTCCCGATGGCCATACAAAAATGGCGCCGCTAAGGCAATCCGATGAGCAGGGTTTGGCGGAAGCCACAGCATGGCTGAAGTCTCGCGACTATCTCGGATATACCGAGTGCAAGCCCGGCAGCATCGCCGTGCATTGGCGGGGCCTGCCCGCGGAAGAGCTCGCCACTCTGGGGCCCGCCGTGCATGGTGCTTTTGCCCCAATCGCGGAGCGATCCGGGATGTCCCTTCTGGAGTTCGATGGCGGCCTTGAGCTGCGGCCCCTCGAGCCCAACAAAGGAAGCGCCGTGCGCACACTGATGGCGGAGCAGCCGGCAGGGACGCCCCTCGCCTTCCTCGGCGACGACACGACGGACGAAGATGCCTTCCTGGCTCTGCGCGACACCGACGCACTCACCCTGCTTGTCCGCTCCGACTGGCGTCCGACGAACGCGCAGCTGTGGATCCGCCCCCCCGAACAGCTGCTGAGCTTCCTCGAAGAGTGGGCGATCCGGTGTGGAGGCGCTTCATGAAGCCTGCCGGCGACATGATTCTGGTTTCCAACCGCCTGCCCATCACCACACAGATGGGGCCGCGCGGCCCCGTTCTTCTCCCCAGCTCCGGCGGCCTGGTGACCGCGCTCCGCCCGGTTCTGAAGACGAGAAAGGGCTATTGGATCGGCTGGCCTGGAGACGGCCCCGAAGATCAGATCGAGCGCCTGCTCGCGAAAGACTACGCCGAATCCCAGGTTCGTCTTGTGCCGGTTGCGCTCACTCCTTCTGAGCGCAAGGGCTTTTACGCCGGCTTTTCCAACGAGATCGTCTGGCCGCTCTTTCACGATCTCCAGTCCCGCTGCAACTTCGATCCCACCTACTGGGAAGCCTATGTGCACGCGAACCGCAAATTTGCCGACGCAGTCGGTCGCGTCAGTCGCCCCGACTCGCTCATCTGGGTCCACGATTATCACCTGATGCTGGTAGGCGAGATCCTGCGCGAACACCGGGTCCGTTCGCGACTCGGATTCTTTCTGCACATTCCGTTTCCGCCGCTCGATATCTTCGAGAAGCTGCCCTGGCGCAGCCAGATCCTGCGCGCCTTGTTTGCCTACGATGCCGTGGGATTCCAGACCCTGCGGGATCAGCGCAACTTCCTCGGCTGCGTGCGCCACTTTCTGCCCGATATTGAAATGCACCGCGAAGACGAGCAGGTACGGGTGAGCGCCGGCAACCACTCCACTCTGATACGAACCTTCCCTATTGGCATCGACTACGAGGAGTTCGCGCAGCACGCCGGCCAGCCGGAGATCGTCGAACGAGCCGCGCAGATTCGCCGGGACATGCATGCCCGCCAGATTGTGCTTGGCGTCGATCGGCTCGATTACACCAAGGGTGTACCGGAACGGTTGAAGGCCCTGCGCCATTTGCTGAGCTCTTCTCCCCGGATGCGGAGGCAGCTCAGCCTGGTTCAGATCGTCGTCCCCAGCCGCGAGCACATCCCCAGATATCGCGAGCTCAAGCTTGAAATCGAAACCCTGGTCAGCCAGATCAACGGGCAGTACGGCGATCCGGGCTGGATGCCCGTTCACTATATCCACCGCTCTCTGGATCGTTCCGAGCTCGTGGCGCTGTATCGCGCCGCGGATATTGCCCTGATCACGCCGCTCAAGGACGGTATGAACCTTGTCGCCAAGGAGTTTTGTGCTTCCCAGGAAGGCGATCAGGGCGTTCTGATTCTGAGCGAGTTTGCCGGAGCGGCCGCGCAACTGAGCAATGGCTCCATTCTGGTGAACCCGTATGACATTCAGTGCGTGGCCGACGCCGTTCAACAGGCGTGCGCCATGGATGTGCGGGAGCGGGTCGCCCGCATGCGAAAGCTCCGGCGCCGCGTCAGGAACGAAAATGTCTTCCGGTGGTGTGAGCGGTTCTGTTCGTATCTCGAAAGCCAGGCCGCACCGGAGCGCGCCATTGCGTGAATCAGGGCCTTCCTATAGAACCCTTGTCCGTGCGGCTCGCGGGTTCCGGACGTGCGGTAACCTCCCCGATGTTACATAAGTACATGTATCTGGGTCACTTAATCTAACTCATGTGACTTTTTCAGGTGAGCACCTCCCCCATTTTGGGGATATGGAACCACTCCGGAACGCTTTAGTCTTTTCGAGTATGACATTCAAAGAAGGACAGCAGGTTCGGGTGAGAAACCAGCCACTGACCGGCCGAGTCGCGAAGAAGCTCACCTCTCTCGAAGATGTCTACGT
>DASXFH010000336.1:0-16295 GCA_036489655.1 Acidobacteriaceae bacterium | reverse complement strand
CGCCGCCATCGCCATCCGGCTCGCCTGGTAAATATTCACCCGGTCGATGGTCACGGCGTCGACTTCCTCCACCGCCACCGCGATCGCGCGCGCCCGCACAATGTCCGCCAGCCGTTCGCGATCTTCTTCGAGCAGCTGCTTCGAATCCCGTAGCCCGCGGATCCGCGTATCCAGCGGCAGAATCACGGCCGCCGCCACCACCGGCCCAAACAGGCACCCGCGTCCCACCTCATCCACGCCGGCAATCAGCACCGCACCCATCGCCCGCGCCAGCTTTTCGTATTTATTCCCGCAGGCCAGCGATCGCAGCATCCGCATCTTGCGCGTGGCCGCTGAAACCTCATCGTCAGGCAGGATCCGCCGCCCGTTCTTGCCCAGCCGCTCCGCTTTGCGAGTCGATGCGCGCCCACCTGGAGAAGCCTCGGGCCGCTTTTGAAAGGATTCCCCTTCAGCCGCGCCGTCGCTCAGACCAGAAACTTCCGCCTCGAGCCGCTGAGGGACGAGTTCGCCGGCTACCTCTGATGTTTTCTGCAAAGGACCGCGTCTGCGCGGCGCTTTCGCCGTCACCGAATCGAAATCCGGCCCCAACATCTGCCCCATACCGCGAGTCTACCGCCCCAGGCGCCGCGGACACCCGTGGAAAACATGATCCTGTGGCCTGTGGCCTGTGCTCTGTGGCCTGTGCCCTGTCCTCACTCCCCCCGCAAAGCCACCATCGGATCCACCCGCACCACCCGCAGCGCCGGCACCCAGCACGCCGCCAGCGCCACCCCCAGCAGCAGCAGCCCCACCGACGCCAGCGTTGCCGGATCCCCCGCACGCACGCCATACAGAAACCCCGCCATCAGCCGCGTCGTCATCCACGCGCACACCAGCCCAATCCCAATCCCCGCCAGCGCCAGCACGCCTCCCTGCCGCAGCACCATCCGCAGAATCTGTCCCCTCGGCGCGCCCAGCGCCATCCGCACCCCAATCTCCGCCGTTCTCTGCAGCACCGTGTACGAAATCACCCCGTACATCCCCACGGAAGCCAGCACCAGCGCCAGCAGCCCAAACGCGCTCAACAGCAGCAGAGCAAACCGATCCGCCGCCATCGACGCGTCCACCATCGTCTTCAACTCCGTCATCCGCGCCACCGGCAGCGACGGATCCACGCCATCCACCGCCCGCCGCACCGCCGCCGCCAGCCCCGCCGCACTCCCGCGCAGCCGCAACGCATATTGCATCGTTTGCATCGACGGCCATGTCCGGATCTCGTTCTGCGTATACGGCACGTACATCTCCGGTGCCGGTGCCTCCCGCAGCGATCCCTGCTTCGTATCCGCCACCACCCCGATCACCGTCCGCAGCGGGATCCGCACCATCCCCACGCCCACCTGCTTGCCCACCGGGTCCTGCCCCGGCCAGTACGTCTCCGCCATCGTGCGATTAATCACCGTCACACGCTGCGCGTCCAGCACATCGCTCGCGCGCACATCCCGTCCCTCTTCCAGAGGCGTCCCCATCGCCTGGAAAAATCCCGGCGATACGAACTGATAGTTTGCCCCCGGCTCATCGCCGGTTCGCGCGTGCGGCCGCCCGGGTATGCGAATGATCGTGCTGTCCGTCTCGCCCCCCATCGGCACCACCGACGCAAATCCCGCCGCCTGCACCCCGGGAATTCCCTCAACCCGCCGCAGCACCGCGCCATAAACCTGCGCCATCCGATTCGTATCCGCATACGCCGCCGAGGCCGGCAGCGGCAGTTCGAACGTCATCACATGCGTCGCGTCAAAGCCCGCATTCGTGTGCAGCATCGCGTAGAACGTCCGCAGCAGCAGGCCCGCCGCCGCCACCAGCACCATCGCCAGCGCCACCTGCGCCACCAGCAGCCCGTTGCGCAGCCGCGGTGCGGTCAGCCCTCCCAGGGTTCTCTGCCCGCCCTCTTTCAGCGCCTCCACCAGGTTCATCCGCGTCGCGCCCAGCGCCGGCCCCAACCCCGACAACAGTCCCGTTGCCAGCGTCACCGCCACCGCAAACAGCGCCACCGGCCAGTGCACTCCCGCTTCGTGCAGATGCGGCAGCGTCTGCGGCCCAAACCGCTGCACCGCCCACACGCTCCCCTGCGCCGTGGCCAGCCCCAGCACGCCACCCGCCAGCGCCAGCACCAGATTCTCCACCGCCATCTGCCGCACCAGCCGCCCTTGCCTTGCCCCCAGCGCGCCGCGCAGCGTGAACTCGCGCCGCCGTCCCACCGCCCGATTCAGCGTCAGCCCCGCCACATTCGCGCACGCAATCAGCAGCACCACCAGCACCGCGCCCATCCACAGCAACAGCGGTCCCCGCGACTCCGTCACCGCCTGTTGCGCCAACGGCACCGCGCGCCGCCAAAAACCCTTTGCCTGCGGATACTTTTCGATGAACCGCTGATTGAACGCCGCCAGATCCTGGTTCATCTGCGCCTGGCTCACCCCGGCCTTCAGCTCGGCCACCAGCCCTATATCGTTCGAGCCCGTCGCTCCCGGCGGCAGCGCCATCGGCACCCACAGCGCGCTGCGCCGCGGAACATCCAGCCCCACCGGCATCTCCGCGCCATCGGGAAAAAGAAAGCTCGCCGGCATCACCCCAATCACCGTCACCGGCGCTCCGTTCACGTCGATCGTCTTCCCCACGATCCCGCGATCCCCGCCATAGCGCGCCCGCCACAGCCACTCGCTCAGCACCGCCACATGCTCGTGTCCTGGCCGGTCATCGGCGGCGTTCACCGTCCGCCCCAGAAGCGGCGTGGTCCCCAGTGCCGGAAAAAATCCGCCCGACACCTCAACGCCCTCTTCCAGCTCCGGCCCGCCTGCGCCTGTCAGGTTGAACGTCTTCTTGCGAAAAGCCCCCAGATGCGCAAACGACCGCTGCATCGGGGCAAACATCGTGTACTCCTGCGGCGCCCACGGCATATCAAAGGCGCCATAATACGATCCCGGCGGCGACTCGCCCCACAGCATCACCGCCCGATTCGCGTTGGGATACGGCAGCGGCTGCAGCAGCACCGCATCCACAAGGCTGAACGCCGCCGTGCTCGCTCCGATCCCCAGCCCCAGCGTCAGCGCCGCCACTACCGTGAATCCCGGATTCTTCCCCAGCACCCGCGCCGCGTACCGCACATCCTGCGCGGTATTCTCCAGCAGTCCCGTCCCCCGCTCCTCCCGGCAGTCCTCCGCTACCTGCGCCTGTCCCCCGAACCTCATCCGCGCCTGCCGCCGCGCTTCTTCCCGGCTCATCCCGCGCCGCTCCAGCTTCTCCACTTCCTTCTCAAAGTGGAAACCCAGCTCATCGTCCAGCTCCGCCTCCACCGCCTCGCGCCGCAACAGCGCCCGCAACCGGTACCGCGCCTCGCTCACCAGCCCCATGACTCAGCCTTTCTCCAGCACCTGGGCCACCGCCGCCGTCAACTTGTGCCAGCTCGCCGTCTCGGCCTCCAGCTGCCGATGCCCGCCCCGCGTCAGCTCGTAGTACTTCGCCTTCCGGTTGTGATCGGAGACGCCCCACTTCGCCTTGATCCATCCGCGCCGCTCCAGACGGTGCAAAGCCGGATACAGCGACCCCTGCTGGATCCGCAGCACGTCATCGGATACCTGCTGCACTCGTTCCGATATCGCCCACCCATGCTGCGCCCCCGTCAGCAGCGCTCGCAGGATCAGCAGGTCCAGCGTTCCCTGCGGCAAATCAAGATATGGCATCCAGCCTCCCCTTCACCTTCTACAGGAACCTACCACCATCCCCTGTAGAAGTGCAAGGGGAACACCGCTCCAGCACCAGACAGCCCAGGCAGCTCCGGTACATCCCCCCACCGCCCGGCGCCAACATTGTGTCCTCCGGAATTGAACTCGTCCTACCCTGCCCGCATCGTCCGGAATCTCACCGGTAACTCATCAGTACCGGTTCCGCCCTCCACCCCTTCCGTATCCTGCAATCTCTGTGCGTCGACTGTTACGAATGGATCGCCTTTTTCCCTCATTCGGACCCCCTCCGCACCCCGTTCCGGAGTTACACTGTCCTGCGAAGACACGTGCCTCCTGCCGCCGGCGCCTGCTCTCTCTGTGCTTCCCGTTCCAATAACCCGGCGCGGCGGCGCTCCTCGATGCTGTGAACCTCTCGCTCTGGAGAACGACAAGATGAATCGAAGAACTTTCAAATCTGCCTCCCTCATCCTCCCGCTCACCTGTCTGGCCTTCTTGCCCATGGGCTGCAAAAAGGTCCCGCCCGTCAAGCTGGCGTGCAACGCGAGTGCCCCTTCCATCTACCCTGGTGATCCGCAGACCGTCACCGCCACGCCCACTGACGTCACCACCAAAAAGCACTGGGACACCGTCTACACCTGGAGCGGCCAGGGCGTCACCGGCGACGGATCCAGCGTCACCGTGAACACCGCCTCTCTCGATCCTGGCAACTACACCGTGAAAGGCAATATCAAGGAAGGCAAGAAAGGTAAGGAGGGTCTCAAGCCCAACGAGACTGCCGACTGCTCGACTGACTTCACCGTCAAGCCCTTTGAGCCACCTACCATCAGCTGCTCCGCCAGTCCCACCACCGTTAAGCCCGGCGACAGCGCCACCATCACCGCCACGGCCTCCAGCCCGCAGAATCGGCCCCTGACCTACAGCTACTCGGCATCTTCCGGATCCGTTAACGGCTCTGGCACCACCGCCAGTCTGGCCACCACCGGCGCACCCTCCGGCTCCATCACCGTCACCTGCAATGTGCAGGACGACAAGGGCCACTCGGCCTCCGCCACCACCTCCGTGGATGTGCAGGCGCCTCCTCCGCCGCCGGCGCCGAAGACCCAGACCCTCTGCTCCATTCAGTTCGATCGCGATACGCATCGCCCCACGCGCGTGAATAACGAAGCCAAGGCCTGCCTCGACGATGTCGCGCTGAATGCGCAACAGAAGGCCGATGCCACCCTGGTCTTGGTCGGCAACTCCGCCCCTCTGCCCGAGAAGCACGGCCGCCATCATCGTCGCCATGCCATGACCGCCGATGATCTCGCCGCTCAGCGTGCCGTCAACACCAAAGACTACCTGGTCACCGACAAGGGCATCGACGCCAGCCGCATTCAGGTCCGCACCGGCACCAGCGGGCAGAATGAGGTCGGCGATTACCTCGTGCCCTCCGGCGCCAACTTCGACAACGACGTTTCCGGCACCTCTCCGGTCGGCGAGAATGTGAAACCGCAGCCTCGCAACCCGGTTCATCACCACCATCACCACAAGGCGGCCGCCAAAGCGGCCTCCGGCAAATAATCCCCGGACGCAGGGCTGACCCTCCCGGGCCAGCCCTGCCCGCCGTGCCCTGAGCCCTGTGTCCCGAGCCCTGCATCTATTCACCAGGACTCACAGAATGCCCGTCATCCGCACCTGCCCCGCCTGCAGCAAGCCAAACCGCATCCCCGCCCGTCATCTCGCCGATACCGGCCGCTGTGGCGCCTGCAAAAATCCGCTCCCGCCCCTCGCCGAACCCATCCCCGTCGGCCCCGCCGAGTTCGACGAGATCCTTCGCGATGCCAAAGTCCCTGTCCTGGTGGATTTCTGGGCCGCATGGTGCGGACCCTGCCGCATGGCTGCCCCCCACGTCGCCCAAACTGCACGCGATCTTGCCGGCAAAGCGCTCGTCCTCAAAGTCGATACCGAGCAACATCCCCAGCTCGCTTCCCGCTTCAACGTCCAGGGCATTCCCAATTTCGCCGTCTTTACCCGTGGTGAACTGCACTTCCAGCAGGCCGGCCTCGTCGACGCCAACACGATGAAGTCCTGGCTCACCCGCTCCGCCTGATCCGCGATCGCGCTCCGGCTACCACCCCCGCGGCAGGTGGATCACATAGTGCCGTTCATAATCGAAGAAAGTCAGATCCTCGATCGACCGCAGCCGCGCCATCCCCGCCGCCATCACATCCTTCCCCTGCTCCGGATCTTCAGATACCCCTTCATCGCTCGATGGAACCGCCATGTCGAACTCCACTTCCGCTGTCTTCCCCGCCGGGATCTTCATGCGCTGATCCCACAACACCGAATCCACTTCCTGCCATCCCCCGCCCGTCAGGCTCTTCATCAGAACCCCATGCGTCGGCTCCGGCATCGGATACGCCTTGCCCGTACCGTTCTTCAGCCGATAACGAATCACCACGTGCACATCGCCCTGCGTCTGTCCGGCCTCTTCCGGAGCCACCGGCTTCTGAATCGTCAGCCCCTGGAAATTCGCGGTGATCGCCCGATCATTCCACGGCGCCTCCCCAGCCGGCCGCAGCACCAGCCACAGCACAACCACCAGCAGGACCGCCCCGCACCCCAGCACCCACTCCTGCCGGGTTGGCCGCCATGCATGCCCTGCTTCCTGCTTCCCGTATTCTCTGTCTTCGGCCATCCACCAACGTCTCCTCTCCCCGATCGTGCCCGCCGCCGTAATTGATTGGACGTTCACACTCGCCAGGACGCCTCTCCGGCCCTCGATTTTTCCCTCCCCCCGCCGGAGTTGGCTTTTCCCCCTTCGCCTCTCGCTGCAAAAGAGAAACGCCCCGGCTCATCGCCGGGGCGTCATCCAGTCCCTGAACCGCAGACCCCTGTCCTTCAGGTCCTCTCCACTTCCTTCAGCCGCGCTGCCTTGCCGCGCAGCCCGCGGAGGTAGAACAGCCGCGCTCGCCGCACCTTCGACGACCGCACCTTCTCCACCTTGTCGATGACCTTACTGTTGAACGGGAAAATCCTCTCCACGCCCTGCCCAAAACTCATCTTGCGGACCGTAAAGCTTCCCTGCGGCCCGTTCTTGCGCGCGATCACCACACCCTCGAACGCCTGCAGCCGCTCCTTCTCGCCTTCCTTAATCCGCACCTGCACCCGCACCGTGTCTCCCGCCGCAAAGGGCGGCAAATCCGTACGGCTCAGCTTCTCGGCAAGGCGCTGCATCACTGGATGAATCGACATATCAGTATTCTTTCCTGGGAAAAGTTTCCGAATCCTCAGTTTACAGGAAAATCTCCAATCCCGCCCACACTCGTGCAGACTCATACGACCTCAGCTGCCAGAGCCCCGATCCAGGGTCTCGCCGTCGTCCGCGCAATACCACCGATTCTCCGGATTATCCCTGACTCCCTGGGTCCTGACCGCGCCGCTCTTCTCACCCTCGCCCCAACCCTGCCGATCATCCCTGTGGAACCAAAACGCACCGGCGCGCATTCGCTCGGCCTCCGCCCCACCCCCGCGGGGAGCTCCGCATGATCCGTCTCTGGAAGGCCGCCCTCGCCCGGTTCGGCAACCTTCCCCTCCACACCAAACCCACCCTCATAACCCGCCCGATCTGAAACAAAGCGGGCGTCCCTTTCGGGACGCCCGCTCTTTTTGCGCGAAGCGCGTGTGCCGAGCGGCCAGCTCAGTACATGCCTTCCATGCCGCCGCCGTGGCCGCCGGCCGGAGCTGCTGCCTTGGGCTCGGGGATATCCGCCACCATGGCTTCGGTGGTCAGCATCAGCCCTGCGATCGACGCCGCATTCTGCAGCGCGGTGCGCGTGACCTTGGTCGGATCGATGACGCCGGCTTTCACCAGGTCTTCGAACACGCCCGACTGAGCGTTGTAGCCGTAGTGCGCGTCCTTGCTCTCGAGGATCTTGCCCACCACCACTGCGCCCTCTTCGCCGGCATTGCCGACGATCTGCCGCAGAGGCTCCTCAAGCGCGCGCCGAACGATCTGGGCGCCGATCTTCTCGTCGCCGGTGAGGGTCTTGATCAGATCCTCCACGTCCTTCGCGCTGCGAACCAGCGCCACGCCGCCGCCCGGGACGATGCCCTCTTCGACAGCCGCGCGGGTCGCGTGCATGGCGTCCTCAACACGAGCCTTCTTCTCCTTCATCTCGGTCTCGGTCGCCGCACCCACCTTGATCACCGCAACGCCGCCGACCAGCTTGGCCAGCCGCTCCTGCAGCTTCTCGCGGTCGTAGTCCGAGGTCGTCTTCTCGACCTGGTTCCGGATCTCCCTGACCCGGCCCTCGATCGCCTTCGACTCCCCGCGGCCTTCCACGATGGTGGTGTTGTCCTTGTCGATGGTGATGCGCTTGGCGCGGCCCAGGTCTTCCAGCTTGATGTTCTCCAGCTTGATGCCCAGGTCTTCCGTGATGGCCTTGCCGCCGGTGAGGATGGCAATGTCGCCCAGCATCGCCTTGCGGCGATCGCCGAAGCCGGGAGCCTTCACCGCAGCCACGTTCAGGGTGCCGCGCAGCTTGTTCACGACCAGAGTCGCCAGCGCCTCACCGTCCACGTCCTCGGCAATGATGACGAGCGGCTTGCCGTTGCGGGCAACCTGCTCGAGCAGCGGCAGCATGTCCTTCATCGCGCTGATCTTCTTCTCGTAGATCAGGATGTAGGGATCTTCCTGAACCACTTCCATGCGGTCGGGATCGGTGACGAAGTAAGGCGAGAGATAGCCGCGGTCGAACTGCATGCCTTCCACGACTTCCAGCTGCGTCTCGAGGGTCTTCGACTCTTCAACGGTGATGACGCCGTCCTTGCCGACCTTCTTCATGGCCTCGGCAATGATGGTGCCGATGGTGTGGTCGGAGTTGGCCGAGATGGTGCCCACCTGGGCGATCATGTCGCCGGTCACCGGCTTGGAGAACTTCGCCAGCGCTCCGCCCGTCACCGTGCCGTCTTCGGCGCGCTTGCCCACCACAGCCACTACGGCCTGGTCGATGCCGCGCTTCAGGGCCATCGGGTTCGCACCCGCGGCCACGGTCTTCACACCTTCGCGGTAGATGGCCTGCGCCAGCACGGTCGCGGTCGTGGTGCCGTCACCGGCCACGTCGCTGGTTTTGGAGGCGACTTCGCGCACCATCTGCGCGCCCATGTTCTCGAGCGAATCCTTCAGCTCGATCTCTTTGGCCACCGTGACACCGTCTTTGGTGATGGTGGGCGAACCGAATTTCTTCTCGATGACGACGTTGCGGCCCTTGGGACCCAGCGTCACCTTCACCGCATCGGCCAGAGTATTCACGCCGCGCAGAATCGCCTGGCGGGAATCTTCTCCATGCAGAATTTGCTTTGCCATATTGCTGATCTCCTGATCTTGTCGGAAGCCCTGCTTCCGGAATTGTGTCGCGCTGAATCAGACTCGTGCGGCGCAAGCCGCGCCCGCCCGAGCGGCTAGCTCTTGAGGATGCCGAGGACTTCTTCTTCGCGCATGATGAGGAACTCTTCCCCATCGATCCGAATCTCGGTGCCGGAGTACTTGCCGAAGAGGATGCGGTCGCCCTTCTTCACATCGAGGGGGAAGACCTTGCCTTCGTCGTTGGACTTGCCCTTGCCCACGGAGATGACTTCGCCTTCCTGGGGCTTTTCCTTGGCGCTGTCGGGGATGATGATCCCGCCGCGCACCGTCTCGTTCTCCTCGATGCGCCGAACAAGAATGCGATCGTGCAGCGGAGTGAACGTGGTCGTTGCCGAAGCAGTTGCAGTTGGCATTGCTTTTCTTCTCCTTCAGAGATTTCCCGGAGCGCCCCTTGCGAGCCCGCTCCGACCATGGTTTCCCGCAGGGGTTTCCTGCGGAAGAAAGCTTCCGGCGTCGAGACTTCAGCCTTGAGTGTTTGCGGGGTGACCGCCGGATCTTCCTTGAAACCTGGACCTGAACCGACGATCCGGAGCAGCCTCGCACCCCGACTTCCGAGCGAAACCGCCTTTTAGCACTTTCACCCTACGACTGCTAAAGTAGCGAGTCGAGGCTGTGGATGTCAAGCGACTTTCGATGAAAAATGAGCGAATGACACTCAGATAATCCACCACCCACCTTCACCCCATGGGTGTCAGGAAAACCATAATCCATTGATTCGTAATGGCCTACCAAGGTGAGAAAGCCACTTCCATCGACGGTGCCGAGGCTGTCCCCGCTGCTGATTCCCGCCGCAGCGTCAGCACCGTGATGTCATCCTCCTGGCCAAAGGCGCGGGCCGCCTGCGCAATCGAGTCAGCCGAGCGGCCGGCGATGGCGGCCGTGCGCTCGAACCCAAACAGCTCGCCCCGGGTGCTGCGAGCTTCAATCACTCCATCGGTCAGCAGCGTGAGCTGTTCACTCTCGCTCAGCTGGAACGTCGATTCCGGATAGGTCGCGTCCTCCGCCAGCCCCAGCGGCAACCCGTTGTCGAGAGAAAGCTCCTCGCCATGAAGATAAGGAGCCAGATGGCCCGCGTTGGCCAGAGTCACGGTGTGATCGCGGTCCGCACGCGCGATAAGGCAGGTTGTGAATCCGCCCTGGTTGCGGCCGATCATGCGCCGGTTCATCGAGTCCAGAATTTCGGCAGGGCTCTGCGTGAAGTGGGCGAGCGTGCGCAGCGTTCCCACCAGCAGCGAAACCGTCATCGCCGCCGGTATTCCTTTGCCGCTGACGTCGCCAATCGCCACCAGAACGCCGCCGTCCGGCAACGGAAGAATCTGGAAGAAGTCGCCGCCCACTTCGCCTGCCGGCTTGTAGACGCTTTCCACATGAAAGCCCGGCACCAGCGGGATCGCTGCCGGCACCAGCACCTGCTGCACCGCGCGCGCGTTGCGGATTTCCTCTTCCAGCCGTGCCTGCGCCCGGCGCGTCTCCACCGAGTAGCGCCACACACCCCACACCAGCGACAGCAGCAGCAGCAGTCCGCTGAGCGTTGCCGCATTCACCGGACTGCCAAACACCGTGAACAGAGGAGCCGCGAGGCGCGCGCCCAGGGTGAGATGGGTAAAGCGGCTGCCCTGCGCCAGGGTAATGGTTCCGGCATTCAACACCTGCGCCACGAAGGCCAGGATTGCAACCGTCCATCGGGCGGAGTCCAGACGCCGCCGGCTGAGGATCGCGCGACCGATCAGATAGAAGGGCACGAACTCCACAACCGTGAGAATCGCGGTGAAAATGCCGTCGAGGACCTGAGCGGGCGCCGGGTTCGCCAGCCTGAATCCCCAAATGGTGACCGCATCCAGCAAGGCCTGCGCCACGTCGACCGCCGCCAGCACCTTCAGGAACTTCAGCAGCCTGCGGTCCTCATCCAGCTTCAAAAGCCACAACAGGACAAAACACAGAGAAATGTCGCAGAGGGTGAAGGCGAAAGTCGTGATTCCCAACGAATACGAGATCGGCAGAGGCCCCCTCTGCAGGAAACCGAGGAACAGCACGGCGCGGCCGCCGGCGTACATCGCCATCCAGAAGATGACCCATTGCCGGCGATCCCTCAGCCAGGCGACCAGGCTTACGAGCCCCACCAGTGCGTACAGCGAGTTCAGGGCGAAGAGCAACTGCTGGCCTCGCAGCCAGTCATAGTTCATCGCCGCCATCCGTGTGTCGATGGAGACAGGATCGCCGACGATCGGCGCGCCATAAAACCCGCCCTGCAGCCCGGTGTCGAACGAGCCGAAAGGCGCCATCCACACGCGCACCGCCAGCACTCCGCTGGTCGCCGGACCCAGATCGAAGCGGCTGGGCCGCGGCCCGTTGTACCAGACGGCTGCCGGCGGCAGCCTGCCGAATGAGCCGACGAGCTTTCCGTTCCAGTAAACCTCGCAGGCTTCTTCGGCCCAGGGCACGAGAAGAGCGAGAGAGTGCGGAGCCCGTTCTCCCAGCTCGACATGCCGCCGATACCACGCGAATCCCGCGGTGTTGCGGTGACCCTGTGCGCCCCACGGCTGGTCAGGCGAGATCTTTTCCCAGGCCGAGTCGTCGTAGCCGGGCGCGGACCATTGGGGATCGTCGCCGATATGGAACTGCCAGGGGCCGCTCAGTGCAGCGGCGCCCCCGTTGAACCGCACCGTCTGCGGCGCAGCCATCGCGGCAGCGCCCGCCGCCACGCCGGCGATCAGCACCAGGGCCAGAGCCCGAATCCATCCCTTGCGGCGAAGCATGCAGGAAGAATAATGCGCGAATCGGAAGCCCACCACAGGAATCTGGTGGTGCAGGTCCTGCGCCTCAGACCATGCAGGCGAAACTCGTGGTCCGCGGTTCATGGCCCCCCGCGGATTCTCCGCCTTACCTTCGTACCGTGCCGCCCTCCGATTTCTCTTGCTTCAGTCAGGCTGGCTTCGCTACTCTCAAAACAATGAGAGCTCTGTTCATCGCGAACAGAGCTTTTTGTTTGAGCGAACGCCCCGGCCCAGGCCGCGGCACGAACGATCTTTGACAGTCGGGGGAAGCCACCAACGATGGCGCAAGGCGCCTGACCGGTCACCCACCGCCCTCCGGCATGCGGGCGGAACTAAAAGGAGCCCCCTCCCAAGTGACAGGCATCGATACAGATAGCCTGAGGGGGCTCCTCTGGAAATGCGGAAAGAGCAGAAAACACAACACTTCCTTGAAACTAATCAAAAAAAAGAATTCCAGGAGCCGGAAGCGCCCGCATCAAGTAAGCCCAGACCCTTAAGACCAGACCCTCTACTTCGAAGTGGGATCACTGTTCGGCTGGAACAGCTCCAGACGCACATGCCACTCCACCGAGGCGCCAGGCCGCAGCGTCACCATGCCGGTGTCCATTCCGTGCCACTCCTTGCCAAACGGGTCGGCAAAGTTGAACTGCTCCTCAATGGCGGCGAAAGACTTCGTCGGTGGCGCGTAAACCTGCACGGTCTTAATGTGCGGCGACAGACCCAGGATCCTCATGCCGTAGTTGCTGGCCGGATCGGTCAGGTTCACATCCACCGCGCCGTCTGTGCGAGTCAGCTTCGACCAGTTGTCGTCGAGGTAGATATCGTCGAGCGCCTTACCCTTTGGCGCCTGGAAGTCCCACTTGGTTCCCATCACCGGAATCAGCTTGCCGGTGGGGAAAACGGCGCCGTAATTATTGACCACCGCGAGCTCGGAACCAGGAACGTGCAGCAGCACCTGCTTGCGGTCTCCGCTGGGAATCGCAAAGTAAGGATGCCAGCCGATGGCCATCGGCTCATCCTCTGTCCCCACGTTCTTCGCGACGATGGTGGCGTCGATGGCGCGGCCCGTGAGTGAGATCACGAAGCTGAGGTCGGTCTGGGAGAGCCAGTGGCCGCCAAAATCGCCGGCGTGGATCACACCGGTCAGGCTCTCGCCGTCCGGTATTTTCAACGTCTGCACGTCGTCGGTGTGCGCGTTGAGGATCAGACCGTGCATAGCATGCAGGTCTTCGCTGGGATGCTCGCTGTTATGCCAGTTGGCCGGCAGCACGATCTTTTTGCCGTGCCATTCGGCGGTCACGGTCTTTTTGTCCTGCGACAGCTTGCCGATGATCCGGTTGGGATAGGGCACCAGAAAGGCGCCGCCAAAGCTGAAGCTGGCGTTGCCGTACTCGTCGCCGGGGCCGCCGTTCAGCTTCGCCGCCGCCTCTTCGAGGCTGGGTGAAGCCAGCACCGGAATCTCGCCCTTGCCCGGCAGATCCGCCGTGATCTGGAAGACGTTCATGCCGCGACCAGGCAGAACGGTGACTGAGAGGAACTCAGGCTGCTGGCCGTCGCCGCTGGCCGCGCGCGTCAGCTTCACCACCGGCTGGCCGCCAATCTCAGGCGCCGAGGGCTGGGCGGGTTGGGAGGCCGGAGTTGTTTCAGACACGGGCGGCGCCTCCTTCTTGCACCCTGCGATCAAAGCAAAGGGAATGGCGATCGCGGCCGCAGCCACGAGAGTTCTGCGCAAGACCATGGTCGAATTCTCCGAGGCGGAACAATGGGGGTGACTTTCTGAGCGCCCTAATTCTACGCCGACCCACCACGGATTTCGCGTTGGGCGCAAACCAGGAATGCCTTATCCTCTGGCCATGCCCCATTCGGCCGTGCTGCTCATCGACTGCCCCGATCGACCAGGACTGGTCGCCCGCGTCTCCTCTCTGCTGTATGAGCGGGGCGCCAACATCCTCCACGCCGACCAGCATCGAGACCAGGAGCGAGGACTCTTCTTCATGCGCGTGGAGTGGGAGCTCTGCGATTCTGCCGGCGTCGCTTTCGATTTGCCCGCTTTCCGGCAGGCTTTTGCACCCCTTGCCCAGGAGCTGCGGATGAACTGGAGTCTGAGCTCAGGAGACCAGCGGACTCGCGTGGCCCTGTTTTGCTCGCACTATCTGCACTGCATGGCCGATCTGCTGCACCGCTGGCACTCGGGCGAGTTGCCCTGCGATGTGGTGCTGGTGGTCTCCAATCATCGCGAGGTCGAGCCGCTGGCCGCCTTCTACGGTGTGCCGTTTGTCCACGTGCCGGTTACCGCCGCCACGCGCGCAGCGGCTGAGGCCCAGCAGCTGGCCCTGCTCGCCGAGAAACAAGTGGACCTGATCGTGCTGGCGCGCTACATGCAGGTGCTCTCGGCGAACTTCGTCTCCCGCTATCCGGCAGCGATCATCAACGTGCACCACTCGTTTCTGCCGGCCTTTACAGGAGCGCGGCCGTACCATGCCGCGCACGAGCGCGGCGTCAAGCTGATCGGCGCCACCAGCCACTACGTTACCGAGATCCTCGACGACGGTCCGATTATCGAGCAGGATGTAGCGCGCATCTCGCACCGCGACCAGGTCGAGGACCTGATTGCGAAGGGGCGCGATCTGGAGCGCATCGTGCTGGCCCGCGCCATGCGCTGGCGCCTCGAGCAAAGAATTCTCTGCTACGGGAACAAGACGGTGGTGTTTGACTAAGGGCCTGGATTGCCGGGTTCTTATAATCAGCAAATGCCCCTGGTTGCCCTGCAGGATCCTGCCGCGACGCTGGCCGCGCTGAACGAGCGCATCGTCGCCTGTGAGCGCTGCGAGCGCCTGCGGCGGCATTGCACGGCGACTGCCGAGAAGAAAAAGCGCGCCTGGCAGGAGTGGACCTACTGGGGCAGGCCGGTGCCTTCATTTGGCGATCCGGCAGCGCCCGTGCTGTTTGTCGGGCTGGCGCCGGGAGCGCATGGGTCGAATCGCACGGGACGCCCTTTCACCGGCGACGGCTCCGGCGAGTTTCTGTATCCGCTGCTGCACCATGCGGGATTTGCCTCGCAGCCGAACTCGACGGATCGCAACGACGGCATGCGCCTGACAGATGCATGGATCACCTCGGTGGTGCGCTGCGCTCCGCCTGGCAACAAGCCGCTGCCCGACGAGATCGCGCGGTGTGCGTCGTATCTGGACGAGGAGATTGCGGCGCTGGCAAATCTGCGGGTCATCGTGTGCCTGGGCAAGATCGGATTCGATGGCGTCGTTGCGCACCTGGCGCGCACCGGCCAGATCCGGCGACGCGGCGAGCTGATTTTCGGCCACGGCGTCGAATATCCGATTCCCGGAAACCGCTGGCTGCTGGCGAGCTATCATCCCTCGCTGCAGAACACGAATACGGGCAAGCTGACTGCGCCAATGATGCTGAAGGTCTTTCGTCGAGCCCGCCAACTTGTGTCCTGAGCGGTTCGAATTTTCAGACTGGGGGGCATCTTCGCCGCATCTTCACTGCATCCAGTGGTAATACCCGGGGGCACCTGAAGCTTCCGGGAAAAGGAAAACCCGGCTCATGATTACGATTCTCGTGATTATCCTGCTCCTGATGCTGATTGGAGCGTTTCCCGCGTGGCCGTACAGTCGCGGCTGGGGCTATTATCCCAGCGGCGGTATCGGCCTCATTCTGACGATTGTGGTAGTGCTGCTGTTGCTGCGGGTGTTCTGAGCACAAGTCCACAGGAGCCAACTGGAGCGGGAGACCGGGATCGAACCGGCGACATTCAGCTTGGGAAGCTGACGTTCTACCACTGAACTACTCCCGCCCTTTAAAATCTGCAATTTATAGACACCAGACGATTTACTATCCTGACCGCTGCCATCACTGCAAACGCCGAAGCGTTTTCCCGTGTTTTCTTCGCTGCGAAATCGGCCTGATGGACTGCAAGCATGGATAGTGCGTCCGGCGTCCGGGCGAACCTGAAAAAGTATATCAAGCCGGGTGCGAAGTGACGCTTTCGTTCCCGTGCTCAAGCAGAACGGAATTCCCTTCCCGGGACACTTGTGATCGACGGCGTCCCGACGCGTTCCGTCTCTGGCACCTTTTGCCTCGACTATTACGAAGACCGGCCGGCGCGTGCCGCCGCCGGTCGGCTCTTCGCCACACGAGGCGAAGGACACATGGTTTCGACTGTCGAATCCCTGGACGACGCCACAAAGGCAGTGGATGGGAAGGAGCGCCTGCGGGGGGTAAAAGCCGAACTGGAGCCCTGGCGCGCCTATTCCTGCCGGAATTCGATCGGTCAATAGGAAAATGTCTTGCCACGTCGGTCGGGCCAGACTACAGTACCGAAATCGCAGCGAACCTCGGTCTGGAAAGGAACGCTCCTGACTGGTGCCAACAACGACA
>DASXFH010000301.1:0-13091 GCA_036489655.1 Acidobacteriaceae bacterium | reverse complement strand
TAAAATCACGGCGGCGCCGGGCGGCACGCTGATCGTCAGGCGCAGGCTGGCGCCAGGCGGTATTTCCTTCTCGACCGGACTGCCTCCTGGAGATATCGTCAGGGCCGGCGGCGCGATCCGATCGGAGCCGCGCAGACTGGGAGCGCTCACGGCGGCGATGGCAAGAAATGCCGGCAACAGGCAGCATCGGGCCCTGCGCGCGCTCCGTTCTCGTGCCCAGAGTCCCTGGCCTGGCCGCATGATGCTGGCCATTCTAGAGGATCATCTTTGCTTTCGCACGATAAGAAAAGCTGTCTCTCGGCTTCGTACCCTTCAGCGTTGGCCGCTTGTTGCAGCCTGTTGCTCTCCGGAGCCCCGGTCCAGATCCAGATTGAGTTCCAGAACATTCACCCGCGGCTCTCCAAGAAATCCAAACTGGCGCCCCTCTATGTGCCGTTCGACCAGCGCCCGAACGGCTGGCTCCGGCAAATGCCGCGCCGCTGCGACGCGCGGCACCTGATAGAGCGCGCCCGCCGGAGAGATATCAGGATCCAGCCCCGAAGCCGAGGTCGTCACCAGGCCAATCGGAACCGGCTTCCCGGGATTCTGCTTTTGCAGAGCCGCAACGTCGGTATCGATGCGATCAATCAGCTTTCGGTTCGTCGGTCCATAATTCGAGCCCCCGGAATTCGTCGCATCGTAGCCGTTGCCCGCCGCCGACGGCCGCCCGTGGAAATAGCGGCCGCTGGTGAAACTTTGACCGATAATCGCCGATCCAATCACCTGTCCATCACGCACAATCAGCTGCCCATCGGCCTGCCGGCGCATCGTCAGCTGCGCAAGGCCCGTGACCAGCAGCGGATAAGCCACTCCCAGCAGAAGAGTCGTAACCATGGTGTAGCGAATCGCGATATTCAGCACGCTTTTCATAATTCTCCTCAGGCCAGCCGCAGCCCATTCAGCAACAGATCGATCAGCTTGATTCCGATGAAAGGCACAATGATCCCCCCGATGCCGTAGACGATCAGATTGCGCCGCAGCAGCGCCTGGGCTGACATCGGTTCATACTTCACGCCTTTCAGCGCCAGGGGAATCAGCGCAATGATGATCAGAGCGTTAAAAATCACCGCTGACAGAATTGCCGAATGCGGCGTGGCCAGATGCATAATGTTCAGCGCGTTCAGCACCGGAAACACCCCGGCAAACATCGCGGGAATGATGGCGAAATATTTCGCCACGTCATTGGCGATGGAGAAGGTCGTCAGCGCACCGCGCGTCATCAGCAGCTGCTTGCCGATCTCCACAATTTCGATCAGCTTGGTTGGATTGGAATCCAGGTCCACCATGTTGCCGGCTTCCTTCGCCGCCTGCGTCCCCGTATTCATCGCCACACCCACATCCGCCTGCGCCAGCGCCGGAGCATCGTTGGTGCCATCGCCGGTCATGGCCACCAGCTTGCCTTTGCCCTGCTCCCGCTTGATCAGGTCCATCTTGTCTTTGGGTTTGGCTTCGGCCAGAAAGTCATCGACGCCCGCTTCGCGCGCAATCACCGCCGCCGTCATGGGATTGTCGCCGGTGATCATGATGCTGCGAATTCCCATCGCCCGCAGCCGCGCCAGACGGTCCTTCAGTCCGCCCTTCACAATGTCCTTCAGATAGATCACGCCCAGCGCCATGCTGTTTTCGGCAACGACCAGCGGCGTTCCGCCCAGACGCGCAATCTCCTCCACGCGATCCACCACCTGCCGCGGCATCCGTGAGCCCTGCTGCTCCAGATAACGAGCAATTGCGTCGGAGGACCCCTTGCGAATCCTCGTCCCCGGCAGATCTACCCCGG
Source organism: Acidobacteriaceae bacterium (assembly GCA_036489655.1). Taxonomy (GTDB): domain Bacteria; phylum Acidobacteriota; class Terriglobia; order Terriglobales; family Acidobacteriaceae; genus Palsa-343. The sequence continues at coordinate 11,275 of DASXFH010000301.1, read as the reverse complement.
ACATCCGCGTCTGCGCGCTGAAGGGCACAAAGGTGCATTGCATCCCCGTCAGATCGCGCCCGCGCAGGTTGTACTTTTCCTTCGCCAGCACTACGATCGACCGCCCCTCCGGCGTCTCGTCCGACAGCGACGCCAGCTGCGCCGCGTCTGCCAGCCGTTCGGTGCTGATATCCGGCGCCGGAAAAAACTCGGTCGCCTGCCGATTCCCCAGCGTGATGGTCCCTGTCTTGTCCAGCAGCAGCGTGTTCACGTCGCCCGCAGCTTCCACCGCCCGGCCCGACATGGCCAGCACGTTGTACTGCACCAGCCGGTCCATGCCCGCAATCCCAATCGCTGAAAGCAAAGCTCCAATCGTCGTAGGAATCAGACAAACCAGCAGCGACACAAGAACGAAAATTGTCTGCGGTGCATGCGAGTAGATGGCAAACGGCTGCAGCGTCACCACCGCCAGCAGAAAGATCACCGTCAGCCCCGCCAGCAGAATGCTCAGCGCAATCTCGTTCGGCGTCTTCTGCCGCGAGGCCCCTTCCACCAAAGCAATCATGCGATCCAGAAACGTCTCTCCGGGATTCGATGTAATGCGAATCCTGATCCAGTCGGATAGAACCCGCGTGCCCCCCGTCACTGCCGAACGGTCGCCGCCCGCTTCGCGAATCACCGGAGCCGATTCGCCCGTGATAGCCGACTCGTCCACCGAGGCGACCCCTTCGATTACCTCGCCGTCTCCCGCAATAAATTGCCCCGCTTCCACCCGGATCACATCGCCCAGCCGCAGCTGCGAGCTGGAGACGGCCTCCGTCGAGCCGTCCGGCTTCAGGCGGTAAGCCATGGTCTCGCCCTTCGCCTTGCGCAGCGTGTCTGCCTGCGCCTTGCCGCGCCCCTCCGCCACCGCCTCGGCAAGATTCGCGAACAGGACCGTGAACCAGAGCCACAGGGTGATCTGCAGATCGAAGCCGACCGGCTTCCCGTGCAGCCCCTCTGACAGAAGCAGCGCCGAGGTGACTACACTGCCGACCTCAACCACAAACATCACCGGGTTCTTCATCATCACGCGCGGATCCAGCTTGCGAAAGGCGTCGATGACCGCCTGCCCCAAAATCTCCGCGTTCCACAAACTGTGCTTGCGTGCCATCTTGATCCTCGTTTTAGGAAAAGAGAGTTCCGTGCTGCAGCAGCAGGTGCTCGAGTATCGGTCCCAGGCTCAGCACCGGGAAGAACGTCAGCGCGCCGACGATCAGAATCACGCCGGTCAGCAGCACCGTGAACAGCGCCGTATTCACAGGAAAGGTCCCGGACGAGGGCGGAATGCTCTTTTTCCGCGCCAGATTCCCGGCCAGCGCCAGCATTGGAATCATCATCAGAAAGCGTCCCGCCAGCATCGTGAATCCAAGGCTGATGTTGTACCAGTGCGTATTCGCACTTAGCCCGGCGAACGCGGAACCGTTGTTGCCCGTCGCCGAGGAATAGGCATAAAGAATCTCCGTCAGCCCGTGGGGCCCGTTGTTATTCAGGCTGCTCAGCCCCATCTGCGGCGCCAGCACCGACACTGCTGTCAGCACCAGAATCAACAGGGGAAAGATCAGTACGTACAGCATGGCCATCTTCACGTCATAGGCTTCGACCTTCTTGCCCAGATACTCCGGCGTTCGTCCCACCATCAGGCCTGCAATAAAGACCGACAGCACTACAAAGATCAGCATTCCGTACAAGCCCGAGCCGACCCCGCCGATGATGATCTCGCCCAGCTCGATGTTCAGCAGAGGAATCATCCCCCCCAGGGGCATGAAAGAGTCATGCCAGGAATTGATCGCTCCGCAGCTGGCGTCCGTGGTAATCGTGGCAAAGAGAGCCGAATTGGTGATGCCAAAACGTGTCTCCTTGCCCTCCATGTTCCCGCCGGCCTGCGAGGCGCCTGCCTGTTGATTCACGTCATGCAGCAGCGGGTGCGGCTGCGATTCCGCCCAGTAGGTCACCGTGAATCCTGCAGCGAACAGGACCGCCATACAGGCAAACACCGCCCATCCGTGCCCCGGAGACCCGGTCATCCTCCCCAGCGTCACCGTCAGTCCGCCACCGATCAGGAAGATCAGGAACATCTCGAAAAAGTTACTGAACGGCGTCGGATTCTCGAAGGGATGTGCGCTGTTGGCGTTGAAGAAGCCGCCGCCATTGGTGCCCAGTTCCTTAATTGCCTCCTGCGAAGCCACCGGCCCCTGCGCGATGGTCTGCGTCTGATGCTCCAGCGTATGAACGACGGTGTAGGGCCGGAGATTCTGCACCACTCCCTGACCCACCAGAACCAGCGCTGCTGCGATACACAGCGGCAGCAGGATATACAGGCAACTCCGCGTCGTATCCACCCAGAAGTTACCGATCGTCTTCGACTCCCGCCGCGCGATGCCGCGTACCAGCGCAATGGCCACCGCAATGCCCACCGCCGCACTGAAGAAATTGTGGTAAGCAAGAGCCACCATCTGCGTGAAGTAACTCATGGTGGTTTCCGGCGTGTACGCCTGCCAGTTAGTATTTGTAGTGAAGGAGGCGGCCGTGTTCCATGCCAGAGCCGGTGCGACCCCCGCCAGATGCTGGGGATTCCACGGCAGAAATCCCTGCGCTCGCTCAATGAGATAGGTCAGGACCAGCGAGACGAAGCTGAACAGCAGCATCGCGGCCGTATATTCCCGCCACGACATTTCCTCTTCAACGCGAATTCCGCAGACCCGGTAAATCACCGTCTCCAGCGGCCGCAGAAAACCAACCTTCCCCTCGAACACCCTGGCCATATAAATACCCATAGGCCGGATGCAGAGGAGAAGAACAACAAAGTAAATGGCAAACTGCAGCCATCCGTTCAGAGTCATTTCAGAACCTCTCCGGGTACAAAAGTGCCACCACCAGATACACGCCAATCAGAATGCTGATCAGAAGGATAGCCGGAGTTGTCATATGCATCATCGTCACCTCAGCTTCTCGCACGCCACGACATACAACAGCGCGAGGACAAAGAATCCAGTCGTGAACGCCACCATCAGCAGGTCAGCCATTGCTCTCTCCTACCAGGATCCCTGTTTCCCGCCATACCACCACACCAGGCCAATACCGGCGGTATCCTGCTGACCGCTGGGCGATGCAGGATGGTCTGTGATGAAATAGCGGCGATTACTCCAGTCGTGACGATATTCCAGAAACACATCGAAGTTGTCGCCCAGAGACACCTTGTAAGTTCCGGTAACCTCCTTCAGCGCCTGGCTGGCGCCGCTGAATAAGCCATCCGGATCGGACAGATACTCTGTTCGCAATGCCAGGGCATACCGCGGTGTCAGCTGATACTGTGCATAAGCAGCGCCACCATCCACGTGCGACGGAGCTGACGACTCGCCCGGCGCCGCGCTGGCCCATACTCGCTGGATCACATAATCTCCCTCTCCGGCCAGTTCAAGGTTTTTGCTCGCCTGCCATGTTGCATAACTGTCCAGGATATGCAGTTTGCCATTGGGAGCCGGGCGGATCGGCGTCACGCAGAGCCCGGGCTGGACGGGAACGCTGCAGGCCGTGCCCGGAGCTGCGTCCGGATTCTCCTGGCCCAGATAGCTGTTGATGGTCCAGCTGACGCTCGATGCCGGCTGCAGAACCACCCCAAACATCTCGTCCTTATATCCATTGGTCGGCTCTGTCTGGTTGGCCCCGTTCACAATCCAGTAGTTTGCCGTCATCCAATGATTCACCGCGTAACTGGTGCGAACACCCTCGTGGTAGAAGGGCAGAAAATTGAAGTACCAGGATCGCGAGTAGTTCATCTGGTCCTTCGTATAGTTTCCTTCAATTCCCAGCGAGCTGGCCCACTTACCCACGTCCACATGCAGCCCCGATCCTGCCGGAATAACATACGATCCGTACGCCTGAAAGATATTCCGGTAGATATCGGGACGCGGCTCGTTAGCAGGGTTACCCTGCAGCGTCGCTGTCGCCTGTCCAAACTGCAGGTCCACACGGAACCCATAGCGCCGGTGCGCGGCGGGCTCCGGTTCCCAGTCGAACACCAGACCGGTCTGGTTGATGCTGAATGCATGGCTCAGCACATCGTAGGCGCGCAGGTCATTGACCCCGCCCGCCGGATTGTTGAAGTTATTCTCGTAGTAGCCGTCCAGGTAGTAGTTCAGGGTGGCGCCTCCTGGCAGACCCGCAGGCTCGTGAGAGACCGCTACAGAACTCTGCGGCGCAGCTCCCGAATTGATCGCGCCCGAAGGCTCCGCAGTGACCGAGGACGCCGCTGGCCGCAGTTCTGCGACCGCCGTCACCAAAGCCGCTGCCGCCCGCGGATCGCTGTCGCCGCTCCCACCCGCGGCGCTCGGCTGGCCCCGGCGCTCGGCTTCCAGCACGGCGACCCGCTGCTGCAGGTCCACCACCATTTGCCTCAGCCGTTCCACCTCGCCGGATGAGTCGGCACTCTGCCCCCGCGCCGGAATGCCCCCGCACGCGATCAGGACCGAAAACAGACCGACCCACAGAACTCTGTTCGCCGCCAGGTGACTCAATCGCACCATACTGAAGACAGTGAATCGCCTGGCGCGCTAAGGCGCAGTAAGGAACTTGTAAGGAAATCGTAAGGCCCCTTGCGAGGACTCGCTTAAGAGGGTGCAGCCACCAGCGCCTTCCAGTCTGCCCTAGTCCGTCGCACCTTCCGGCAGAAAGCGATAGCCGACCCATGGCTCCGTCTGGATATACTCCTGCAGCGTCTCGCCCTGCAGCTTCTTGCGCAGCTGGCCGACAAAAACGCGCAGGTATTCCGGCTGCTGTGCCGACTGGGCGCCCCAAACCGCCGTCAGCAGCGCGCGATGAGTCAGAACCTTCCCTGCATTCCGCGCAAACAGCAGCAGCAGGTCGAATTCCTTGGGCGTCAGATGCACGGCCTTGCCGCGCACCGTTACCGTATGCGCCGCCGCATCGATGGCGAAATCGCCCATCTCCACCGGGCCTTCTTCTTCGCGCTCCGGCGCCCGCCGCAGATGCGCGCGGATCCGCGCCAGCAGTTCCTGGGTGCTGAAAGGTTTCGTGACGTAATCATCGGCCCCGGCGTCCAGCGCCTCGATCTTCGCGCTCTCCTGCTCCCGCACCGAAAGCACCAGAATCGGCATGCGGCTGGTGCGGCGAACCCTCCGGCACAAATCCACGCCGCTCATCCCCGGCATCATCAGATCCGTCACGATCAGGTCCGGCTGCCACTCCTCGATCAGCCTCAGCGCCTCTTCCGGATCGTTCGCCGTGCGCACGTCGTAGCGCTGCGCCGAAAGCGAGGTGCGCAGCACACGGGTAATCTGCACCTCATCGTCCACCACCAGGATTCGCTCTGCCATGGCTCGCTCCGGGGTATGATCGCCAGTCATGGAGAAGCATACAGGGCGCACGACCCAGGCAGCGCTTCGCTATGTCACTCTCACCGGCGCCGCCGCTCTGGTGGTTGTGCTCTTCCGCCTCGCCCGCGTCAATGAGACCACGGCGGCTCTGGCCTTTCTCATGCTCGTCCTCTGGACGGCCTCACGCTGGCGCCTGATGTACTCCGTCTACCTGTCTATCCTGTGCACGCTGCTTTATAACTTCTTCTTCCTGCCGCCCCTGAGGCGCTTCACCATTGAAGATCCCCGTAACTGGGTCGCTCTGGCTTCCTTCCTCTGCTGCAGTGCTCTCGTCAGTCATCTGTCCAATCAGGAGCACCGCCATGCCGCGGCGCTGGAGCAGCGCCGTCACGAGCTGGAGCGCCTCTATGAGTTCGGTCAGCAGCTCCTCCTGCAGGAAGATTTCACCGCCCTGGCGCGCACCGCTCCTTCTTTAATCGCCTCCGTGTTCGCCATTCCTGCAGTGGCTCTCTACCTGCGCGTCCAGGACGCCTCCTGGGTGTCCGACCCGGAGAATCGCTTGCCCCCCGGCATCGATCTCCGCCTCACCGCAACCCAGGCCGATACGGCCCTCGACACCCGCGACGGCGTTCGCATCCTGCCCCTCTCCCTCGGCATGCGCTCGCTGGGCGCGCTGGCCCTCGCCGATTCCGGATACGCCGCCAGCATTGATGAATCCATCGGCAATCTCCTGGCCATCGCTTTGGAACGCGCTGCCGCGGTTGAACGCACCAGCCTTCTGGAAGCTTCCCGCCAGAGCGAGCGCCTGCGCTCCGCCCTGCTGGACTCCATCACCCACGACCTGCGCACGCCGCTCACCGCCATCCGCGCCGCCGCCACTACCCTGGTCAGCGAGCCCCGCCTGCCCGAGGCCGAGCGCGCCGAACTGACCACCGTCGTTGAAGAGGAGAGCGCCCGTCTGGACCGCCTCATCGGTCAGGCTGTTGAAATGGCCCAGCTCGATGCTGCCACTCTGCAGATTCGTGCCGAACCGCAGGATGTTCGGGAGCTGCTGGAAACCGCCATGGACGAGATGCGCTCGCAGCTGCGCGGCCGTCCCATCGACATTCAGGTGCCCGGCGACCTGCCCCCCGTCCCCATGGACCGGGAACTCATCTCGCGGGTGGTGCGGCACCTCATTGAAAATGCCCTTGCCTACTCGCCGCCAGGCTCGCCGATCGACCTCTCCGCCACCCGCAGCGAAGTTCGCCTCTTCGTCACCGTAGCCGATCCCGGGCCGGGCATCGATCCCGCCGAGCAGCCCTTCATCTTCGATAAGTTCTTTCGCGGACGGCAACACCGCTCGTCGGCGCGCGGCACCGGCATGGGCCTTGCCATATCCAAAGCCATTGTGGAAGCGCACCATGGCGGCATCACCGCGGCCAATCGACCCACAGGAGGCGCAGCGCTCACCTTCTGGCTGCCCCTGGTGCGCTGATCGGCTCACCAGCCAACACGACGGACCGCACTGCTTCTCGCGGTCTGCCTGACCGGTTCATCCCTGACCGTTTTTCGCCTGTCCGCCGTCTCGTCTACCCGACGAAATCCACCTGCGCCGGATGCGGAATGATCCCGTGCTCGTGTCCCATCGTCATCAGCTTGCGGATGGCCTCGCGCCCGTCGTCTCCGTAGTTCAGCGTCCGCTCGTTCACATACATGCCCACGAACTTGTCGGCCAGGCTTGTGTCCAGATCGCGCGCGAACTGCATTGCATACGCCAGAGCCTGCTCGCGGTGGTCCAGCCCGTGCTGAATGCTGTCCCGCAGCGCCTGGGTCACCGTCAGCATCACATGCTCACCCAGCGACCGCTTGATGGCGTTCCCGCCCAGCGGCAGCGGCAGCCCCGTCTGCTCGCGCCACCATACGCCCAGGTCCAGCACCTTGTAGAGCCCGCTGTGGGAGTAGGTCAGCTGCCCCTCGTGGATAATCAGCCCCGCCTGGAAGTTTCCCGCCACCACCTGGGGAATGATCTGATCGAACGGCACCACCGCCGTTTCTATCTCCGGCGCAAACAGCTTCAGCGCCAGATAGGCCGTGGTCAGCGTGCCTGGCACCGCAATCTTCACCTTGCGAATTTCGCTCAGGTCGAAGGGCCGCATCGCCACGATCATCGGCCCGTAGCTTTCCCCCACCGAGCCGCCGCACGCCATCAGCGCGTAATTGTCCTGAATGTACGGATAGACGTGGAACGAGATCGCCGTCACGTCGTAGAACGCCTCGCGAATCGCCCGCTGATTCAGCGTCTCGATATCGCACAGCACGTGGTTGAATTTGTAGCCCGCCACCCGAACCTTGTTCGTGGCCAGCCCATAGAACATAAATGCATCGTCCGAGTCCGGACTGTGTGCGACTTTGATTTCTCGTATGGCAGGCAAAACGGTAGCATCCGCAGCAGAAGAAGTGGCGCTCAAGTTCTTCGTCCTTTCCATCCTGGGCGCGTCCCGTTCGATCTGCTCTTTCCGCGCGTCCTTCCCCATTCTCCTATAAACCCCTGCGGATCGGGGAAAGAATCCCGCCCGATCCACGCCACCCCGCGCCGCTTAGGGATAACTGCCTTATTTCTGCGCCTCAATCGGGAAATACTGCGGTTGCCCCATGTCTGCCTGCAGTTGGCAGACATGGAAAAGCACACGACAAACTCCTGGCACAAGGCGCGGGTGCCCCATCCTTGTCGCGCTTTTCGCGACAGGTTGGGCGTGCTCCGCCCCCTCCCCTACAATAAGAAGAAGAAAGCCTCCGCATGCGCACGCGTCCCCATTGGCTGTCGATCCTCGTTCTCTTCCTCGCGCCTCTGGCCGCCAGCGCCGCGACCGCACCCGCGCCAACGATCACCGCGCCCCATCTCACCGTCACGCTCCTCGTCCCGCCCGCCCAACTCTACCCGGGAGAGTCTTTCACCGCCGGCCTCGACTTCCGTATGGAGCCCGGCTGGCACGTCTACTGGATCAACGCCGGCGACTCCGGCGAGCCCCCTAAAGCTCAGTGGCATCTTCCCTCCGGCGTCACCGCGGATTCCCTCCAGTTTCCGCCGCCGAAGCGTCTGCCTCTCGGACCCCTCATGGACTTCGGCTACGAGAACCAGGTCGTCTTCCCCGTCGCCATACACGTAGCCGCGGACTTCCATCCCTCCGCCCCTAACGCGACTCTCGCCGCCCACGTCTCCTGGCTCGTCTGCCGCGAAGTCTGCATCCCTGGCAAAGGCGATCTCGCTGTCACCCGCACCGCTCTCACCAAAGCCACCTCGCTCCCCACCACAGACCCGACCGCACAATCCCTCATCGACCGCTTCCGCGATCAGCTCCCGCAGCTGCTGCCCGCCTCGGACGCTGCCCACTTCCGCTCCACCCCCAAAGGCCTCGTCCTCGACGTCGCCACCGGCAGCCGCATCGTCTCTGCGCAGTTCTTCCCGCTCGATCAGAACATCCTGGCCAACGCCGCGCCCCAGCCCTCCAGGCCCTTGCCCAACGGCATTCAGCTCACCCTCGCAAGAGATCCATCCCTCACCAGCCCGCCCGCCGAACTCAATGGCCTCCTCGAACTTCCCGGCGGCGCGGCCTTCCTCATCCACGCAACCCCTGGCGCACTGACCGCGACCACCGCCGCCTCCACCTCGGCCGCCGATCTCGCCGGCATCGCGGGCCTCGCCTTCCTCGGCGGCATGCTCCTCAACCTGATGCCCTGCGTCTTTCCCGTCCTCTTCATTAAAGGACTCGCGCTGGTCCAGTCCGGCCAGCATGAACGCCACCGCCTCCGCGCGCATGGATGGGTCTACACCCTCGGCATCCTCTTCTCCTTCTGGATCGTCGTCGCCGTCCTGCTCATCCTCCGCGCCGCCGGCCGCCAGCTGGGCTGGGGATTCCAGTTCCAGTCCCCCATCTTCGTCGCCCTCATGGCGATGCTCCTCTTCTTCCTCGGCCTCGCCCTTGCCGGACAATTCGAGATCGGCCTCTCCCTCACCAGCGCCGGCGGATCCCTCGCGCAGAAACAGGGCTACGCCGGCAGCTTCTTCACCGGCGTCCTCGCCATGGTGGTCGCCACCCCCTGCACCGCGCCCTTCATGGGAGCCGCCATCGGTTACGCACTCTCCCACTCGGCCATCGTCAGCTTCATCGTCTTCACCGCCCTCGCCCTGGGACTCGCCATCCCCTACCTGCTTCTCGCCTACTTCCCCGGATGGGCGCGTCTGCTGCCCAAACCCGGCGCGTGGATGGAAATCCTCAAGCAGGCCGTCTCCGTCCCCATCTTCGGGACGGTCATCTGGCTCGTCTGGGTCTACACGCGCGTCGCCGGAACCGGCCTCTCGCTCATGGCCCTCCTCGCCGCCTTCCTCCTCCTCGCCATCGCAGGATGGTTCCTCGGACGCTGGCCCGGCCGCACCGCCCCGGCCGTTATTGCGGCCCTCATTATCGCCGCCGGCATCGCCATTCCCGTTTCAATCCTCCACGCGATGCCTGCACCCACTCGATTCGACATCACCGCCACTGCGAGCAACGGTTCCCAGCTCCCGGCTCCCGGCTCTGCCTGGGAGCCCTTCACCCCCGCCCGCCTGGCCGAACTGCGCGCCCAGCACCGCCCTGTCTTCATCGACTTCACCGCGAGCTGGTGCCTCTCCTGCCAGGTCAACGAGCGTCTCATCCTCGACCGCTCCGACGTTCAGCAGCGCCTCCGCGAGTCCGGCGCCACCCTCCTCCGCGCCGACTGGACCAACCAGGATCCCGGCATCACCGAGGAATTAGCCTCCCTGGGACGCAGCGGCGTTCCCACCTACGTCCTCTATCCCGCCGACCCCTCGGCCTCCCCCCACGTCCTGCCCGAAGTCCTCACCCCCGGCATCGTCCTCGACGCTCTCCATGCCATCCCCAGGTCCCAACCGCAGAGTGCCTCCGCACAGCCCCAGCCCTGAGCAAAGCGAAATTCTTAGCGCAAGGGAAAAGTGGGGTTGCGACGGTACGAAGGTAAGCCTTCTTCGGCCAGCACACGCCGGATCTTCCGCCGACCCTGGTTGCTCCCCGTGTCACGGCGATCCTCCTGAAGGCTGACAACAAATTCTTCACCAGGGCGCGCTCCCTGCGCCCTCGCCCCCGCTCCCCGGCGACAATGGTGTCTGCTTCACTTTCTGCCTTATGCCTGAAAATCACAATTCCGCTACCGCCGCCGATATCCTCCTCCTCGACCCTGAAGCGCGCTCGGCCCTTTGGGAAGCTCTCACCGACATCATCGAGGCCTACCTCACCCGGGTTGAAGACCTGCCCGTCTCGCCTCAGCTCGACGCAGCCCGCATCCGCTCAGTCGCCGAGTCCTTTGACTTCGATCGCCCCACGGCACCCGGCGAGACCCTGCGCCATTTTGCCGCCGTGCTCTCCCGCGACCAGGTTCACACGCCGCACCCGCGTTATTACGGTCTCTTTAACCCAGCCTCCACCACGATGAGCATCGCCGCGGACGCGCTCGTCGCCGCTTTTAATCCCCAACTCGCCGCGTGGAGCCACAGCCCCCTCGCCTCGGAAATGGAACTTCACCTGATCCGCTCGCTCGCCGAAAAATTCGGCTGGCCGCGCGACTCCGCCGATGGCGTCTTCACCTCGGGCGGCGCTGAAGCCAACCAGACCGCAGTCCTCGCCGCTCTCGCTGATCGCTGGCCGCAGCTGGCCGTCTCCGGCCTGCGCTCTCTGCCCGCCGATCCCGTCTTCTACGCCTCCGCCGAAAGCCATCACTCCTTCCTCAAAGCCGCCCGCGCTTCTGGACTCGGCTCCGCCGCGCTCCACACCATCGAAGTCGACGAAGCTCTTCGCATGAAGCCCGATACCCTCCGCGCCGCCATCGCCGAAGACCGCGCCGCCGGCAAAGCGCCCTTCATGCTCGTCGCCACCGCAGGCACTACG
>DASXFH010000257.1:0-10537 GCA_036489655.1 Acidobacteriaceae bacterium | reverse complement strand
CAAAAAGACCTTCGCCCAGTGCAATGACTACAAGCGGGTGGGCTGCACCGCCGGCTTTGAGCCCTCCGGCGGCGGGTTTGCCGAGTACGTGCGCGTGATGCCGTGGATCGTCAACCGCGGCCTCGTCAAGGTGCCTGACGGCGTTCCCTTTGAGCAGGCTGCCTTTGTCGAGCCGGTGAATACCACTTACAAAGCCATCCGCAACCTCAACCTCGCCCCTGACGAGACTGTCCTGGTCATCGGACAGGGACCCATCGGCATCCTGCTGGCGTCAATCGCCGCCCGCACCGGCGCCAAAGTCCTCACCTCCGACCTCTACCCGGCCCGTCACGCCATCGCGGCGCACTATGGGCTCGAGCACCCCATCGACGCCAGCAAAGAAGATGTGGTGACCGCCGCCCATGCCGCCAGCGAAGGCCGCGGCGCCGATGCAGTCATCCTCGCTGTCGGCGGCAACTCACTGATTCGCACCGCCATGGACGCCGCCCGCCCGGGTGGCCGGATTCTGCTCTTCGCTGCCACGCAGCACGGCGAGGCCATCTTCGATCCCGCGGTCGTTTGCATGGACGAAAAGTCGCTGGTCGGCTCCTACAGTTCGTCGTTCGAGCTCAACGGCGAAGTCACGGATCTGGTTTTCGGCGGCTATCGCAACGACTTTGACCTGACACGCCTCATCTCCCATCGCTTCTCGCTGGAAGACGCCGTGGAGGCCATCCAGGTAGCCTCGAACCCAGGTCCGCAATCCATGAAAGTGTTTATTCAGCCATAATTTGAGACAATAGGTAAAGATGGCAGCGCATATGACAGCCGCCGTGCTACACGGGCGCGAAGACCTGCGTATTGAACAGGTCCCGATGCCTCGCGCCGGCGCTGGGGAAATCGTTGTCCGTGTCCACGCCGCGCTCACCTGCGGCACCGATCTGAAGGTCTATCGGCGCGGCTATCACGCCCGCATGCTCAAGCCGCCCATCCCCTTTGGGCACGAACTGGCCGGCACTGTGCATCAGGCGGGCCGGGGCGTCACGGCCTTCCAGCCCGGGGATCGCGTCGTCGCTCTCAATTCCGCTCCCTGCGGCGAGTGCTACTACTGCCTGCGCGACCAGGAAAACCTGTGCGATAACCTCATCTTCAATAACGGCGCCTACGCGGAGTTTCTCCACATTCCCGCACAGATTGTCGAGCGCAACACACTCCGCATTCCCACCGGCATCCCCTTCGAGCACGCGGCTCTCACGGAAGCTCTGGCCTGCGTGGTCCGCGGTCTGGACGAATGCCGGCCGCAATCCGGCGACACGATTGCCGTCATCGGCGCAGGTCCCATCGGCCTGATGTTCATGCGCGTGGCTGAGCTTTACGGGCTCCACGTTATTGCTGTCGTCAAGCGCGATGAACAGGTGGCTGCCGCCCGCCGCTTTGGCGCCTCCGACGTCGTTCAGATCACCAAAACCAGCGATCCCATCGCCGCCGTCCGCGCTCTCACTCCTCATCGCAGGGGCGCCGATCTTGCCATTGACGCGGTCGCCACGCCGACAGCCTGGCAGTGGGGCGTGGACATGGTTCGCAAAGGAGGCACCGTCAATTTCTTCGGCGGCTGCGCAGCCGGCACCAAGGTCGAGCTGGACACGAATCGGCTTCACTACAACAACATCACCCTGCGCGCCAGCTTCCACCACACGCCCGCGGCAGCCCGCAAAGCCTTCGACCTGATCGTCAGCGGAAAGTTCCGCTGCAGCGACACCATCACCAGCCGCGCACCGCTGTCGGAGCTGAACCGTGTCTTCCGCCGCCTCATGAACCGTGCCGGCGATATTAAAACCGCCATCATCCCCTGAACCGGCAATGTCCGTCGACAGCGCACAGCATGACTTGGTTGAAAAGGGATGGTCGGCGCTCCCGCCCGAGTACCGCATCCCGGCGACTGCGCCCACTCTGGAAGAAGCTCGCGCCTGGTGCCGCCATCTGGCTGACACCCACTACGAAAATTTCCACGTCGCCTCGTGGTTTTTGCCGAAGCGGCTGCGCCCGCATTTCCACGCCATTTACGCCTACTGCCGCGTCTCCGACGACCTTGGCGACGAGGTGGGCGACCGTGACGCGTCGCTGGCTCTGCTCGACCTGTGGGGCGCCGAGCTGGACGCCTGCTATCGCGGCGAAGTCCGTCACCCCGTCTTTGTCGCGCTGGCGGAAACCGTCCGCGCCTGCGAAATCCCGAAGGAGCCCTTCGCCGACCTGCTGGTCGCCTTCCGACAGGACCAGACCGTCGCCCGCTTCGCCACCATGGCCGACGTTCTGGACTACTGCCGCTACTCCGCCAATCCCGTGGGCCGCATTGTGCTGTACGCCTGCGGCTACCGCGATGAGGACCGTTTCGCGCTCTCGGACAAAACCTGCACCGCCCTGCAGCTGGCCAATTTCTGGCAGGATGTTCGCGTGGACTATACCAAAGGCCGCGTCTACCTTCCCCAGGAAGATATGGATCGCTTTCACGCGGACGAGATCAGCATCGCCGCTCGCCACTTCACGCCGGAGTTCCACCGGCTGATGCAGTACGAGGTGGATTACGCCTGGGACCTCTTTCAGGCCGGGCTGCCGCTCATCGACAAGGTCGATCCGGAGCTGGCCCTCGACATCGACCTCTTCTCTCGCGGCGGCATGGAGACTCTCCGCGCTATCCGGCGCCAGAAGTACAACGTTCTTCGCGAGCGCCCGGTCATCTCGCAGCAGCGCAAACTTGCCCTGCTGCTGCGCGCCCTCACCCGGAAAGCCTTTACGAGGAGCGCAGCTTGACACTCCCCGAGCCTGGTCCCCGGCAGGATCGGGTTTCAGACGCTCAACTTGCTGCGGCCTACCGAACCTGCACGCAGATCGCCCGCCGCCAGGCGAAGAACTTCTATTACGCCTTCCTGGCGCTGCCTAAACCCAAACGGGATGCCATCTGCGCCGTCTACGCCTTCATGCGCCACGCCGACGACCTCTCCGACGACGAATCGCGCACGCGCGGCCAGCGCCGTGCGGACCTCGACGGCTGGCTCGACGCCTGGCATCGCGCCGCGGCCGGCGCTGAAACCACCGATCCCGTCTTCCTCGCCCTGGACGATACCCGCCGGCGGTTCGCCATTTCCACGGATCTGCTCGACCAGCTGGTTCACGGCACCGCCATGGATCTGGACACAACGCTGGACGAAAAGGCGGCCTTCGACGAATCGCCGGAAGCTCGCCCCTGGGATACCTACGCCACCTTCGAGGATCTCCGCCGCTACTGCTACTACGTCGCCTCAGTCGTTGGACTGGTCTGCATCCGCATCTTCGGCTACTCCGATCCCCGCGCCGAGAAGCTTGCCGAAGATACCGGCGTCGCCTTCCAGCTCACCAACATTCTCCGCGACGTCCGCGAGGATGCGGAACGCGGCCGCATCTATCTCCCTCTCGATGAACTCGACCGCCACAACGTCAGCATTCACGAACTGGCCACTCTCCGTGACGGCTCTCATATGACCCTCAACCAGCGCGAGCTGCTTGAGAGCGTGGCCAAACGCGCTGAGGACTACTACGCTTCCGGCCGTCAATTGCTGCCGCTCATCTCGCCGGACGCCCGCCCCGCCCTCTGGGTTCTCATTACCATCTACCACCGCCTGTTGCGCCGCATCGAACGCCGCGGGTTCGACGTCTTCTCCGAGCGCGTCTCCGTTCCCGTGACCACTCGCCTCAGCATTCTTTTTCGAGGCCTCGTCCGGATCCTCTTCAATCGCCTGACCGGAGGTGCGAGCCAGCATGCCTGAAACCGTCACCATCGTTGGCGGAGGCATCGCCGGCATCTCGGCAGCCTGCGCTCTGGCCGACGCAGGCCTCCGCGTGCAGCTTCTTGAGCGCCGCCCCTATCTCGGCGGACGCGCCTCTTCCTATGAGCATCCCGGAACCGGCGAGATTATCGACAACTGCCAGCACGTTCTCATCGGACGCTGCACCAGTCTCATCGACCTTTATCGCCGCCTGGGCGTTTCCGACGCGATCCGCTGGTACGACCGCTTCACGTTTCTTACCCCCGACGGCCCAAAATCCCGCTCTACGACCAGCGTGATCGAGCCGGGCTGGCTGCCTGCACCCTTTCACTCCACGCTCGCCTTTCTGCGCGCACCAGCGTTTTCCCTCGCTGACAAAGTGGCGATCGCGCGCGGCCTCGCCGCCTTCATGCCCGGTCTTCCACCAGATACAAGCGAAGATTTCCTCCACTGGCTTCGCCGCCACGGACAAACCCAGCGCGCCATCGACCGCTTCTGGAAGCCGGTTCTGGTCTCGGCTCTCAACGAGGACCTCGACCGCGTCTCCGTTCATTACGCCGCCAAGGTTTTTCGCGAGTCTTTCCTGATGTCGCCGCAGTCCGGCCGCATGGGCATTCCGGGCATTCCGCTCAGCGAGCTCTACAATCGCGCCGTTGGTTATATCGAGGCGCGCGGTGGCCAGGTGGCTCTCCGCACCCCGGTCGACGGCATCCTGCCCCACGGCAAAGGGTGGCTCTCCATGAGCGGCACGCGCAGTTTCATCTCGGATGCCGTGGTTCTTGCCCTCTCGTTTGAAGCCATGGCCGATTTATTGACGGTCCTGCCCGACGCGCCAGGCAAGAACAACCTCGCTGCGCAGCTCACGCAGTTCGAGCACTCACCCATCACCGGGATCCACCTCTGGTTCGATCGCGAAGTCACGGACCTCGACCATGCCGTCCTTCTCGACACCACCATTCAGTGGATGTTCAACAAGTCGCGCCTGCAGCCCGCCCACCGCGGCGGCGAAGGCAGCTATCTGGAGCTGGTTGTCAGCGCCTCGCGCACGCTCGTCCCCATGCAGCGCCAGGCCATCATTGACCTGGCTCTGGGCGAACTCGCGCAGTTCTTTCCGGCCGTCAAAACCGCCAGCCTGCTCAAGGCAGCCGTCGTGAAAGAGGTGCGGGCAACCTACTCCGTTCGCCCCCTCCTTGACTCGGTTCGCCCCTCCGCCGTAAGTCCGTGGCCGGGTATTTTTCTCGCCGGCGACTGGACCGCCACCGGATGGCCGGCAACGATGGAGGGAGCAGCGCGCAGCGGCTATCGGGCCGCTGAGGCCCTCATCCAGTTCCAAGATGGGTCGCGCAAATGGGTTGCCCCGGACTTGCCGGCCACAGGGTTGATGCGCTTTTTTAAACGATGAAGTCTATAATTTTCACTATCTTGCAATGAAAATATCTCGACTCAGGACAGGGGCGCTCGTCATTCCGATGGGGTACTTTCCCAAAGTTACCGTGGAAATCCACCTAAAAAGCCATTTCCCCACACCCGTCTTTTTGCGATTATGAACGTCTTCTCCTCCATGAAGCAAACCTGAACGTGCGTTCAGGTGTCCCACTTGCGGGTGTTAACTTATGTGGTTCCTGAAAATGCATGATTTGCTCGCTCATCTGTCGCACCTGAGCAGCTATCTGCCGGCCCTTCTCATCACCCTGGGCGTAGCCGCTCTCGTCGGCTGCGCTGTCGGTTGCCGATGCTCGCCCTGCAAAGAAAAGGACGACCTCTTCCACCGCGAGGTCTACTGAGGCGGCCTCAGGGGCGCGATCCGAGAACACGAGGAGCCGTAGCTCTTCTGTTGCCTATTCCCTGTTTTCTGTTGTTCCCTGCTTCAAGATCGCCTGTCCATTCGGTGAGCCCAGCCCGGTGCACGCATCCCAGCCGGGTCCTGCTTTGAATCCGCCATTGTTCCCCTGCGTTATGTCGCGGAAGTCGCTCTTGTCGGCGTAGAGCGTCGGATTCATAAATCCCACAGGCGAGCCTTTCTGCTGATTGATGAGCGCCACCAGCGCCGCCCACAGCGGAGCCACCGCGCTGGTTCCCCCCACCACCTCCTGCTGGCCGTCGACCAGGATGTTGTAGCCGCTTTCCGGCGCCGCGTTCCCCGACACATCCGGCACGCCGCGCCCGCTCCCCTGCATGCCGCTTTGCCATGAGGGCAAGGGAAACACGGTGCTGTAGCCGCCCCCGGTCGCGCCGCCCTGGCTGGCCAGATCGTCCCAGACAATCTCTTCGGTAATGGTCGAGCCCGACCCGATCAACTCCGTCCCGCCACACGCCAGCACATGCGGACTCGAGGCCGGAAAGTCCACATGATTCTGGCCGTCGCTCACTCCATCGGTTGAGCCGTTATCGCCCGAGGCCACCGTGATCGTGACCCCCAGCGCCACCGCCGACTGGCAGGCATTGTCCAGCGCGGTCATCGACGACTGTGTCCAGCCCGACTCCGGCCCACCCCAGCTGATCGAGAGCACCGAAGGCGTGTTCGTCGTGTCGTGCACCGCCGTCGTAATCGCGTCGATAAATCCCTGATCGCTGTTAGGCGCAAAGTACACGGCCATCCGCGCACCGGACGCAATCGTCCCCGCCACCTGAATATCGAGCGCCACCTCGCCATCGGCGCCGTTGGGATCTCCCGGCGCATTCGTGCCGCCATCCACTGAAACCGCCACGACTGTGGGCGGGGTCAGCCCCAGCCCCTGAAAATACGTATTGATGTCGCTGGTGTTGTAGCCGCCGCCGAGCTCCAAAATGCCGATTGTCTCCCCGGCCCCATTCACGCCAGTGGGAAATCCATAGAGCCGCGCGACCTGGGGCGGACTGAACGGCTGCGGCTGAACCGACGCGCTGGACTTTTTCTTTTTCAGATCCTTCAAAAACCGGCAGTGGGCTCTGGCGATCGGCCGCGCATCCAGTCCCAACACAGCTTCAACCAGCGCGGCATGGGTCTCCGGCAGAGAGACCGGTCCCGTGAATCCGTGAAAGCGGTGCCTGGGTCGCCCGGCCGTCGCCGCTTCCTCATAATCGTGCAACTGGACGCCAAAAGCCTTCTCCATCGCGGCGGCTGGGCCACGCACCACCAGGGTCCGCCGCGACAGGCTGGAGGCTGCCTCGTCCACCGTCAGGCCATGCTGGTGAGCAAACCCTCGCAGCGCTTCAAAGTCCGCCGGGTCGGCCGCGTAGCGCGCGTCAAATTCCTCCCGGGAGATATGCCGGCCTCCCAGCGCGCGCAGGTCCAGGGGATTCCTGCGCCGCACGATCAGTGAAACACTGATCACCTGCTGTGGCTGGGTAGGTCCAATCTGACTCGCGTTCGCGGGAACCGCGCGTTCGGAACGAGGCAGGACAATACGCTTCTGAGTGGGGGAACTCATCGCAGGGACCTCCTGAGTTGTTCGGTCATCCTACATCACTTCGATGAAAGGCTTCGCCGCTCGGCTGCCAGCCAGCGCCGCACAAGTTTTGTGCCTGTTGCCTATTCCCTGTTGCCTGTATTTCGGTCCCCGTGGCTAGGCGGCGAAGAAATCACCAGAAAGCGCACGTCTTCCCGCGCCGCGTTCACTACCTGGTGCGCTGCGCCCGGAGGCACTTCCATGCCCTGCCCCGCGCCCAGCCCGTGCTCGCGGCCGTCCACTTCGAGCGTCAGCTCGCCTTCCAGCACGTAGAAGAATTGCCGGGCCCGGGCATGGAAATGCCGCTCCTCGCGCGCGCCCGGCGGCATCCGTTCTTCGATCACACTCAATCCCTCGGACCGCACCAGATGCCAGCCGTCGCAGGCCACACCCTGCTGCTCGCCCCAGATGTAATGCTCCGCCGTCTCCACACTCACCGGCATCATCGCCATCACCTCATCGCAGCCCATTTGCTGCGCCGCCGCATCTCGCAACCGCTTTCCAGCTGCCTTGTGCCGAACTAAGGCTCCCTACAACGGAATATTCCCGTGCTTTTTCGGCGGATTCTTATCCCGCTTCCCGTCCAGCATCTCCAGAGCAGCAATCAGCCGCCGCCGCGTTTCATGGGGCAAAATCACCGCATCCACGTAGCCCCGCTCCGCCGCTACATAGGGATTCGCAAACTGCTCGCGAAACTCGTGCACCCTGGCCGCCTTCGCCTCCGCCAGAACCTCCGCGCGCCGATCCTCACTCAGCTTGCCTTCTTTCGCTTCTGCCTCCCGCATCGCCGCGGCCAGCTCGCGCCCGTAGACGATGTTCACCGCGCCCTCCGGCCCCATCACTGCAATCTCCGCCGTCGGCCACGCCAGATTCACATCGGTGCGAATGTGCTTGGAACTCATCACGCAGTAAGCCCCGCCGTACGCCTTGCGCGTGATCACCAGAATCTTCGGCACCGTCGCCTCGGCAAACGCAAACAGCAGCTTCGCCCCGTTGCGAATGATGCCGCCATACTCCTGCTGCGTCCCGGGCAGAAACCCCGGCACATCCTCCAGCGTGATCAGGGGAATGTTGAACGCATCGCAGAAGCGCACGAAACGGGCCCCCTTCACGCTGGCGTGATTATCCAGAACCCCCGCCAGGAACGCGGGCTGATTCGCCACGATGCCCACCGGCCGCCCGTTCATGCGCGCAAAACCCACCACCATGTTCTTCGCGAAGTGCTCGTGCACCTCGAAGAAATAGCCATCGTCCACGATGCGATCGATCACTTCCTTGACGTCGTACGGCAGGTTCGATTCGGTCGGGACCAGGTTGTCCAGTTCCCGATCCCCGCGGTCCACCGGATCCGAGCACGGCCGCCGCGGCGGATCGTCCATGTTGTTCGACGGCAGAAAACTCAGCAACTCGCGGATCATCGCCAGGCATTCGGCATCGTCGTGCGCCATAAAATGCGCGACACCTGACACCTCGTTGTGCGTCGTCGCCCCGCCCAGCGCTTCCTTGGTTACTTCTTCGTGGGTCACGGTCTTGATCACGTCGGGACCAGTCACGAACATGTACGAGGTCTTGTCCACCATCAGAATGAAATCCGTAATCGCCGGCGAATACACCGCGCCACCCGCGCACGGCCCCAGAATCGCCGATATCTGCGGGATCACCCCGCTGGCCAGGGTGTTGCGCAAAAAGATGTCCGCGTACCCGGCCAGCGACACCACGCCTTCCTGAATGCGCGCGCCCCCGGAATCGTTGAGCCCGATCAGCGGCGCACCCACCCGCATGGCGGTCTCCATCAGCTTGACGATTTTGCCCGCGTTCGCCTCCGACAGCGACCCTCCAAATACCGTAAAGTCCTGCGCAAAGACGAACACCGTCCGCCCATCGATCTGCCCATAGCCGGTCACGATCCCATCGCCCGGAATCCGCTTCTCCGCCATCCCAAAATCGGTGGCGCGATGCGTCACGAACCGGTCCGTCTCCTCGAACGTGCCCTCATCCAGCAGCAGAGCGATCCGCTCCCGCGCACCCAGCTTGCCTTCCTTATGCTGTTTGGCCCGCCGCTCCGCGCCGCCGCCTTCTTCCGCCAGCCGATTGCGCCGCTTCAACTCATCCAGGACATGCTTTTCCATCGTCACGGATTATAGCGGCCAACGTCCTCTCCTCGACCACGACAACAAGTTCGCTGTCCGACTCCGCGAACGAAAGCTCTGTCGCTTGCCGTTGCCCGCGTGGTATTGTGCCGCAGTGGATCCAGCCTCATTTGCGACGCTGTACCTGGCGCGATTTGACGATCTCCGCTCGGGCGGCGACCCTTCTCCTGGGCCTCAGCCCGGGTTGATGTTCTGCGCCGTCGCCGCCGACACGCGCGCGGCAGGCACGGATCCGGCCTCCCAGCGTGCCTTCATCTACCTCATGCTCGGCCTGCATGAGAATGAGTCTTCAGCGGATCGATTTCTCGAGGACCAGCTCGTCCGGGTTCCCTGGATGAGCGAGGCAAGCGAACTTTATGGCGCCGTTCTTCAGCCCTACCGGCACAAAGGCGAAGCCAACTATCTGAACCGCACGCAGCCCGGCCAGCTTTTTGGAAGGCTCGCCGCCTGTCCCTCGCCGGATGCGCCTTTCGTTTCCATGACAACCTCCGGCTGGACGGTTGGGGACCAGCTCGACATGAACCGCGTCCGGGAATTCTCCACGGGCGTCCTCGCCATTCGCGCTTCGATGACGGCGGTTCCCGGCCTCCACTCGCAGCAGTCCTTCTTCTTTCCCGGTGTGCTGGCCCTCGATCCTTTGACGGTTACTTTCTGGCGCAACGACGCAGCGATCCGCGCCTTCTCCTATGGTCCCGGAGTCCACCGGCACCATCTCGACCGTCATCGTGCGGAGAATCTGGCCGATCGCACCTCCTTCACGCGTTTCCAGGTTCTGCGGAGTGTCGGTACGTGGTACGGCATCAATCCGAATTCTTCAGATCGCCGCGACTGATCGCAGACCGTAGTCAAAGCCCTGCCCATCCCTGCCCCGGCCCGATTATCCTGAGAGGCGTGAGCCACACTGCCTCAACCGCCGAATTCGACGCCGCCAAAAAGATCGCCGCCCTGCGCGACAAAATCCGTCACCACGAGCGGCTGTATTACGTGCTCGACCAGCCGGCGATCTCCGACGCCGAGTTCGACGACCTAATGCGCGAGCTGCAGCGGCTGGAGCGCGAGCACCCCAGCCTGGTCACGCCCGACTCGCCCACGCAGCGGGTGGGCGGCAAGCCGAAGGAAGGCTTCCCCAAAGTGGCGCACTCGCGGCCCATGCTGTCGATCGACAACGTCACCAGCGAAG
>DASXFH010000231.1:0-46716 GCA_036489655.1 Acidobacteriaceae bacterium | reverse complement strand
CGGACGCACGGCCCGCAGCCACGCTCGCACTGCCCAGGCAAAATCCAAAGGGAAATAAAAGACTCGTTCACCACCAAATCGCTCCCGCGCCAGGGTTTGTCCGGTCCGCGTCGTTGTCGAAATCATGATCCGCCAGGAAGGCGAATCCACTCCACTCGCAGCTTCAGCAAGACGCCGCTCCAGTTCTTCGATCAACCGGCTCGCCGCCAGCACCTCACCCACTGAGACTGCATGAATCCAGATTCGCTGCTCCGCGCCCAGCCGTCCGCGAACCCGCTTCGGCACTCGCCCCAGCCGCTCCGCCAGGCCCTCGCGATACTTGCCGCTCGTCGTCATACGCAGCAGCCACCAGGGACTGCCCACCACCAGAACCAGCAGCAGCGCCAGGCTGTACAGGATCAGCATCCGCTTACCAATCTCGCCTTCCGCATGTCATAAGGCAAGAGGATAATGGTCTCCATGCGCGCACGCCCGCCTCGCTCCTGCCCGCGAGCCATCCGCTGGATTCTCTCCGTTTTACTCGCCGCCTCAGCTCTTCCACTCCTTGCCGCCGATCTGCCTCCCGCCAAAGCCGCCACCGATTATCCCGCCGTCGATAACCACGTCAAAGAGCAGGTCGCCATCGCCGCCATCCCCTTCGATAAGGCCCAGGATTGCAAAATCTTCACCGTGGACTTCCTGAAGTATCGCTTTTTGCCCATCCGCATCATCGTCACCAATAATGGCGATCGCCCCATCTCCCTGCGCGACGCGCGCATCTTCTTCATCAGCGCCAACGGTGACCGAATTCCCGCAGCCGAACCGGAAGACGTGGAGCGCCGCGTGAGCGCCAAAGACAGCCGCGGCAGAGACATCCCCGTCGGTCCCATTAAGATTCATACCAAAGGCAAGGACTCGGACAGTAAAATCGAAGCCGACTTCGACCAGTGGGAGTACTCCGCGCTGGTAGTGGAACCCCACACCACCCACGACGGTTTCCTCTTCTACGACGTGGACGGGCTTGGCGACACGCCTCTGCGCAATGCCAAGCTGGTCCTGCGCGAGCTGCGAAACGCCGACGGCCAACAGCTTTTCCTGTTTGAGATCCCCTTCAACAAATATCTCAACGCACAGCACTGAGCAGCGCGCCCTCCTGTAACCTTTTGTGCTCTCGCGTCCTCTGGAGTGTGGCCCTCAAACGCCCTTCTTCTGTGGCTCCCAGATGTATTTGTGGATCTGCAGGCTCACTCGTGCGGCGAGCCCGTCGGCCAGCATCCACTCCACCAGTTCGCGTGGATCAAGCAGGGCATTCTTCGTGGTCCGTTCCGGCATCGGGGTTTTCGTGAAGGCCGGCGACAGCAGCACTTGTCCGGCCCGTGTCTCCAGCCGGTGCTCCCGAAGGAAAGCCCGGGCAAACTCGTAGTCCGCCCGGTCTGCGATCACGAACTTCACCTCATCCCGCTCCGACAGGCAGTTAAGGTTGTTCAGGCGAAAGCTCCCGGCCTCGCCGGATGCAGGACATTTCACATCCACGATTTTGTGCACCGCTCGCGGAACTCGCTCGAGCGGACGCTCTCCGCTGGTTTCAATCATCAGCTCGAATCCGGCACCCAGCAGCCGCTCCATGAGCGGAATCACCTCGCGTTCCTGCAGCAACGGCTCACCGCCTGTGAACTCAATGAGCTTCACCGGCGCCAGCTTCTCGATCTCCGCGACCACCTCGTCCGCGGTCATCTTCGTGCCTCCGGTAAAGGTGTATTCGGAGTCGCACCACGCGCAGCGCAGGTTGCACCCCGCCAGCCGCACAAAGATGCAGGGCAGCCCGGCGAAGCTAGACTCGCCCTGGACCGATTTGTAGATTTCGATGAGATACAAGAGTCGCTACTCGTAGTACGTCGCGGTTGTCGTGTCCGTCTCGTAAATCGTGCAGTCCTTCACCCGCACCCGCCCACCAGTCATGTTGCGCAGCTGGTCATTTGTCTGCTGATAGAAATACTGCGCCAGATTTTCCGCCGAAGGGTTGATCTCCGTGAACGGCTCCAGGTCGTTCAGCATCTGATGATCGATTCGATCGATCACCGGCCGCATCACGTGCTTCAGGTCGCGAAAGTCCAGCAGCAGTCCCGCCGCGTCCAGCGCCTCGCCACACAGCGTGATTCGTACCTTGTAGTTATGACCATGCGGATTTTCGCACTTCCCTTTATAGTTCCGGAGATAGTGCCCCGATGAAAACCCGCGCTCCACGGTTACTTCAAACATAGTTCGGCTGATTCTTTCCTCGCCGGCAATCCGGCTGCTCTTATTCTATCGGTTATGCTGCCCGGTTCCGTGTTTGCGCCTGTGGGCCAGTTTCCGCTCCTCATTGCGCCGGTCCACCTGCTCAAAGATCGCGGTCATCATGCCCAGCAGCGCGGCGAGCAGTCCACACAGGGTCAGAAACAGCGCCGTCGTCTTCCATAATGTGCCGTTCGCCGGCAGCGCCGGCTGGAAGTGGGTCGAGGTCAGCGCCATCACAAACGAAAGGACCGCAAACCCCAGCAGCACGCCTGCTACGATATACAAATTCCGGGCCACCTCTTCAGTCTAGCCCGAACCGCCGGACAGATCTCCCCGCTGTCCTCCGTCAAGCTGCTACGATGGCAGAAAGATTTCCCAAAAGCCTCTCGATCGCGCTGGACTATGGCCATCTCCATCGTCATTCTGGACGATAACCCCGGCAGTCTGGAACTGCTCTCCACCGCACTCGCCCGCGAAGGCGTCAGCATCTATACCGCCTCACGTCCCAGCCAGGCGCTCGCTCTGGTCGAAGAGCACCAGCCTCAGCTGGTCCTCACCGATCTCGTGATGCCCGAGATGACCGGCCTCGACGTCCTGAAGCGGATTATGGCAATCGCTCCGGCCACCGACGTCGTCCTCATGACGGCTCACTACACCACCGAAACCGCCGTAGAGGCCATCCGCAGCGGCGCCGCCGATTACCTCGAAAAGCCTATCCGCCTGACCGTGCTGCGCGAGCGCGTCGGCCGCCTCATCGCCGAGGCCGAGCGCCGCCAGGCGGCCGGCTCCGACGCCGAATTCGAGGGTCTCATCGGCTCCAGCCCGCGCATGGCAGAGCTGTTCGCGCGCATCCGTCGCATCGCTCCGCACTACCGCTCCGCGCTCATCCAGGGAGCCACCGGCACCGGCAAGGACCTCATCGCCCGCGCTCTGCACACGCGCAGCGGCGTCAAGGGTCAGTACGTGGTCCTCAACTGTTCGGCCGTCGTCGAGACGCTCTTCGAAAGCGAACTTTTCGGCCACGTCCGTGGTGCCTTCACGGGGGCTGATCGCGACAAACCTGGCCTCTTTGAAGCTGCCAGCGAAGGCACCCTGTTTCTCGACGAAATCGGCGACATGCCCCTGGCAACCCAGGCCAAGTTGCTTCGTGCCTTGCAGAACCAGGAGATCCAGCGCGTCGGTTCCCTGCAAATCCGCAAGGTCAACGTCCACGTCATCGCCGCCACCCACCGCAATCTCCGCCAGGCCGTCGCCGACCGTCAGTTCCGCGAGGACCTCTACTATCGCCTTGCTATGGTCGAGATTCCCGTCCCGTCGCTCGCCGAGCGCCAGGAAGACATTCCCCTCCTTACCCGCCACTTCATCGAGAAGTTCGCGCAGCAGTATGGCAAGACCATACGCGGCCTCACGCCGCGCGCCCGCTTCCTGCTCGAACGCCATTCGTGGCCGGGGAATGTGCGCGAGCTCGAAAACGTACTCGGCCATGCCTGCATGATGGCGGAAACCGAGGGAATCGACGCAGCGGACCTGCCCTCTGCCCTGATCGGCCCGCCGACGCCGACACACGCGACTGCGTCTGGGCCATTCCCGAACCCCAGGTCCTGGAGTTCCACGCCAGGCGTCGAGGAGGATGCCTCCCTCGCGGAGCACGAGCGCCAGCTGGTCCTCACCGCCCTTGAAAAGGTCCAGGGGAATCAGTCCCAGGCCGCCCGCGCCCTTGGCATCGGCCGCGATGCCCTGCGCTACAAGATGAAGAAATACGGGATACTCTGAATGGCTTGCGCGACAGGTCAGCCACGCGGGTCCGAACGCAACAGCCGCGCCACCGTCTCCCGCAACACCTCAGGGCCGGCCGGCTTGGCCAGATAATCGGTAAATCCCGCGCCCAGAATCTTTTCGCGATCCCCGCGCATGGCGCTGGCCGTCAGCGCCAGCACCGGCAGGTCCGCAAATTGCGGGTCACCGCGCAGCTCCGCCAGCACGCCGAACCCGTCCAGGCCGGGCATCTGCAGATCCAGCAGGATCAGGTCCGGATGCCCGTTCCGCGCCTGCGCCAGAGCCTGCACACCGTCCTCGGCTTCCAGAACTTCGTATCCCGCGCGCTGCAAAACGGTGCGCAGCAGCTCACGGCTGCTCGCCCGATCATCGGCGATCAGGATTACGGCTTTCTCTGGAGGCCTCGGCATACTTCCTGCTCAACTCCCTGAGTGGCCCGATGATCGGTATTGCGGGGAAAACAGATGATTCTACAGGTCGGTTTCCGCTAACGGAAGCCGAAAGACAAACCTGCTGCCTTTGCCCGGCGCGCTCTCCACTTCCATCCATCCACCATGCTTCTGCACCAGTTCCTTGGTGATCGAAAGTCCCAGTCCGGTGCCCTCCCGCACCCCGCGCGTCGTATTTCCCACCTGGTAGAACTTGTCGAAGATGTTCTCCTGCTCTTCGGTGGAGATTCCGATCCCGGTATCGCCCACCGTGGTTCGCGCAAACCCACCATCCTCGGCGGTCTCCACCCACACCTTGCCACCTTCCGGCGTAAACTTCACCGCATTGCTCAGCAGGTTGTAGAGCATTTCCTTAACTCGCAGCGGATCGGCATCCACCAGCAGATTCCGGGTGCCATACTCTTCGATGGCAATCCCCTTCGCCGCTGCCCCTGGACGGATCGCATCCAGGGCCTCATTCACGCTTCGCTCCAGTGGATACTTTTCCCGCTTCAGGACCAGCTGTCCGGCTTCGATCCTGCTCAGATCCAGCACATCGTTGATCAGCTCAAGCAGATGCTCCGAATCCCGCCGGATATGCTCCAGGAACCGGCTCTGTGCCCCGCTCAGAGCGCCTTCGCTTCCCTCCGCCAGCAGCTCGGCAAACCCGATGATCGTGTGCAGCGGTGTGCGCAGCTCGTGGCTCATGCTGGCCAAAAACTCGCTCTTCAGCCGGTTCGCCCGCTCAATCTCACGATTTCGCGCCTCCAGCTCGCCGGTGTACTGCAGTTGCAGCCGCCGCACCTCCTGCTCCGCCCTCTTGCGCTCCGTTACGTCGCGAATCACCGCCGTTACGTGCACGCCGCCCTCGGTGTGGATGGGGCTCAGGCTGATCTCCACCGGAAACAGCGTTCCATTCCGCCGCCTGCCGTGCAGGTCCAGGCCGCTGCCCATCGGTCGCGTCCGCGGATGATCCAGGTAGCTGTTTCGATAGCCGCGATGATGTTGCCGCACTGCGTCCGGGACCAGCAGATCGACCGACTGACCCAGCAGCTCATCCCGCGAATAACCGAACATTTCTTCAGCCACCCGGTTCACCAGCACAATCTGCCCGTCCGCCGATATTTCCACAATCGCATCCGGGGCCGCTTCCAGCAGTTGCCGGAACCGGCGTTCCATCCGCGCCTGCTCCTCCAGCGCAATCCTCTGCTGCCGCTCCGACATGTCAACGTTGGTTTCCAGAACGTACGACTCGGCCACGCCGAGTTCACGAATCCAGCGGCTCAACACCATCAACCGAAGACCGCTGCGCGTTACATGGATCAGCTCGCCTTCCCAGAGCCCGTCCCGTTCCAGTTTCTGGTTGATCTCCTCGAGCGGTTCGGAGAAGTTCGTCTGCAGCAGATCGTGACTCACGCGCCCTTTTGCTTCCGCCGCCGGCCACCCGTACAGGCGCTCCGCGCCCTTGTTCCAGTACACGATTCGATCCTGATGGTCCCGGACAAGAATTGGCTCATAGGCCTGATCCAGCAGCTGCGCCTGCCGCCGCGACACCTCCTCATGCTCCTTCTGCTCGGTAATGTCGCGGGCGATCTTCGAGATTCCGATAAGCTTGCCTGCATCGTCCCGCACTGGAGAGAGCGTCAGCGACACCACGAGGCGACGCCCGTCCTTGTGGCGCCGCAGTGTCTCGTAATGTTCCACCACTTCGTCGGTCCGGGTTCGCGCCAGCAGCTCGCGTATATCGTCCTCATAGCCCGGCCACGCCAGAATCGTGACTGGGTGCCCCACCGTCTCTTCCGCGGTGTACCCGAAGGTCAGCTCGGCGCCTCGATTCCACGTCGTGATCACGCCTTCCAGAGATTCGCTGATGATCGCATCGTGCGAATACTCCACAATCGAGGCCAGCGTCTGCCGCGTCTCTTCCGCCTCCCGCCGCGCCGTGATATCCCGGCTCACGTTGGCAATCCCGATCAGCTGCCCATACGTCCCGAAAATTCCGAAGGCACGCATATCCACCGGAATGGGCCGCGCCGTCTTTGCGTGTCGCAGCTGGAATTCCCCAATCCACGGATCTCCCCGCAGCAACGCCGGCAGCAGCTCATTGTCGAAAGTCTCCTGTTGTCCGTCAAAATCGGCGTCGTAAATCGGGTATTGGTGTACGTCCTCGTGCTCGCCCAGGCCCAGAAGCTCGCGTCCGGCTCGATTGATGAAAATTGTCTTTAACGTCGCGTCCGCCAGGCTGACGAAGTCCGGCGTGTTCTCGACAATGGCCAGGAGGCGTCTGCGGCTCTCCACCATCTGCCGATCTTCGGAGATATCTCGCCACGCCAGCAGCGCACCCTGCGCCTTCCCCTGCGCGTCGAACAGCGGGCGCGCCCGGATGGCGATCCAGTAGCCCTCCGTCGCCCCCGGGGGCAAAATGTATTGCTCCGTTTCCAAAGTTTGACCGCGCAGAGCGAGCGCTCCAGGCAGATCTTCTGCCGGCCACAAAGTACGCCGGTCGGGCAGATAGATTCCGTACGCTTCGCTCCACCCGGAAAGAGCTGGTCCTTCTACGGCGATCCCGTAGAGCCGCTCAGCGGCCGCATTGGCAAACTGCACATGTCCGTCACACCTCAGCGCCACCACCGCTTCGTCCAGGTTGTCCACAAGGGCGCGTAGTGTTTCGACTCGAACCGCAGTGCCTGGCTCGGCGGGCGCAGGCGGAGCACTGGGCGCGGGCCCGGGACCAGCGGCGGGGGTTGGGGAACTGGGGCGGCGAGACGTCATCGGGCGGAGAGATGAAACGTGCTCATAGTGTACCGCTGCGGTAGTTGGGTCATTTGGCGCAACTCACTGGGGCGGGGCGCGCTGTCACGCAGTCGGGCCAGGCTGCGCAGTCCGCCGTTTATCGGCCCCAGGCGCACCTTCCAGCGAATATCCCAATGGCCCATAACGTGCTTTTCCCATGTGTTGCCCCGGAGAGCGTTCTTTGGAAATCACCTTGCTGCACAATGGCGAGGCCCGCTTCACTGCGGAAGCCCGCCAGCACAAAATCCTCCTCGATCAGCCCGCCGAAGACGGAGCCACGGACCAGGGCCTGACGCCCGCCGAGTTGCTTCTCGCCTCGCTTGGCGGCTGCGTCGGCCAGTATGTCGTCCAATATCTCAAATTACGAAATCTCTCCACCGACGGCCTGCTCGTCCGCGTCCAGGCACAGCCCAACCAGCGCCCCCTGCGGCTTAAGGATTTCCAAATCGAGGTCGTTGTCCCCGGGCTCACGGAGCGACAGTTGCGAACTCTGGATAGGTCTTTTCCGGCGGGTCTCGTCCAGAACACCATCGCCCTTGAGAACGCCCTCCGCGTCACCACGGTCTCCGCGCCCACTCAGAACGAGCGCTGAAACCGCAGGACTCTGGCTCATAATGGATCTACTTCGCCGTGTCCCGGCAGAAGCTCTCGCAAATCGCGTGGGCCACATAGCCGGCTGCCGTGGCAAACGCTCGACCGGCGGGTTGCGCCTCAGCGGTTGCCGGATTCACCCCTTCGGTGATGATCCCGTTGTCCCAATGGCTCCCCCGAAGAATCTTCAATGCCTGCTCGCGCCCACGCCCCAGCCGCAGTTCGTCGGCGACACTCCATGACGGGGTAAAGGGCAGGCGGTAACTGCCGGGCTCTCCAAAAGGGAGCTCCGCATACGAGTAGCGGTATCCGGAAGAGTGCAGCCAGTTCCATGTGCGTTCGAAAACCGGGTCCGTCTCCGGAACAAATCCCAGCAGCGGCAGCTTCATCAGCGAACCGGGAGGCACGTCCGCAAAGGTCGGATGAACCCCATCCGTTGCACTCACAAAAACCGTTCCTGCGGCACCGGGGGCTCCGCTCGCCACGCAGTACTTCAGGATTGCCGCCCGTAATTGAGCGGCATCCTGCGCCAGCGTGGCCTCGCCCGACGTATCCTGCAGCCGCGCCAGCAGATTTTTCGCGTCCAGAAGCGTCTTCCAGACCAGGACATTGTCATAGGTGATGAACGGAGGCTTTTCGTATTCATCCTGCGCGTCCTGCAGAGTGGAGTAGAGGCCGGTCGCCGCGTCGCGATGCGAGGCAATGCGGCCCAGCAGCAGTTCCACGGCATCACGGTGGCCGCGCAGAAATGCATTGTCGCCAGTCTTGTCTACATAAGAGGCAAGCGCCACCAGTGGAGCGGCCGCTTCGTCCAGCTCGAAGCCATCTTCCAGCACCACGCCATCGATGAATCGGCTGTGGGTGCCCGCGTTGCCGAGCTGCGTGGTCAGAGCGTACTCCAGCGCCTCTCGCGCCAGGCCGCGATCAATGTCCAGCAGCCCCGGAAAGCTCCACAGCATGGCATCCCGGTCCCAGTACGCGGCGGAGACGTAGTAGCGCGGACTGCGCGACGTGACCCCCACAAACTGCTCTGTATCGATCGTCCTCCCCCACGCGTACATCGCGGTGAAAAGGAAGTTGTGGTTCATGAGCATGTCGAGATCCGCGTGGCCCGTGGTTCGCGTGCGCGCAGTAAGCCACTTCGCGGCCCGCGCGATCACCGTGTCCGCACCATCGCGATCAATTTCCTCGCCGAGTGCACGGGCGTTGTGCCCGGCGCTGAACTCCTCAGGCCCTGCGCCGAGCAGAAACACTGTCTCGACCGTCTGCCCTGGCGCCAGCGTCGCAGGATCTTGTGCCGTCACCTGCGGGCTGTGCGTTTCCGGAGGCCCATCGATCTGCGCTGACGATCCAGGATACAAAAGCGACCAGGAGAATTTCGTATCGTCAGTGACATAGCTGAAGACCTCCCCGTTATCCACCCAGGGAGCAGGCGCTTCCGCGCGCTCACCATGCAGTGCCACCGGCAGATACGTGACGCGGTCCAGAGCCCCCCAGGACGCCTTCACTCCCGGCGCAACCGAGACCGGTACGCTCCGGTGATTCGTCATCGTCATCCGCAGCAGGGCCGCCCGCGATCCAGGAGGAGCGCACCAGGTCAGAGTCATGGTGACACCATCAGCTTCCAGATGAGCGGTCGGGATCCAGTAGGCGATCAGATCCCAGGAAGGATTCCTAAACGCGACCGGTTTCCCATTGATGGCAAACGTGGGTTGAATTGCCGGCGCTCCTTCGTCTCCGCGAACCTCCAGCAAACCTCGGTCACGCATGGAAAGGACATTGAAGCTCATCAGCGCCCCATCGACAGCCCGGATCTCCGGAAGGGCCATCCACGTGTTGCCTGTAGCGAACACATCACCCGGTTCCGGCGAAACGGCGATGCCTTGCGGAACATCGGCCGCATGGAGCAGGCTCGGCGTAGCCGGACCTGTAAGACACAGCGCTGCAATCAACACGGAAGAAAAACGCTGAACAGCGCGCCTCCGGCGCAGGCCCGCTGCCCCCGCACTATTGTCCACAAGAACCTCCCCGCCTCAAAAAACCGCTCCCGAGAGCGCTCGGTGGAGCAATGGGATGGATGTCTTCCAATGATCGAGAGCGCGAGCCAACGGGCTTGACCGGCCGCGCTGATACCCCTCGCTTCTCACCGCACCATCATCGGCACTGAAGCGTCGTGATTCTCCCACGACAGCGTGATCGTGCCCTTCCCGTGACCGTCGTTCTTAATTGTCCAGCGGAGGTCCTCAACCATCCCTGCCGGCTTGCTCATGTGCATGGTCGTCCGTCCCAGATCCTGGCTCGCATCGTACGCCAGCCCCCATTCGCCGGTCTTCTTGTTGACGATCAGCTCCCACTGGTCCG
This sequence comes from Acidobacteriaceae bacterium, assembly GCA_036489655.1. Taxonomy (GTDB): domain Bacteria; phylum Acidobacteriota; class Terriglobia; order Terriglobales; family Acidobacteriaceae; genus Palsa-343. The sequence goes on along the minus strand of DASXFH010000231.1, from coordinate 36,511 downwards.
GATTGGCAATATTGACGAAAAGTGTGTATTCGCCTTTCGGCACGGACAAGTCCCCAATCTTCAGGTCGGCATCCGTATGAAGCGTCGTCGCTGAGTTAGCTCCCCCGCGCCACACCGGGTAATGCGGGTTGTGGCTGATCAACCCGTCCTTTGTGAAGATGTGACCCGCGCGGCCGCGAACCCGCGGCGAAGAATAGCTGATCGAGATTGTCTTTCCGCCGATCGTCGCCGTTGCCTTTGCCGGGGGACTCAAGACCGGCTTTTGCTGCGCAGGCAGACTCATTGCCATCGCCAGAACACTGAAACATACGAGAAAACGTCTCATCGCCATCATCTCCCTCTGAAAATACAAGCCCCTTTAGAGACGGAGCTAATACCGGTAACGATTGTCGCACTCCTGACGGATATGCGGCGGCTGCCGGAGTATGGATTAGTCCCCTGCGCTTTGCATCTCCGCCTCGACGCTTCGCTTCAGGGGCTCACAAAGCGTCCGTGGCTGTACGCGGCAGCCTCAGCTTCTGCGAGATTAGCCCGGTTATTCTCCGGTGGCCGTATCATCACGGTCGTCGGTATGCGCATCTATCCCGAACTCCAGTATGTGGCACAGGTAATAGCGGAGTACCGGTGGCGCCAGCTTTGCCAACAGGCGTCGATAAACGACCACACCCGACACCAATCAGGTCACCACGGGGTCCCGTGCCGGTTACGTTTGAGCGACGCGGTAACGATTGCTTTTCGCGCCCGGATCAGGCCATCATCTATGGACGAAGACGGCAGCGATATACGAAATCTATGTTGGAGCCGGTTCACAACAGTTTTGATTCGGGCTGTTCTCGCAGCATATCTGGTGAGTCCGGGCCCGGCAGGATCGATCGCTGATTCTAATTTCAATGAGGAGGGTCAATGCTGAAGCGGATAATGCTGCTGTTGGCCGTTTTGTTCCTGGGTGTTGGTGTCCGGCAGGGGCGAACGCAGGACGATGACCACTATAAGCAGCAGGTCATGAGCTATCTCAGCGACACGGACGCATATAAGGAAGTCCTTGGCTACAATTTCAAACCTCTGGACGATGGCACCAAGATAGGCTACATCAAGAACGGCGGTTATCAGGACGAGGTCTTCCGCTTCAGGAAGGGCTACGCCTATGCCTTGATCGGTCGGTGTGACGAGGATTGCCGTCGGCTCTCCTTTGAGCTTTATGATCAGGAAGGCAACCGGGTCAGTTACACCGAGGGCAACGGAAACGTACCAGTGATCTGGCTTCTGGCTATGCAATCGGGAGATTATCGTGTGCGCGCGACAATGCCTGGCTGCAGCGGTTTCTTCGGTTGCTATTGGGGCGTGGAAGTCGTCTCGAAATAATACGGTTTGGTTTCCATTGGAGATGGATCCTCAATGCGGAATTTGGCGAACTGTCACCAGCGATGAGGTTCAAGGCACGGCATTCTCGTTCAGTTTGTCGCCATTCCCAGGGAAGGTCTGCTCGCAGGCGAACTCAAGAAAGCGGCGTGTGCAGGCTCTCTTCCTGCGCCTTCAGTCCACGGCTCGTACGCACACCTTCGGGGGGCTCCCAGGCGAGGATCAGGTCGATGGGTTCGTCTCGCTCGACGCGTCAGAGTTTTCGCACTGATCACCGCAACCGTCCAGCCTTTGAGAATTGACCCCGTTCGAGTATTTCGGAAAGCAACACTCGATGAGATTCCTCAGGACATCAGTCGCAGTCAAAACCGAAACAGACCCGGAGAAACGCACTGATGGAAGCTGCTTTGTTGAACGATGCAGAAAAAGAGTTTTCTGGAAGCTCTCACAATCGATCTGCGCCAGGGCGGGCACACCTCGTACAGCGCTGATATGAGCACCCGTCGCAAATGCGGGCAGCAGTTCTGCGCCCCGGCATGATTGTGCGTGTTCTGTGCAGGAAGGCCAGAATTGACGGCCTTTGTCCCATTATGTCCTGCAACCGACCCACTCGTACGATTAGCCTGGCGATATAATCAGCAGAAAAAACACAACTTAACGCTAATTTTGGCGGAGAGACAGGGATTCGAACCCTGGAAACCCTTTCGAGTTTACACGCTTTCCAAGCGTGCGCCTTCAGCCACTCGGCCATCTCTCCGCGATCGCGGCGGGCAGGCGCTACCTTTCGAATCTACCACACGCCACCCATGCTCCTGGCCGGCCGTAGCTTCCGCGAACGGCCATCTACAATAATCCATCCCCATGTCCTCCGAGGAGCCCAGCCAGACCGCGCCGGCTGCCATGTTCGATCAGCACCAGCGGCCCTCCCATCCTGGCGAGGAACTGCGCGCTCTGCTGTCCCTCGCCATTCCAGTCGTGCTCTCCGAACTGGGATGGATGACCATGACCATCGTCGACCTCGTCATGGTCGGCCGCCTCGGTCCCGACGCCATCGGAGCCGTCGGCCTCGGCAACGCCATCTACTATGCGCCCTCCCTGTTCGGCATCGGCCTGCTCCTCGGTCTGGACACTCTCGTTTCGCAATCGTGGGGCGCAGGACGTTTCGACGACTGCCATCGCTCCCTCGCCCAGGGCATCTACATCGCCCTCGCCTTCACCCCTTTGCTCATGGTCTCCATGCTGGTCGCCGAGCGCCTCTTCACCGGCCACGGTGTCGATCCCACCGTTGCCCTCCTTAGCCGCTCCTACGTCGGCCTGCTCAACTGGGGCACCTTCCCCCTGCTCGTCTACGGCGGATTTCGCCGCTATCTCCAGGGAGTAGGCCGCGTGCGTCCAGTGAGCTTTGCGCTCATCAGCGCCAATCTCGTGAATCTCGCCGGTAACTGGATCTTCATCTATGGCCACCTCGGCATGCCCGCGCTTGGCGTCCGCGGCTCTGCTCTCTCCACCGTATTTGCCCGGGTTTATATGGCCGCCGTCCTTGTGTATGCAGCCTGGTTGAACGAATCCGATCGTGGTCACGCTCTTTTCCGCCACTGGCCTGCTCCGGACTGGGCCCGCCTCCGCGACCTCCTCCGGCTGGGCCTGCCTGCCGCTTCCCAGGTCGTCCTTGAAGTAGCCGCGTTTGGCGCAGCGACGGTGATGGCCTCGCACCTCACGCCCATTGCACTGGCCACCCACGAAATCGTCCTCAGCTGCGCCGCGTATACCTACATGGTCCCGCTCGGCATCTCCGCTGCTGCCGCCGTTGCCGTCGGCCACGCCATCGGAGCGGGCAATCGAGCCCGCGCCCGCCGCGCCGGCTTTCTCGCGATCGCCCTCGGTGCCGGATTCATGGCCCTCATGGCCATACTCTTCCTCATCGTCCCGGGCTCCATCGTCCACATCTGGACCCATGACCCGCACGTCGTCTCCCTGGGCACACACATCCTCGCCATTGTTGCTGGCTTCCAGATCTTCGACGGCATTCAGACCGTCTCTACCGGCGCGCTCCGCGGTCTGGGCGAGACCCGCTTCCCCATGCTCATGAACTTCATGGGCTACTGGATCCTCGGCCTGCCCCTTGGCGCCCTGCTCTGTTTTGAATGGAAATGGGGGCTCGCCGGCCTGTGGATCGGCCTTACCGTTTCCCTCATCCTGATTGCCGTCTGGCTTTGTATTCGCTGGCTGCGCGATTCCACGAAGCTGCTGGCCGCAGCGGATGCGGCCGCCTGAGCTATTTCTTTCCCTTTTTGCCCGTCTTCTTCAACATATCGCTCAGGCGCGTCTTGTCCAGTTCTTCGCTCAGGGCTCTTTCCGCCCCCGCAAAAACCTTCTTCAGCGCCGCACCCACTTTCGCAGTCTGCGCTCCGGAGAGCGACCCGGTGTGGAAAAGCTCGCCCCCGTCCAGCGCCTGATAGATCTCCGCCAGGGTAATCGACTTCGCCGGACGTGCCAGCTTCGAACCGCCATGCGGTCCCTTCTGGCTCTCGAGCAGACGGGCCTGATGCAGCAGCGAGAAAACCCGCCGGATCACGACCGGATTAATGTTCAGGCGCCCGGCAATGTCTTCCGACGTCTGCAAGCCATCCGGCTCGGCAGCCAGCAGGACCATTGCATGCACGCCGGTAGCGAATCGAGTGTTAGCGGCCATGACTCACCCTACCACAGCTTTTTCGCAGCATATCCCTAAGATTCGATGAAATCTGTAACAACCCGCGTACCCTGTCTGGCCCGACCTCAGCCCCCCTTCTTTCCTGTACCCAGGTTCTCGCACCCTGTAACCTGAATCCATGCACATTCTCTTTGTCGGCGACGTCTTTGCCAGCGCCGGCCGCCGCATCGTTCGCGCCCATATCGGCCATATCGTGGAAAGCCGCTCGGTCGAACTCGTCATCATTAACGGCGAAAACTCTGCCGGCGGCTTCGGGATCACCCCCCCTCTCGCCGAAGAACTCTTTGACCTGGGCGCTCACGTCCTGACCACCGGCAATCACATCTGGGACAAGAAAGAGATCTTCGACTATCTCAAATCCGTTCCCGCTGACAGCCACGAGCGCCCCCGCCGTGTCCTGCGCCCCGCGAATTATGCCCCCGGCACGCCCGGTTATGGAGTCTACCAGGGCACCCTTCCTTCCGGCGTCGAATACGCCGTCATCTCCCTCCAGGGCCGAGTCTTCATGCCCGGCAACGATGACCCCTTTCGCACCGCCGACGCTCTCCTTAAAACCATCACCGCCAAAGTCATCATTGTGGATTTCCACGCCGAAGCCACCTCCGAAAAGGCCGCCCTCGGCTGGTATCTCGACGGCCGCGTCACCGCGGTCATCGGCACCCACACCCATGTCCCTACCGCCGACAATCGCATCCTTCCCGGCGGAACCGCTTACCAGACCGATGTTGGCATGAGCGGCCCCTACGACTCGATCATCGGCGTCCAGAAGGAGTTCGTGCTCGAACGCTTCCTCACCGGCTTACCCAACAAATTCGAAGCCGCCAAAGACGATCCGCGCATGGCCGCCCTCCTCATCGACGCCGACCCAGCTACCGGCCACGCGCGATCCTGCGAGCGCCTGCTGCTGGGAGAATAGGCCCTCTGCTGCGAGAATAGAAGAAGGGAGACCCGTCGTGTCCATCTCCACCCCCGAAGAACTCGCCGCCCTGCGCGAGTCGGGCCGCATCGTTCGCCTCATGCTCGAAGTCATGAAGTCTGCCGTCCGCTCCGGCATCACCACGCGCGAGCTCGACGACATCGGCGCCGCGGTCATGCGCGAAAACGGTGCGGTCTCCGGGCCGGTCACTGTCTACGATTTCCCGGGCACCTCCTGCATCAGCGTCAATGACGAAATCGTCCATGGCATTCCTTCCGGGCGTAAACTCCGCAACGGCGACCTCCTCAAGCTTGACGTCACTATCCAGAAAGGCGGATTCCTGGCCGACGCCGCAGAAACCGTCATCGTCGGCGGCGACACCATCAATCTCTCCGCCATCGGCGTTCGCCTCGCCGACTGCGCCCGCCACGCCTTCACCGCCGCCACAGAAGTCGCCCGCGCCGGATATCACGTTCGTGATATCGGCCGTGTCGTCGAGCGCGAGGTCAACGCCTGCGGCTTCCACGTCATTCGCGATCTTTGCGGTCACGGCATCGGCCGCACCATTCACGAAAAGCCCAGCATTCCCAACTGGCCCGATCCCTCCGCCACCGATCCCCTCACCGACGGCCTCGTCATCACCATCGAGCCCATCATCGCCAGCCGTTCCGGCCGCTCCCTCCTCACCCGAGATGGGTGGACGGTCCGCACCGCCGATCGCGGCCTCGCTGCCCACTACGAGCACACCCTCGTCATCACCCAGGGCGCTCCTATTCTTCTTACCGCCGCCTGATTCTTCCAGATTTCTCTCGACGCTCGCACCCCGCCGGGCGTATACCTTCCGCACCCAGGAACCGCAACTCAGCCCGGGGTAAGAGAAAGAGGTGTATCTATGCTTGGAGACAAGACAGGAGAAGTAAAAGGCAAACGAACCGTGCGTCGCGTTCTTTCCGTTGACCCGCCCACCGCCGAAGTGTCTTTTGAAGATGCCGGCGAAATGTTTGGTGTTCCTACCACCGGCATGGGCTCCTATACCTCCGTGGTCCAGCCTGATGGCTCCCTGCACGGCAGCGGCCAGGGACTCATCATGACCAATGACGGCGAATCGATTACGTGGACCGGAACCGGCCGGGGCCGCTTTGGATCGGGAGGGGCGATCAGCTATCGAGGTATGCTGTTCTTCCGCACCGCCTCACAAAAGCTGGCCCGCGTCAACAACTCCTGCGGCGCCTTCGAGTACGAAGTGGCTGCCGACGGCACCACCGTCTCAAAGGTCTGGGAGTGGAAGTAGTCCCGCAGCAATCACTCGTTGCAGGATCGTATTGCATCCCTCGTGATTGAACGACTCTGCCGAACCGGGCCTGCGACAAATACCCTCCCCCGCCACTAAAGATGTCTCCGTCCGCAGGCGGACAGGTTTGCCTCCGGGCATCTTTTCGTCATACCAGATTCATCGAACGCGGCAGTGATCGCTGCTGACCTTTCGCACCAGACTGCAACTCGGAGGTTGCCCATGTCTCCCACTGCCGCCCCGGATCGTATCGAGAATTCCCTCGAGCTGCATGCCCCTGTCTCCCGCGTATGGCGCGCGCTCACCGACCACAATGAATTCGGCTCCTGGTTTCGCGTGAAGGTGGAAAAGCCCTTCAGCGTTGGCGAAGAAGCCTGCGGCGCCATCCTCTACCCGGGCTACGAACACGTCACATGGCGAGCCATGATCCAGCAGATCGACCCTGAACAATACTTTGCCTTCACCTGGCATCCGTATGCGGTCGATCCCAAAGTGGACTACTCCGAGGAGACACCGACGCTGGTCGAATTCCGTCTGGAACCCACTGCCACCGGCACCCGGCTTCTGCTCACCGAATCCGGGTTCACTGACCTGCCCGATGAACGCCGCAACGAGGCTTTCCTCCGCAACAACGACGGCTGGAGCCAGCAGATGAAAAACCTCGAAGAGTATCTCGGCCGGAAGGCCTGAAGGACAGCGGCACGCTGGCCAGGTCAGGGTTTCAGGGCGCGGCCAGAAACCATCGCATCATGCACCCGCCTCCTGGCTGCGGCCTGCGCTTCCATAGCTGTCTCGTCCCTGAGATGATCGTCTACTAAACTCGCCTGCTTTCGGCCCGTCAACCCGGAAACGGGCTCTATTCTTCCGCTGTGCACGTTCGGCGCTCGCGATCACCGCGCTCTCTGCCAAACCGTTTCAGCGGTCCCCTGACATGGTAGCCTTGGTGCGGTTCAAAACTGCCTGGGCCGGAATCCTTCTCACTGACCGGCCTGGCAAGGAAGGCTGGCCGCTGATGAAGAAGCCGTTCGCTGTCCTGCTCTGCTCGCTGACCCTGTCATTTTCTTCTGCTGTCTTCGCTCAACAGCCGCGCTATCCCTTCGACAATCCGCGGCTTCCCGCCGAGCAGCGCATCGATAACCTCCTCTCGCTGATGACCACAGAGGAGAAAATCGACTGCCTCGGAACTGACACCGCAGTGCCGCGCCTCGGCGTGCCCAACATCGGCAGTTCCGAAGGCATCCATGGAGTCGTTCAGCGCCAGCCGCGCCCCGGCCGCCCGCCTGTCACGACCACGCAATTCCCCCAGCCGCCCGGCATGGGCGCCTCATGGGATCCGGATCTGGTCCGCCAGGCTGCGGGCGTCGAAGGCTATGAGGCGCGCTTCATCACCCAGACTCCGAAATACAACCGGCAACTCCTCATGCTTTGGGGACCCCAGTCCGATCTCGACCGCGACCCGCGCTGGGGCCGCAGCGAAGAAGTCTATGGCGAGGATCCCTACCTGAACGGAACCATGGCCACCGCCTTCGTCCACGGCCTGCAGGGTGACAACCCGAAGTACTGGCAGGCGGCCGCACTTCTGAAGCATTTCCTCGCCAACGAAAACGAGAATGACCGCAACAGCTCCACCTCCAATTTCGACGAGCGCCTCTTCCGGGAGTACTACTCGGTTCCCTTCCGCATGGCCTTCCTCGACGGCGGAGCCAAAGCTGTTATGGCCTCCTACAATGCCTGGAATGGCACGCCTATGGCCATCAACCCCATCCTGCACACCCTCCTCATCGACAAATGGGGCCTCGACGTCATCTCCAGTGATGGCGGCGCGGTCAAGCTGCTCGTCAATCCACGCCACCTCTTTCCCGATCAGGAAGCAGCCGTCGTCGCCTGCCTCAAAGCCGGCATCAATCAATACCTCGACACCTATAAGGATGAGCTTCACAAGGCGCTCAAAGATGGTTCCGTCACCGAAGCCGACATCGACAACGCCCTCCGCCCCAAATTTCGCATCGAGATCAAGCTCGGCCTCCTCGACCCTCCGGACATGGTTCCATACTCAAAAATCAAAGACTCCCCCGAGCCCTGGAACACCGACCGAGATCGCTCCATCTCGCAGAAGCTGGCCGTCGAATCCGTCGTCCTCCTCAAAAACCAGAACAACTTCCTGCCGCTCGACAAGAGCAAGATCAAGTCCATCGCCGTCATCGGACCTCTCGCCGATGTCGTCCACTGGGACTGGTACGGAGGCACGCCGCCCTATACCATCACGCCGCTGCAGGGAATCAAGACCGAGGTCGGCCCTGGTGTAAAGGTCAATTACGCCGCGTATGACACGCCCGACGACGAAGATGCCGCACTCAAAGCCGCCGGTGAATCCGATGTCGCTGTCGTCGTCATCGGCAACAATCCCACCTGCGGTGATGAAGGCCACGCCTGGTACAGCACACCCAGCGAAGGCGGAGGCATCACTCTTCCCTGCACCGTACTCAGCGACGGCCGCGAAGGCCGCGACCGCGAATCCATGAGGCTGGAGCAGGAACAGATCGTCAGGCAGGTCATGATCAAGAACCCGCACACGATTCTCGCCCTCATTACGAGCTTCCCCTACACCATCAACTGGTCGCAGGAGAACGTGCCGGCCATCCTGACAATGGCGCAGTCCTCACAGGATGAAGGGACTGCCCTCGCCCGCGTTCTCTTTGGCGACGCCAATCCCGGCGGCCATCTCATCCGCACCTGGCCCAAATCCGCTGACCAGCTTCCCCCGCCGATGGACTACAACATTCGAGACGGCTACACCTATATGTATTTCAAAGGCGAGCCGCTCTATCCCTTCGGCTTCGGCCTCAGCTACACGACCTTCCGCCTTTCGAACCTCCATACCAACACCGATCGCCTCGCTAAAGATGGCGACCTCACTGTCAGCGTCGATGTCACGAACACCGGCTCCCGCGCCGGCGATGAAGTGGTGCAGCTCTACGTCAGCTGGCCGCACCCGCAGATCGTGCGTCCGCGCGAAGAGCTGGAGGGCTTCCAGCGCGTCACCGTGGATCCCGGCCAGACCAGGACCGTCACCATCCCGCTGAAGGCTTCGCAGCTCGCCTTCTGGGATGTGGGCACGCACGCCTTCCGAGTCCTGGAGAAACCCATGCGCCTGATGGTCGGCGATTCCTCCCGGGATTTGCCGCTCAGCACAACCGTGGATGTTCAGTAAGAGAGTGCTTCGCCGCGCCTCATCCGGTAGCCGTTGAGATTCCCAAATCCGCCCGTTCCGTGCCGCCTCAGGTCGTGCAAAGTGTTATCCTCAACGGCTGGGCCGCAGTAACAACGGCGGCGACGTTTGTACTCTTCGAGGGGATTCCTGTGTCCAGGTATTGGCGAATTGTCCTTTTTGGCTTCCTTGTTTCCGGTATTGCGCACGCGCAGTTTCTCGAGCAGGTTCTCAAGGTCGAAAAGACCCTGCCGGATTCTCAGCGCGAGGTCGTCGCGCAGCTCGAGAACCTCAGCGACCTGCCTTCCGGCCAGTGGCGCTACCACGCCGGCGATCTGCCCCACGCCGAGGATCCTTCCCTCGACGACTCCTCCTGGCCCGTTGCCAAAGTGGACGCCACTTACCCGAAGCAGGCCATCTGGTTTCGTCAGTGGGTCGAAGTTCCCAAAACACTCCATGGCTACGACCTCTCCGGTACACGCGTCTGGTTCCGCTTTAACGTTTCCGCCAATGGCCCGGTGCCGCAGATCATCTATTTCAACGGCCGACGTGTTGCCCTCGGCGATGATCTCGAGCCCATCGTCCTTTTCGATCAGGCGAAGCCCGGCGATCGCGTCCTGATTGCCGTCAAGCTGCTCCCCACCGTGGACGAAAAGAACTTCCGCGGCAGCCCCATGACGATCACGTTTGCCGGCGGCCGCCCCAGCCCCCAGGATATGGGCGAGGAATTCCTTTCCGCCTTTATTCTCATCCCCAGCCTCTCGAGGGATCCCTCCGCCGATCGGGCCACCCTCGACAACGCCATCGGCCAGGTCGACCTCAAAGCGCTCGCTTCCGCCGATCAGCAGCAGTTCGATACTTCGCTGCGCACCGCGCAGTCCACTCTCGAAGCGCTCCGGCCGATGATGAATCGGGCCACACTCCACCTTACCGGCAACTCCCACATCGATGCCGCATGGCTCTGGCCCTGGACCGAGACCGTCCAGACCGTCAAAAGCACGTTCTCCACCGCGCTGCAGCTGATGAACGAGTACCCAGGCTACACCTACACCCAGTCCGCCGCTGCTTATAACGACTGGATGGCCCGCGACTACCCGGAGATCGACGACCAGATCAAACAGCGCATCAAGGAAGGCCGCTGGGAAGTGGTCGGCGGCATGTGGGTCGAGCCCGACCTCAACATGCCCGACGGCGAATCCACCGCCCGCTCCCTGCTCATCGGCAAACGCTGGTATGAGCAGCACTACGGAGTCGATGTAAAAATCGGCTGGAATCCCGATTCTTTCGGCTACAACTGGCAGCTCCCGCAGATCTACAAAAAGTCCGGCGTCGACTACTTCGTCACCCAGAAGATGGCATGGAACGACACCAACCAACTGCCCTTCAAGCTCTTCTGGTGGGAGTCGCCCGACGGCAGCAAAGTCCTCACCTACTTTCCGCATGACTACGCCAACACGAATCTCAATCCCGTCCGCCTGTCCGTCGATCTCGCCACCGCCCGCAACTATGCTCCCGGCATGACCGAGATGATGGACCTCTACGGCGTCGGCGATCACGGCGGCGGCCCCACGCGCTCCATGCTCGACGAAGGCGTGCACTGGATGCAGCCCGGCAAGGTCGTTCCCAAAACGCAGTTCGGCACCGCCGGCACCTACTTCTCGGCAATCTCCAAAGAGCTCGCCCCAGACTCTAAAACGTGGGATTACCGCAGCATCCCCCACTATCAGGAGCCCGCCGTCGTCCCCGGAAAAATTGCTATCCCCACATGGGACAGTGAGCTCTACCTCGAATATCACCGCGGCGTCTTCACCACCCAGACGCAGATGAAGAGGAATCTTCGCGACGCGCCCGAGTGGACCCTCAACGCGGAAAAGTACGCCTCCCTTGCCTGGCTCGACGGCAGTGCGTATCCCGGCGACCAGCTCACCGACGACTGGAAGACCATCACCTTTAATGATTTTCATGACCTCGCCGCCGGCTCCGGCATCGGCGTCATTTACCAGGACGCCGAAAAGCAATATGAAGACGTCCACCGCTCCGCCAGCCTCATCTCGCAGAAGGCGCTGACCACCGTCGCCGAGCACATCGACACGCACGTTGCCGCAGGCGTGCCTGTGCTGGTTTTCAATCCGCTGGGCTGGACCCGATCCGGCGACATCACCGTCAACGTGCAGATGCCGTCGCCCACTTCCGACGTCTCGGTCCTCGACGTGCGCGGCGCCGCGCTGCCTTCTCAGGTGCTCTCCAGAAACGCCTCCACCAGCACCTTCCATCTCCTCATCCGGGCCCATGATGTACCTTCGCTCGGCTATGAAGTCCTGCATGTCGTGCCTGGCAAACGCCCCTTTGCCACCGATCTCCATGTGACCGGCACAACCCTTGAAAACGCGAACCTCCGCGTCGTCGTCGATCCCCACACCGGCTGCATCACCAGCCTCTACAACAAAAAGGGCAACTTCGAAACCTTAGCCAACGGCTCCTGCGGCAACGAACTTCAGGCTTTTAAGGACACGCCGAAAGACTACGACGCCTGGAACATCGATCCCGGCACGCTCGACGAAACACCCACGCTGCTCAACCAGGCCGACTCCGTTCAGGTCGTTGATCGCGGCCCCATGCGCGCCGCCATCCGCATCACGCGCCACTGGCAGAAATCCAAATTCGTCCAGGAGATCCAGCTTGACGCCGGCTCCGATCAGGTGGTCGTCGTCAACGATATCGACTGGCACGAAACGCACGTCCTTCTCAAAGACGCCTTCGCGCTCTCCGCCACCAGCCCCTTCGCCACTTACGAAATCCCCTACGGTACTATCCAGCGCCCCACCACCCGCAACAACAGCTGGGAGAAGGCGCAGTTTGAGGTCCCCGCACAGCGCTGGGCCGATCTGGGCAATGACCAGCACGGCTTCAGCCTCGTCAACGAGTCCAAATATGGATACGACAGCGTCGGCAATCTTCTGCGCCTGTCCCTCCTGCGCTCGCCCGTCTGGCCCGACCCCAACGCCGACCGCGGCCACCACCACTTCCGCATCGCGCTCTACCCGCATGCCGGCGACTGGAAGCAGGCCATGACCGTCCGCCACGGCTTTGACTTCAACTACCGTCTGCAGGGCATGCAGGTCGAGCCGCACACTGGTTCGCTCCCCGCCGAGCATTCCTTCGTCGGCGTCGAACCGAATGACCTCGTCCTCACCGCGATGAAGAAAGCCGAGGACAGCCACGCCCTCATCTTCCACTTCTACGAGTGGGCTGGAAAAGGCGGCGAACTGCACCTCCGCGTGCCGCCGGGTGCAACCGGAGCCGTTGAAACCAATCTCATGGAAAAGCCCGAAGGCGAGACGCTGCCCCTGGCGGCCGATCGCGTCACCGTGCCCTTCCGCCCCTATGAAATCGTCGCCGTCCGCGTCGACTATCCCGAGAAAGCCCCGGCCTCCACGGAAGCCGGCCAGTAGCCTCCGCAACGCGGACGCGCCACCCCCTCGCGTCCGCGTTGACCCCTATTCACTCGGCCGATATACTCAGGAAGAACCATGCGGGAGTAGCTCAGTGGTAGAGCATCGCCTTGCCAAGGCGAGGGTCGCGGGTTCAAGTCCCGTCTCCCGCTCCAGCCTAATGCCGGCGCAGTCCGCGCTGGCCCGCAACTCTCCGCGGGTTTAGAATTTCTCTTCAGGGCGCGGTACCCAAGTGGTAAGGGAGAGGTCTGCAAAACCTTTACGCGTCGGTTCGATTCCGACCCGCGCCTCCAGAGTTTCCCCCGCCTATCAGCCTCTTCTCCGCACACATCCTCTGCCTCACCGCCCTCCAGGCTCATCTCCTGCCGGCGTTTTTTCTATCCGGATCGGAAACACATCAGCGAACTGCAGAGTGGCGTATAGATTGAATGAAAGCCTCAGGAGCTCAAATGATTCCAGATTCAGGGCAGCCTTTCGCGCACCCGTCCGCCCTCGACCGTCGCCAGTTTCTTGAGATGGGACTCGCCAGCACCGCTCTGCTGCTGGCCGGCAAACATGCCCACGCAACAACGGCCACGCCTGCTGTCCCGACCCATGGCGCGTTAACCGAGCTCGCCCCCGGCGCGGTTGAGCCCCGGGGCTGGCTGCATGCCTGGCTCGCCAAACAGGCTGCCGAACTCGGCTCGCATCTGCCGGAAGTCTCCTGGCCGTTTACCGCCCAATACTGGAATGATCTGGAACAGGGTCCCAGCTGGTGGCCCTGGGAGCAGCGTGCCTACTGGATCGACGGCGCCACGCGCCTGGCCATTGTCATGCGTGACCCCGCTCTGTTCCAGAAGACCCAGATTCCTATCCTCTTCACGCTGCAGCACGCGAGGGCTAACGGCTATCTTGGCCCTTCCTACTTCGAAGACCCGGTTGGCGACGAGCACCGCTGGCCGCAGATGATCTTCTTCCGCAGCCTCATGGCCTGCGCCGAAGCGCATGTCGGTCCCCCCGGAATTGCCGAAGCCATGCAGCGGCATTACCGCAACGATCCGGCCGACTACGCTCTGCCCCAGCGGAATATCACCAACATTGAGCCGATGCTCTGGTGCTACTCCCAGACCGGCGATGCAAAGCTGCTCGCCCTGGCCGAAGACTCCTGGCGCCGTTTCCTCGCAAAGGTAGCTGCCAATTCTGACAACGGCGATCTGGGCGAAGCGCGCGTCTACGCCAACACGCCCATCCACGCGCACGGGGTCACCTACGCCGAGACCGCGAAGCTGCCGGCGATCCTCTACAGGTACACCGGAAACCCGGACTACCTTCGCTTCGCACTCGCAGCTCAGCAGCGCATCTTCTCCCACCACATGCTGGTGGACGGCATTCCCTCCACATCGGAATGGTTCCGCACCCGCACTTCCCTCGACTCGCACGAAACCTGCGACATTGTGGACCACACCTGGGGCTGGGGCTACATGCTCCAGGCCACTGGCGATGGCCTCTGGGGCGACCGCATCGAACGCGCCTGCTTCAACGCCGGCCCGGGCGCCATCCGCAGTGACTGGAAGTCGCTGCAGTACTTTTCCTGCCCCAACCAGTTCCTCGCGACGGAGAAATCGGATCACAACGTGATGGCCCACGGCGGCTTCATGATGGCCTACCAGCCGAATCCCGGCCAGCGCACAGCCTGCTGCGGCGGTAATGTCCACCGCCTCTACCCCAACTATGTCAGCCGCATGTGGATGCGCTCAGAAGGCGGCGGCCTGGCGGCCACCCTCTACGGTCCTTCAACCGTTCGCGCCACAGTAGGCTCTAACGGTACGCCCGTCGAGATTTCGCAAACCACGGACTACCCCTTCCACGACACCATAACATTCAAATTCTCCGGTCAGCACGAGGCGCGTTTCCCCCTCTCCCTGCGCATCCCTGCCTGGTGCCGCAATCCTCAACTAACGATGAATGGACAGTCCCTCACACTCACTCCGCGCCAGGGGTTCGTCACCCTGGACCGCAGCTTCCGCCCCGGTGACACGCTCGCTCTCACGCTCCCCATGGATCTGGCGCGCACCGCGTGGCCCTATGGCGGAGTCGCGCTCGAGCGCGGACCTCTGGTCTACTCTCTGCCCATTCAGGGCGAGTGGACCACCTTTACCGTGCCCGACTACTCCACCCCGGCTTTTCCCGGCTTCAACGCCAACCCGTCGAGTGCGTGGAACTATGCCCTTGCCCTCCAGCCCGGAGCACTGGAACCCCAGGTCAAAGTCCAGCAGACCGGCGGAGACATCGGGGACGATCCGTGGTCCCATCCACCTATCACTCTCACCGTCAATGCGCGAAAAATCGAGAACTACCAGTTACAAGACATCACCAACCAGGATGACCAGTTCTTCACACCGCCCCTGCCGGACCTCGCCTTCACGCAGGTCGATTCCCAGACGGAACAGATCACGCTCGTGCCCTACGGCTCCACGCAGTTACGGGTCACAATCTTTCCTGATCTCGGAGCTGAAAGCAGGGAGCAAGCCTCCAGCGCGACCCCACCCTTTCCTGGGAATTGATCATGCGCCGCCATGCTTACGCCTTGCCATACGCGTCCAACGCCGCACCCAGCCGCTTCAGCGCCTCAGCCGTCATCGCCGCATCGCCGCCCATCCCAATCCGGAAGTGATCCGGCATCTCAAAAAATCGCCCTGGCACCACGCTCGTCTCATAGCGTTCGCGAAGGAATTCGCTGAACGCATCGACTGAGCCCCGCAGCAGCTTCGGAAACGTCACTGTCCCCCATGGGCTGCGAAAGCCACCCAGATCCTTCCTTCCCTGGAAGAAGTTGTTCAGGCTGGCCCGGTTTGCATCAAGAATCCGCCGCGCCCGCGCATCAATCTGCTCCAGATGGTCCAGAGCGACCACGTTCAATTGTCGCCCGACATTCACCGGCGTCGCCGCAAACAAATCGTTCAGCCGCCACATGCGCTCCGCCAGCTCCGGTTCCGCCAGAATCCACCCGCACCGAAGCCCGCTCAGCCCGTACGCCTTCGTCAGGCTCGTCGTCACCACAAACGTTTCACCGAGCAGAAACGACGACCGCACGCTCTTCCCATACACCATCGGCAGATACACCTCATCCACCAGAACCCGCGCTCCAACCTGCTGCGCCATCTCTCCAATTCGCCGCAGCGTCGCCTCATCCGTCAGCGCCCCTGTGGGATTATGCAAATTCGTCAGGCAAATCAGCCGCGCCTTCGCCGTAATCGCGCGTTGCACATCCGCCGGATCGATCTGAAATTCGTTCTCCTCTCGGCGCGCAAACCGCAGAACGTTCGCGCCCAGGTACGATGCCACTTCTGCAATCGGCCCATACGTCGGCTGCTCAACCAATACATCGTCGCCCGGCTTCACCAACGCAGCCATGGCGAGGTGATTCGCCATCGCCGTGCCCGCCGCTTCCACCACACACTCCGGCTTCGTTCCGCACAGCCGCGCCAGCCGCTCCTGCAGCGGCGCATATCCGTACTGCGTGGGCCCGTTAATCTCCAGCTCTTCTGCCTTCACCGGCAACTCTGCCAGCGGATAACCCATAATCCCGCTCGTCGCCAGGTTGTACTTCGCCGCAGAGCACAACTTTGCCCACTCCAGATACTCCGACGCCATCGCCCGCGTTGTCATCGCCCCTCCTCCCGCTTCTTTTGCCGACGCGCCCACACCGCATATACCGGCAGACCTAACACCAGAATCACAAACCCAATCGAACTGTTCACCGGATACCGCCACAGCGCATTGGCCACGATGAACCAACACGCCAGCACGAAGATCGCCGTTGAAATCGGATGCCCCGGCACACGAAATCCGCGCTCTGCCGGCGCCCCAAGTCGGTCCCGCCGCCGCAGCACGAATAAGCAGCACGCGCTGAGTCCGAAAAACGTGAAGTCAATCGGCGCCTGAAAATTGAGAATCTGCTCATACTTCCCGGTCAGCGCAATCACCACCGCCCACGCGCTCTGCAGCACAATCGCCACCACCGGCACCCGCGTCCGGCGCGTCAAATATGCCACGCTGCGGAAGAACAGTCCGTCCTCCGCCATCGCGAAATACACCCGCGGCCCCGTCAGAACCGACTGGCTTAGGAAGCCCACCGTCGAAATCGCAATCCCCAGCGCGATCAGCCTTGCCCCGCGCTCCCCCGCCACCATCCTCATCACCGCGCTCGCCGGAACGCTCGTTTTCGCCAGCGCCGCCACACCCAGTGTCCGCAGGCACACCAGATTCACGCACACGTACAAAACCACCACGCCCGCCACGCCAATCACCAGCGCCCGCGTCAGGTTCTTCCGCGGATTCCGAATCTCTCCGGCAATGAAACTCGTCGTCTGCCATCCTCCATAAGAAAACAGCACCGGCACCATCGCCGCTCCCAGCGCCGTCACCAGATCGAGCCCCACCGGTCGGTCCAGCACCGGATGCAGCAGCGGCTGGGGCGTCCGCACAAAGAAGAATCCCGCTCCCACCAGCGCTGCAATAGCCGCAATCTTCAGCACCATCAACAGGCTCTGCAGTCGTCCACCCATCTGCACGCCCAGGCAGTTGATCGCCGTCAACAGCGCCAGGGTCACAATCACCACCATGTGCTCGGACGCATGCACCTGCGTCAGCTCCAGAAAGTACCGTGCAAACGTCACCGTCACCGCGGCCATTCCGCCGGTCTGGATCACCAGCAGGAGCGCCCACCCGTACATGAATCCAAACACCGGATGCAGCGACTGCCGCAAATACTCATACTGTCCGCCGGTCTGCGGAATCCGATCGCCCAGCTCCGCATAGATAAACGCGCCCAGCATGGCGATGCAGCCGCCCGCACCCCATACCGCCAGAATCATCACCGGCGTGTGCAGACGTTGCGCCACCACATAAGGATTCATGAAGACGCCCGCCCCCACGATCCCGCCCATCACCATCATGGTCGCGTCGAAGAGTCCCAGCCGCGCAGCCAGTCGCGGCGTTCCCTGGCATTCGACCTCAGAAGGCGTCTGCGTCATTCCTCAGGATTCTATCGGACCCGATTTGTCATCGCCCGCGAAGGGGGCCTGCTCTTCGCGTTTCGCTATTCTCTGCTCTTGCAGGCTCCCGGCTCCCAGCTAAAGTCTTCCCACTCCCTTCTCTGTGCTACAAAGTTGCATGGCTCGACCGCTGCAGCTCAGGCTCTCCCTCTCGATCGCCCTGATCCTTACCCTCTCAGGTACCGCCTTCGCTGCCGATCAGCCCGCCCCCCTTTTGAAGACCATCGCCGAACGCACCGCCTCTATGCACCACATGGCCGGCCTGCTCCCGCTCGACTGGGACGCCAAATCCGGCAAGCTCTACGTCGAAGTTCCGCTCACCGCCAACGCCGATCGAACCCGCTCCACCGACCTGCTCTATACCACTTCCACCCCATGGAGCGTCGGTTCCAGCCAGCTCGGCGATGATGGCCTCGACCGCGGCCAGATCAGCGAAGGTGCCATCGTCCGCTTTGAGCGGACCGGACCCAAACTTTTCCTCGTCCAACCCAATGAGAAGTTCCGCTCCTCCTCCAGCAGTCCCGCCGCTCAGGCCGTCGTCCACGAATCCTTCCCTGTCTCGGTCCTTGCGGGCTTCACCATTGAGGCCGAGGACCCCGATGGTTCCGTGCTCGTTGACGCGACCCAGTTAGCTCTCACCGACCCCCATCACGTCGGCGAAGCCCTCGCGCGCGGCAAACAAGGCGCCTATCGCATCGATCCAGTGCGCTCCACCATCGTCCCCGAGGATACGAAGGCCTTCGCAAAAAACATCGTGTTCGAATCCGAGTTGACCTTCGTCATCGGATCCCAGGGAACATCGCCCCCAGGCCGCCTTGTGGAAGAGATCGCGCCCGATGCGCGCGCCGTTACCGTCCGCGAGCGGCAAATGTTCGTCGAGCTCCCGCCCCCTGGCTTCACGCCCCGCCCCTTCTCTCCGCGCGCCGGCTACTTCCCCCTCACCTGGCGTGACTACGACGCGCCCCTCGGCGAGCCCATCGCGCAGCAGTTCATCATCCGCCATCGCCTCATCAAAAAGAACCCCAGTTGCACCCACGCCTGCGACGCGGTTGCGCCCCTTCAGTACTACGTCGATCGCGGCGCGCCCCCGCTCATCCGCCAGGCCCTCGTCGACGGCGCCCGCTGGTGGGACCAGGCCTTCCAGGCCGCTGGCTGGGCTCCCGGCACCTTCCGCGTCGACGTTCTCCCCGAAGGCGCCGACCCCATGGACATTCGCTACAACATCATCCAGTGGGTTCACCGCTATAGCCGCGGATGGAGCTACGGCGCTGCGGTCGTCGATCCTCGCGATGGCGAGATCATCAAGGGCAACGTCACCCTCGGCAGCCTTCGCGGCCGGCAGGACTACCTTATCGCCCAGGCGCTCCTCGCTCCCTATACCGAAGGCAAAGCCGCGCCCGATCCCGCTCACGATCCCGCGTTGCAAATGGTCCTCCAGCGCATCCGCCAACTCGCCGCACACGAAACCGGACACACCCTCGGCCTCGCCCACAATTTCGCCGCCAGCAGCTTCCCGCACTCGCCCGATCAAACCGTCTCCGTCATGGACTACCCGGCGCCCTGGGTCACCCTCGGCCCCAACGGCGTCCCTGACCTCTCGCACGCCTACCCCGTAGCCATCGGCATCTGGGACAGGATCGCCATCGATTACGGCTACCGCGAAATCGATCGTGACGGCCATTCCGTTGAAGATCTCGTTGCACTCAACAAAATCCTCACCGACTCGGAAAAAACCGGCCTCATCTTCATCACTGACGAAGACGCCCGTCCCCTCGGTTCCGCCCACCCGCACGCCCACCTTTGGGATAACGGCAACGATCCGGCCGCCGAGCTGAATCGCGTTCTCCAGATTCGCGCCGCCGCCCTCGCCCGCTTCGGTCCCAACGCCATCCAGGAAGGTATGCCCCTCGCCCAGCTCGAGGACACCCTCGTCCCGCTCTACCTCTTCCACCGCTACCAAACCGAAGCCGCAGCCAAAGAGATCGGCGGCCTCGACTACCGCTACAACGTCCGCGACGATCATCAGATGTTGCCGAAGATCGTTGATCCCACCGACCAGCGCGCCGCCCTCGCCGCCGTTCTCAAGACCCTTTCACCCGCAACGCTCACCCTGCCAGGGTCGATCCTGAAATACCTCCCGCCGCGCCCACCCGGCCTGCCCCGCACCGACGAAAGCTTCCCCTCCGCCACCGGCGTCACCTTTGATCCAGTGGCCACTGCCGAATCCGCAGCCGACCTCACCCTCGCCCTCGTCTTGAATCCGGAGCGCGCCAACCGCCTGGCTGAATACCACGCCCAGGACAGCGCCGAACCTTCGCTTGCAGACGTCATCGACGCCACCCTTAAGTCCACCGGCTCGCCGGACGGCCTTTCCGGCCTTGCCCTCCAGGTGAAGTACGCCGTCGATGACCGCATCCTCGAAGCCCTGCTCGCTCTCGGTGCCAATCCCGAGTCCTCCGCCATCACCCGCTCCGAGGTCCGCGATGCTGTCACCTCCCTGCGCGATCAGCCGCAGCCCTCCGGCGCCCTCCAGGATGCCGCCTTTCACCGGCTGGAAACGGCCCGCATCAACCAGTTTCTCAACGACCCGGCGAAATTCGTCCCCGCCCAACCCATCCCCGCGCCGCCAGGCATGCCCATCGGCGCCAGCCCCGAAGAATAACGGCGGCGGTCGCCTTTCGCACGGTTCTTTAAACCTGTCCATTACCATCTGTGCGCGTTGTGCTTCCTGCGATAGCCCCGGCAAGGTACCTGCAGTTACTAACCGCGGTTACTGGCGCCACTTTGTCAATCCTCTCTTGAGAAACCCCCACCAACCCTCTCCTCTGAAAAATTCTTAACTATTCCGAGAAGTGAAGGTATAGTGTCTTTCATCCGCAAGGTTGCTCCTGTCCCCAGTGCGACTTTCTCCGGCGGCTACTCCCCACGGTTCTGGCGAATGCCATGCGTTTCCTCATGATTGGAGGGAAGGTCGACCTATGGTCTTTTGTGCAAAGTGTGGAACGTCCATCGCCGAAGGGATCGTCCTCGGCCCGGGCGCGGCGCTGCCCCAGCCCCGGTCGTTATGGGCCGCCTCCCTCTGGTGGCAGTCCCCCGGTCACCCTCATGACCGCGCCAGCCACTCAAAGACGAGTTCCCCTCTGAAATGAAGTGAGCAATGACCAGCAATTCCTCTTAACCTGGAGATGAAACGATGTATTGCACATCCTGCGGTGCGTCAAACACGAGTACTGCTTCCTTCTGCAAAGAGTGCGGGAAAGCGACGACCCCTTCAACTTCCGGTGCGACTGCACACGCCGAATCCTCCGGGCAAGACCCACTCACAGTTCATATCGTTCCGCCGCCCGAGCGAATCGGGCGAGAGCGGCGAAAGTCCCGCAAGGTTTGGATTGGCGTCGGCGTTGTGGCGGCCATCATTCTGATCTTCGTACTGTTTTCCGCCTCAAGACCCGATCCGGAGGACTCGCTGAATCACGCGCGATTCGCTTATCTGCAACACGACCAGGTTAACTTCGACAAATACGTGGATGTGCAAAGCGTGTTAGGCGACTGGGCAGACCAGGCGGGTAACGAATGGGTTCAGGAACAGAAGCCCGGGCTCCCGGCCAGACTTATCATGCAGGGCGGAATCCAGGCTGCCAAGGGCGCCTATCTTCCTGATCTCTCACAATGGGTCGATCATTTTGTAATCAGCGGGACATTGACACAACAACCGCAGTCCAATGCGAACAATTCAACTGACAATTTCCTCGCGGGCTTCTTTTCGTCTGGATTGCGTACGCTCGTTTCATCGCAATTGTCGTATGAAGGCGTTGCCTCGAAGTCGATTTCCGGCGCGAGTGCATTACTGAATGTGAATCTGCACACTCCGCTAAGAACTCAACCGGTCGTCGTAAAGATTGCGATGCAAAAGGTTGGCGACCACTGGCGGGTCGTCGGTGTGCAGGACCTGGCGGGCCTGCTTCAGCAACTGGGTCAGTCATAGAATCATGGAGAAACACAAGGGGGGAGATCCCGCCGCTTCACCCCTCACAGCGTCAATTCCCAAATCTGCGACGTCAGCTTCTTCCCAAAGTTCTCTCGCTCCTTTTCCTCGACCAGCCGATACCCTTCACTCTCGTACACGTGCCGCGCCGCCGTCAGCACGCTGTTCGTCCATAACAGAATCCGCCGATACCCCACCCCTCGCGCAAATTTCGTACACTGCCGCACTAGCGCCTTCCCCAGCCCCAGCCCTCGCACCGCAGCTTCGACATGCAGCAGCCGCAGCTTCGCCGTGCCTTCTGCCGTCCGATCCCGTACCAGGAAAACACAGCCCACCGGTTCCCCTTCTCGTTCGCCAATCCAGCATCGTTCGCGCTCCGGTTCGTACTGCTCCACAAAATCCGCCACAATCCGCGCCGCCAGCGCCTCGTAGCGCTCATCCCACCCATATTCCCGGGCGTACAGCAGACTCTGCCGCCACACCACCCACCCCATATCGCCTGGCCGATGCGCCCGCAGAACAAACGGCTTCCCTGTTGCCGCTGCCTCGCCGCCAAGAATTCCTTCAATCGCCCCCATCGACCGCACCAGCGCTTCCCGCTCCTCCTCCCTCAGCGGCTGCAGCATTCCCTCCACCTGCTCGTTCGACCGCCGATCCAGCGTCGCAAACTGCTTCCGTCCCGCTGCGGTTAGCACGATCAGACTTCGCCGCGCATCTTTCTCAGAACGTCTCCGCCGAATCAGCTTCCGTTCTTCCAGGCGGCTCACCAGCCGGCTCACATACCCCAGGTCCAGCCGCAGCCGTTCCGCGCTCTCCGTTGCCGTCGGCTCTTCGGCGTTGGCGATCTCATACAGCAGCCGCGCTTCCGGCAGGCTCAGTGGACTCCGCAGCAGCCCCTCCTCCAGCGTCCCCAATGCCGCTGTGTAGAACCGCGTGAACCGCCGCACTGCCTGCAGGGCTCTCTGGTCCTTTTCCATGGCGCCTCCACGACATTTCTTGCTTTAGGCAAGCATATCATTGCCAGCGGCAATGCAGTCCGCTACGCCCCGCCGGTCCCGGCGCTCTGACCGGCCCGTCCCGTTTCCCTCGCGTTCTCCTCCCGCCGTTTCTGAAAAAGCCTTACCCTTGGCGAAAAGTAGCGGTATAGTGTCTGTCTAGCCGAACAGCTCTTTTCTGTTCCCGGTGCAGGTTCCCGGCGGCTAATCCTGACAATCTGGTTTGAAAGCCCGCAATTTCCTGAAGCTGGAAAGGCAAGGTAGCGTATGGCTTTTTGTGCTATGTGTGGAATGTCCATTCCCGACGGGGTGGCCTACTGTCCTCAGTGCGGCGCTGCTACCGGCCCTGTAGTCGCTACCACTCCTGGCCCCGCTGCCGGTCCCCCGGTCACTCCGGTCGCCACCCCGGCCGCCGGTGGTCTCACCGAAAACCTGGCTGGCCTGGTCTGTTATCTCGGAATTTGGGTGACCGGGATCGTTTTTCTGCTTATTGACAAGCGCCCCTTTGTCCGCTTTCACGCTGCGCAAGCGATCGTGGTCTTCGGCGGCCTCACCGTCATTCGCATTCTCTTGTCCATCGTGCTCTCAGCCTCCCTCGCGCTTTGGGGGCTCTGGTCTTTGCTGTTTACGGTGCTTTACCTGGTGGGGCTCATCCTCTGGATCTACCTGATGGTCACCGCCTGGCAGGGAAGGAAAGTCGAGATTCCCGTTGCTGCCGGCATCGCGAAGAGCATCGCCGGCAACCCCTCTCTTTAGGCCGCTGCGCAAAGGCACCCGACCACCCAACGCAGCGCGACCGGCTGTGGGCTCCCGCTTTTCCCGTCTACCGCCGCTGCACAGCTGTCCCTCTGGGAATTTCCAGCTTGAAGAGATCGTTCTTCACATGAGTGTTGTAACGGACATTTGAGTACGTCACCGTCCGCGAATCCCCCGACGGCTGAAACATCGCCTGCTTCAGCGATATATCCCGGCTCACATCCACCCAAACCGTCAGATGGCTGTAGTTCTCGCGGATCTTCGCATCCTTCGACACCAAATCCAGCTTCGCCGTCTGCACTCCGTCTAACGTCTCCATGCCCTGGAAGGTCACGGTCCAGGCCGTACTCAGTTCCTTACCCGTCGCGCCAAAACCCGTTGCCAGCAGGCTGTCGTATTCCTGCTTGTTTGCCCCGGCCGAGAAAACCGTCTCCTGTTTCTGGATCGGGTTGTAGTAATCCAGCTCCCCGCTGCGATACAGCAAATCGGCGTAAGGCTGTCCATCGCTCGTCTTCAGGTGGGTGATCATCTCCATCCCACCGCCCGTCCGCCGAAAGGCTGTTGCGCCTTTCTGGAACTCGTGGTCCTGCACCACCGCCGTGTAGTTGTCGACCGCGATGTTGGCCGCGACGTCCTGAAACTTCGCTGCCGACGCATCCATCTGCTGCAGCACTGAGGCCAGATCCGCCTTCTGCGCGCGCAGGTCTTTGCCAGCGAGCCCAATTCCGACCACCAACGCGATGGCCGTGGCCACCACACCCATGCGCATGGTTCTCATCAATATCAGCGAGTTCTTTCTCATTCTGAAACCATAAGATGCACGGCCGCGCATTCCGGCCCGCCCTAATTCCTAAACCCTGATCCCCGTTCCCTGTTGCCTATTGCCTGTTGCTTGTTCCCTATTACCTGCTTTTTCCCGCCCACACCTTCCACGCCACCACTCGCCCTCCGATTTCCTTCACGGCTTCCTTCCGCTCCACCGTCACCGGCCCAGCCACCTGCGCGATCGCCGCCGCCAGATCCGCATCCGCCGGAATGCCCTTTGACGCCGCTACCATGCTCACCGGCACCTCATAGATCAGCCCGCCCGCCGGATCTACCTGCGCGCGAATCTGCCCTGCCGGATAATCCGGCTTCGGCGTGTCCCCGTAATTCCAGAACCTGGGCGTCAGAAAAATAACCGCCAGAATCAATGTCACCATCACGTCGTAGTGAACGCTCCCGCGCTCATGGGTCCACCAGATGTAGCTCATTAGACCCCGTCTGCCACCTCGCTCCTCGCTCATCCCTTTGCTCCCTTCCGCGCCGTGATCACCCGCTGTCCGCCCATATACGGAACCAGCGCCTCCGGCACCCGCACCGTTCCGTCCGCCTGCTGGTAGTTCTCCAGAATCGCCAGCCACGTCCGCCCCACTGCCAGCCCGCTCCCGTTCAGCGTATGGACCGGCGCAGCCTTCCCGCTCTTTGGCTTGTAGCGAATATTCGCCCGCCGCGCCTGAAACGCCTCGAAATTCGAGCACGAGGAAATCTCCCGATAAAGCTCCTGCCCCGGCAGCCAAACCTCCAGGTCGAACGTCTTCGCAGAGCTGAACCCCGTATCGCCTGTACACAACAGCATCCGCCGATACGGCAGGTCCAGCCGCTCCAGAATGTTCTCCGCGTCCCGCGTCAGATTCTCGTGCTCCGCGTCGCTCTCCTCCGGCCGTGCGAACTTTACCAGCTCCACCTTCTGGAACTGATGCTGCCGGATGATCCCGCGAACATCCTTTCCATACGATCCCGCCTCGGACCGAAAGCACGGTGTGTACGCCGTCAGCGATGCGGTCAGTTCCGCTTCCTCCAGCACTTCATCCCGGCAAAGATTCGTCACCGGTACCTCAGCCGTCGGAATCAGCCAGTGATCGTTGTCCCGATATTCGCCGGGCGTGAATCCCTCAGAATCAGCACAACGAAAGAGATCCTCGGCAAACTTCGGCAGCTGCCCTGTCCCGAACAGCGACTTGCTGTTCACCATGAAGGGCGGCAGCACCTCGGTGTATCCATGCTCTCGGGTATGAATGTCCAGCATGAACGAAATCAGCGCCCGTTCCAGCTTCGCTCCATCGCCCCAGTACACTGCAAACCGCGCGCCCGAAATCTTAGCCGCCCGCTCCAGATCCAGAATCCCCAGCTGTTCGCCCAGCTCCCAGTGCGGCTTTGGCTGGAAGTCGAACGTCCGCGGCGTCCCCCACTTCTTTACCTCAACGTTGTCGCGCTCGTCCCTTCCAACCGGAACTTCGTCCCGCGTCAGATTCGGAATGCGCGTCAGCACCGCCCGCATCTGCTCTTCGGCCTCGCTCGCGGCTTTCTCCAGCTCCTCCATCCGCGTCTTCAGGGCCCGCGTCTCCTCCATGGGACCCGTGGCGTCCTGGCCCGCCCTCTTCAGCCGCGCCACTTCCTCGGTTAGCTGGTTCCGCTGCGCCTTGAGCTGCTCTGCCTGGGTAATCCGCTCTCGCCGCCGCTGATCCAGCTCGCGAAAATTCCCCAGCAGCTCCGCTGGATCGGCTCCCCGCTCCCGCAGCTTCCTTTCCACCAGCTCCAGATTCGTCCGTACAAATCCCAGATCGAGCATAAGCTCCAGATTACCAGCGCGCTCGGTCCGGCTGCCCCTCCCGCTCACGCTGTCCGCTGTACTCTGCATTTGTGCATCGCCGCACCGCCACCCTCGCGCTCGCTACCGGCGTCGTCGCCATTGCCTGGTCGGCCATCTTCGTTCGCTGGGCCCACATGCCAGGGCTCGCCTCTGCCTTCTACCGTGTTCTCTTCGCCGCCCTGGTCCTCTGGCCTTTTCTCCTCGCGCGCCGCGAGCGCATCCAGGTCACCCGTCCCGTCATCGCCACCGCCCTGCTCGGCGGTGTCTTTTTCGCGGGCGACATCGGCCTCTACAACATCGCCGTCAACCACACCTCTGCTGCCAACGCCACTTTTCTCGGCAACAACGCGCCTGTCTTCGTGGGACTCATCACCTGGGCGCTTACTCGCCGTCGTCCCGCGCTGCGTTTCTGGACCGCGCTTGCTATCGCCCTCATCGGCGCTGTCCTGATCGTCGCTGTCGACCACCGACGCCTCGCTTCGGCCTCTGCCGCCGATGGCCTGGCCGTGATCGCTTCGTTCAACTTTGCGCTCTTTCTCATTGTTACGGAGAGGGTTCGCGGCGCGTGCGACAGCGTTACTCTCGTCACTCTCTCCGCTTCGGCTTCAGCCGTTACCCTTCTCATCGTTGCTCTCCTGGGACACGTTTCTCTTGCCATTCCTGGCTGGCCCGCATTTGCTTCCATTCTGGGACTTGTCTTCGTCTGCCAGATCGTCGGCTACTTCTCCCTGACTTACGCTCTCGGACATCTTCCCGCGACCACTACTTCCGTCACTATGCTCGGCGTCGCTCCGCTCACTGCGGTCTTTGCGCTGGTGCTTTTTGGAGAGCGCCAGTCACCGCTCCAGATCCTCGGTGACATCCTCATCCTCCTCGGCATCTGGCTTGCAAACCGTACTCCTGCCATGCACGAACCCACGCCTGCCATGGAGTAGGCCACCCCCCCCTGGCTGCGGGGTGGGTCGGCATGTTGATTCCAAAGGACATGGAAGGTAATAGTTTTTGGGTATTACCCTCCCTGGCCCTGTTTTGTACCGCAATGCGGGACGCTTCCGGGCGGACCGCTCGCCGACACGGACCCCAGCCTGCCGCCGGCACAAAAGCAAAAGCTCTGTTCGCGTTGGCGGAACAGAGCTTTTCCTGTCTCAAGGATAGAGGTTTTGAAGGGGTGGAGCAAGGGAAATCCCTACGGTGGACGGTACGAAGGTCACGGGCCTGCGCCCGGGCTAATCTCCGGAGCCAGTCGGGCCGCTACTGGCCCGAAGCCCACTTCCTCCAAAGAACCGGATCGCTCAGCATCTTTATATACACGCCCCCGACGACCGATCTTGCCTGAAAGCCCGCCTGGGCGCCGGTGACCGTGTCGAACCAGTCGCTCAGCGGCACCCTGGTCGGCGTGTCGGTCATGAACTTGTACACCGGGTCGATCAGCTGCTGGAACTGCTGCGGATTCGGAGCCAGCGTCGCCGTCCAGACGCTCCAGTCCAGCTTGGTGTAGGTATGCCGATTGTCCAGCGGCAGCCCGAACGCGTTCTGGTGCTTCAGGTAAAACGCAATCTCCTCCTGGGTGAGCGACTCCGGGAAGAGATGCAGGCCCAGAATCCGATCCCACACCAAGTTGTACTTCTGGCTCCACGTGCCGGGAAGGTTGAAGGCCAGCCGCGTGTGATCGCCGTCAGCGGCCATCTTCATCCACTGCTGCGCCATCTGCTGCGCGTTCCGGCGGAACTTCGCCGCCTCGTCGGTCTTGTGCAGCATGTCGGCGAGTTGCGCATAGCTGCCCAGCGCCACAATCGCCTTGATGGAGAGGTTCGCGTTATGCGCCAGATGTCCGGTGAAATCGTCCGTGCTGAGCTGGTTTTCCGGATCCATGCCGAACTTCAGCAGATAATCCGCCCACTTCGAGAGCAGCGGCCAGTACTGGGCGGCAAAGTCCGCGTTACCCTCCGCCCTGGCCAGCGCGTCGAACATAATGAGGACGTTGCCGCTCTCTTCCACGGGCATCTGATCGTCTTCCGTCTTCTCGCCTCCGCCGTAAACCTGCCCATTCGCCAGCGGATAGGTTCCGACATCGTGGGGCGCAAACGGCCAGGGCCAGCGGGGCAGGCGCGCGTAGTCCATGACGGGCCGCAGCTCCGCCTCCAGGAGCTTCGGATTCAGCAGCAGGAAGAACGGCGAGGCCGGATAGATGACGTCGACCGTATCGGTGCAGCCGTTGCTCGAGTTCTCCTTGGCGAAATAGCGCGGCTGCCCGTCGATATCCACGACCAGCTTGCCGGCTCCAAACGTCTGCCGATAGGCCAGAACTGCCAGCTGCGCATACTTCTCGCCGCCGGCCTGGGTCAGATCGCTCACCAGCGATCGATCGAATGCTTCGGATCGGGTCAGCAGATCGCTCTCCTGATGCTCAGCATCCTGCAGCATTCCGGCAAAGGTCTGCCCCTTGCGCCGCCAGTAATCCGGGAGCTGCCGGTGCAGGTATTCGACCGCCTCCCGATCGTCGTAGGCCAGCATTGCCCGCCGCGTTACGGGCGACGCCGACACCTCGCCCAGATCGAAGCTCACCGCCATCATCGGAAGGTCGACGCGCGGCGCCCGCGGCATATCGAGATCGTCATCTGCGGTCGAGGCGCTCCCGCTGGTCACATCCTGCTGCAGCGCGTCCTCGCCAAGAATTTTCGTTGTCGTACTCGCCTGCGCCGGAACGGCCAGATCGGCCCAGCCCCAGTCGATGCGGACACTGTCGCCGGCCTTCTGCAGCATGGGCTGCTGGTTATCGCCGATCTGCATGACCGTCATGTCGCCGACGCGGCTGGTTCCCCACACCACGGTCTCCTGCTCGTTGTCGACCGCCAGCATGGCGCTGGCGCTTACGGACAACTGCACCTTATGCGGCTGCCCGTCGGTGGATCGGACTGTCCAGATCAGATAGGTCAGCGGCCGCGACAGCACATCCAGGTCCTGGGGCAGAGCGGGCGTAAAGAAGGTCGCCGTCAGATGGATGCCATGCCCCTCGAAGTCGTAGATCGTCCGCGTCGGCCAGATGGCGCGCGAGACCTGATGCAACTCGGGGATGTCCTCCCAGTGCCCCATGAAGCGCCAGGCGTGACCATCCACGCGCACCACGCCGTTGAGCGGCTGCTCGGTGCCGGTCCAGTGGCGCGTTGGGCCGCCGTTCAGCGCATCGTCGAACGACCAGACACTGAAATAGGGATCGTGCACGACCAGCGGCGTCGCCGGCGTCCGCGCCGACACGGGCTGCTGGGCCCCGGCGATGGAGGAGAATGCCAGTGCTACCGCGGCGGCGACGAGCACCCAGTTGCCTGCCCCGAATGCTGCCCGCCTCAACTCCGCCGGCTCCCGGCGCTGCTCCGCTTCCGACCTTTGTGTTCTTCGCATATCGTTCCCCATTTTCGGTGTGGCTGCGACCGATTGCAAACCGAGATCCGCCTGAACGCACGCAGCCTTGTTTCGGGCCAGCGAGGTCTGAGCTTTTCCGCCACGAAACGAATGGATATGGAACGCTGAAGTCCGGCGGGTGCAGCGGATGTTTGGTGTATAAACGCAGAACAAGTTTCCTGAGCGAGAGGACTCCCACATGTCGGATTCGGCGACGGCGTCAGGCCACCACGAACGGCTCCGGCTGGTTGTGGCTACGTGCGATGAGGCCGCGCTCCCGGATATCGGCCAGGAGCTGGCTCCCGTTTTCTTCGTTAACCTGGCTCCCGATTCCGACGCGCTTTTTCGCGGCCTGAAAGAACATGCGCCGGAAATCGTGATGCTCGATCTGGATACGACCGTGCCGGAGGGCGAGGATGTTTTCGCCTGGGTCGAATCGATCCGGGCGGCGGCTCCGCACAGCCTGCTGATCGTGATATCGCGGACGCCGCTGCGCAATGCGCGAGCCCGGACGAAGAAAGCGGGCGGCGACGAGTTCCTGCTGGCGCCTGTGGACTTTGCGGAATTGCGCGAATACCTGCTGGAAGCCGGTGAAGAGCGGCGGCGCGAGAGGCAGTCAGAAGAACTGCGCGAGCAGATTGCGCAGAAGATTTCTTTCAGTGGCATGATCGGCGGCAGCGAGGCGATGCGGCGGGTGTATGAGGCCGTGCGGCGCGTGGCTCCCGGCAACACCACGGTGATGCTGCGCGGCGAGAGCGGGACGGGCAAGGAACTGGCGGCGCGGGCCATTGTCTCGCTGAGCCCCCGGCGCGACGGTCCGTTTATCGGAGTGAACTGCGCGGCGCTGCCGGAGACGCTGATGGAGTCCGAGCTCTTCGGTCACGAGAAGGGCTCGTTTACGGGGGCCCACGCCACCCAGCCTGGACAGGTGGAGCTGGCGGACGGGGGAACGCTGTTCCTGGACGAGATCGGCTCTCTCGGCCTCGCCCTGCAGAGCAAGCTGCTCCGTGTGCTGCAGGAGCGCTCCGTGCAGCGGATCGGGGGCAAGACCCCGCGCAGGATCGACTTTCGCCTGATTACCGCGACCAACGACGATCTGGAACAGATGGTGAAGAAGGGGCAGTTCCGCGAGGACCTTTATTACCGGATCTGCGTGGTGCCGATCGCTCTGCCGCCGCTGCGGGAGCGGGCCGGCGATATTCCCCTGCTGCTCGACCACTATCTGAGCATGTACTGCACCGCGACGAATGTGCCGATGAAGTCCTTCTCGCCGGAGGCCATGCAGATTCTGGAAACCAGCAGCTGGCCCGGCAACGTCCGCGAACTGGAAAACCTGACCCAGCGGCTGGCCATCATGGTGGACGGCGAGGTGATCGAAGTGGAGCACCTGCCGCAGAAGGTCCTCGTGGAGAGCGCCGCAAGCAACGACCAGATGCTCATTCCGGCCGAAGGGGTCGCTCTGGACGAGGAACTGATTCGCATTGAGCTCGCGTATCTTCAGGCCGCCATTCGCCGGGCCGGAACCAAGAACGGGGCGGCGGGGCTGCTGCACATCCCTATTCAGAAGATGAAATACCTGTGCCGGAAGCACGGCATCTGAAGGGCCGATGGGGTTAAAGTTTAACCCCTGTGGGGATTAATTTTTGACCCATTCAGGCTGAATGGCGAGGGCAATCCGGCCTCGAATGCCTCGCTCAAGCAGAATTCTGCCCATTTCAAGCAATTTTTCCGCTGCCGGCGAGTTTGGCATTCGAATCGCAACAGGTCAGGGTGCAAGCGAACTGGAGCGATCCAGGAAGCGAAAAAACGAAATCGAGGAGAATCCCCAATGGCAATCCAGAAGAAGTCGTTGATCGGCAACCTGAGCTCCCGGAAAACTTCCCCCGAAGCAGGCAGCGTCACCGCCAACATCCAGATGACGAAGGGCGCCGCGAATGTGGCTCTGTCCAAGACCATCGCTTCCAAGGCGACGCCGCTGTCGAAGAGGATCGGTCTGTCGAAGGCGACTCCCCTGTCGAAGAAGATCGGTCTGTCGAAGGCGACCCCGCTGTCGAAGAAATTCGCCTCGCGGGTGGCCCTGTCCAAAGCGACGATCGCGTCGAAGACCATCGCCTCCAAGAAGATTTTCTAAGGCAAAGCCCTCCCCCGACCCCATTTGGCGCCGGAGAGTCTGCTGCCAGTCATCTCAGTGTGAACCATCGAAGAGGAAGAGCTCCGGCTCTTCCTCTTTGCTTTTCGGGCGACTCACCAGACTTTGCGCTGGACGAAATCCCGGAGGGTGCGGACGATGCTCCCGGCCAGACTGGTGCGGCGGACGACGATGCGGGCCGTTCCCGTCATACCGGCGTGCAGCGATCCATCGTTGGGCAGGACGGCTTCGGCTGCATAGTACTCCAGCTGCGCGCCCCCCTTGATCTCCTTGATGCTCTCCACTGCGGGCGGAAGCTGCCCGGCAACGGGCTGCAAGCCGGCAACCCTGGCCGCGCGGGCGCCGAAGCTGCCGTCCACCAGCAGGCTCACCGCTGCTCCGGGTCGAACGCGCCCGATGGCGTAATCGGGCACAAAGATGCGCGCGCGCATGCGGTGCAGATCGTCAATCTGGGTGATGGTGGCGCCCGCCGGCAAATAGGAGCCGAGCAGGTCGTCAAGCCGGGGTGCGGCGACCACGCCGTCCACCGGGGCGCGCGGAGTCAGCTGCTCTGCCTGATCGAGGACCACGGCCTGCTGCGACCGCGCACGCGCGTTCTGCTGGAGAGCGGACCCCAGATCGGCGTAACGGAGCTGGGCCTGGACTCGCTCGAGTCCGGTGAGCGCGGCGTCTTCACCGGAGCCGGCTCGCGCGGATTCAATGGGAGCGCTCGTCATCCGCAGCAGCGCGTCCCCGGCCCGCACCGGCTCTCCCTCGTGCACCAGCACGGCGGTGACTCGTCCGGGCACGGTGCTGCGCACCACGGCAAAGCCGACCGGCTCCAGCAGGAAGCGGGCGGTCACGGTCTCATGCCAGACGGGCAGGAAGAAGGCCAGAAGCAGTGCTCCGCCTGCGACGCCGGTGCGCAGGGGCGTGAACCAGGAGCGAACCCGATCGCGTTTGTCGAGGGCCACGGTGCGAATAAACCTCCACAGAGTTTTGAGACGGGAACGGAAGATGACCAGCGCCAGAGCCAAAGCCGGAACAAAAGCCCACTGCGGGCTGTATTTGGCGAAGACGTTGTTACAGAAGCGGATGACCGTGAACAGCAGAAGATAGCTGTAAAGACCGGAACAGATGGCATAGAGGATGAAGCCCGCGCGGCGCCGCTTCGGAACATAGTCCACTTCAACCGGCAGGCGAAAGATTTTTTGCCGGATCAGGCCGGAGAGGTAGGCGGTGGACTTTTCCTTGATGTCGGCAAAACCGATGATTTCGGAGAAGGCGTAGTAGCCGTCCAGCTTGATCAGCGGATTCATGTTCACCACGACGACCGCCACTCCGGTAATGAGCATGATTTTGTAGGCGAGGTCGTGCGCGCCGCTGCCTGCCGGCGTTCCCCACCACACGATGGTGGCAACGCCACAGAAAATCATTTCCACCCAGATGCCGGCGAGGATGGTGATGAACCGCTGCCAGCGGCTGGCGTATACCCAGGCCTCGCTGACATCCACGAAGAAGGCCGGGGTGAGATAGATGAGGTGGAATCCCATGGCGTGGACCTGGCCGCCGTAGTGCTTGCAGGTGAGCCCGTGCGCCGACTCGTGAAAATAGCCGAGGATGAGAAACAGCACCCAGAACTCGGCCAGATCCGCGGGGGTCTTCTGGGTAAAGTTGTAGAACTGCAGGGTGTCCTGGCCAATCCGCCCCCAGTCGGCGATGAAGACCCACGTCATGAAGGTGAACAGCGCCAGGCAGAGGGCTGTGAACCAGGGTGTGTAGACCCAGCGCAGCCAGGGATAGATGCGGTCGAAGTAGTGGTCCGGGTCCCACGCGGAGAACTGCATGTGGGCCACATCGCCAAACTTCGATTTCTTGTGGGCGTGCTCATGACGCCCGGCTTCGAGCTTCTGCTGCAGGGCGATGTTCTTTTCCAGCGGCGTTTGATACCAGAAGCCCGCCGTATCGAGGTTGCTGGTGAATTCCCGCAGGTCGTCAGGATCGTAGCGTGTCCCGTAGCGTTCGGCATACACGTCTGCGACGTCTTCCCATGATCGGTTCCCGTCGAACAACTCGGCCAGCCGCCATTGCTCCGGAGGAAAGCGGAAGATCTGGTCCCGTCCGCGGATGAGGACCACCACCACCGGCTCCCCGTCCTCGATATTGTCCCGGTGAACCGTCTCAGGATCGAGCCTGGGATAGCCGACGCGAGCGCGCCGTGCCGGCAGGTCCGGCAACGCGGCATTCAGGGCTTCGGCAAGATTCATCGCGCCTGCGGAATGCGAATGTTGGCGACCATTCCTGGCAGCAGACCAGGGACTCGCCTCGCCAGCACCGCTGTCACCTCGATGGTGCCGCTTCCGGGGTCCACAACCGGGCTCAGATGAGTCACAGTGGCCTCGGCGGCGTCACGAAAATCGGGCGTGGCGGAGACAATCACCCGCTCGCCCCGCCGGATCAGGGGAACATCGCGCTCGGGCAGCGTGAAGCGAACTTCCATGGGCGAATTGCCGGTGATCTGGAAGAGCCGCTCGCCGATGTTGACGTACTGGCCCAGACGCACATAGCGCTGCGAAATGACGCCGCCGAAGGGTGCGACGATCCGCGTCTTCTGCTGTTCGAGCTCCAGCGACTGCAGGGTCGCCTGAGCCTCCTGCATCTCACCCCGCTGCCGATCGACCTCATACTGGGTGGCAGT
The DNA here is from genome assembly GCA_036489655.1 of Acidobacteriaceae bacterium. Taxonomy (GTDB): domain Bacteria; phylum Acidobacteriota; class Terriglobia; order Terriglobales; family Acidobacteriaceae; genus Palsa-343. The sequence goes on along the minus strand of DASXFH010000231.1, from coordinate 1,943 downwards.
GAGATCGTATCGGACGTGATCGAGGGCCTCCTGCGTATTGATTCCCGCCTGGCGCATTGCCTCGGCCCGAGCCAGATCGGTCTTGCGAACATCCACTTCCGCCTGCCAGTTCTTCAGATCGGACTGGAGGCTCTGCACCTTGAAACGAGCGGCATCGCGGTCGGCCGTCACCTGCCGGTCATCGAGCTGCGCCAGCAGCTGTCCTTTGCCGACCGCGGAATCGACATCGGCCGCCAGACTGGTGATGACGCCCGCCCGCAAAGCCACGACGTCGATCTGCTGCTCCATGGTCACCGGGCCGGTCGTCACCAGATCGTTCGACGGCGGCGCCTCCACCGTCGGCGCGGGCGCCGGAGCCACGGCCGGCGTTGTTGCCGCCGCCACCGTTCCCTCGCCGCTTCCCCCATGGCCGCCGCTGCACCCCAGCGCCGCCAGCAGCAGAGCCAGCGAGCAGGCCGCTGCTCCCCGATGTCCCATCGCGCGCCTCACCATCCGAACCACCCCCACAGTTTCGACCACGCCCACAACGCCGGATCGCGAAAGAGCACATAACCCATGGGGCGAAGCCCGGTGCGAATCTTGCCGTAGCCCTGCATGCCGGATCGCAGACGCCCCTGCGGGTTCGGCACCACGATGCGCGCATAAAAGGAGCGATCGTCTCCCGTGACCTGGCTGGCCGGACTCACTACGCCTACACGTCCGCTGAAGGTGCGGGTGGGGAACGAATCGAGCTTGACGCGGGCCGCATCGCCGACGCGCAGCAAAGCCACATCCCGCTCCGGTACCGCGACATCCACGCTCACGCTGTCCGTGCTCACCAGTTCCATCAGCGGATCGCCCAGCGAAACCTTGCGACCGGCGAGATCTTCCACGTAGGGCGTCGCCACCACACCGGCCATCTGCGCCCGCAGGGTCATCCGCGACAGCTCCCCGCTGGTCCGCGCCAGTTCGGCGCGCAGATAGTTCGCTTCCAGCTGCCGCTGCCCGGCGGCGGCGGCGTTGTTGTTCACCAGGGCCTGGGCCACCTGGGTCGTTGCCGTGTTATAGCGGGCCTGCAGCGCGGCCACCGCCGCGCGCTGATTCCAGTCGGCCATCTGTGCGAGCGGCATCCCCGGGGTCACCCGGTCGCCCTCATGCACGAACACCGTCTGCACCACGCCGTCTTCTTCGGCGCGTACGGACTGCGTCCGATCCGGCACGACCTGGGCGGTCCCCGCAACGCGCAAAGGAATGGGCAAAAGGATGAGGATCAGAACCACGGCGGCCACCACGCCGACCCTCAGCGCGCGCCGCCGTTTCTCCAGGGCCATGAAGCGCCGCTTTTTTTCGATCAGCGGCTCCAGAATGCCAATGAAGGGGACCTCTTTATAAAGCGAGGCGTTGCGCAGCGCCAGCGTGGCCTGGCTGGCGAGAATCTTAATCACCTCGATGTGCAGGTCCGAGAGGAAGTCGGGGTCAGCGCTTTCAAAAGAGAGCACGCCCAGCGACCCCTCGTCATCGGTAAGCGGAATGGCATAGAACCCGCGGTACCCGGCGGCCTCGAAGTAGCGGCGAAACTTCTCACGCGTTTCCGGACGCGGATCGTCGACCTCATCCCCATGCTGGGTAACATGAACTTCGTTTTGCAGGCCCGCCGCCCAGCGCAACACGTCGGTGAGCTTCTGAATGGCGGCATCGCCCGGGTCGACCTTGTTCACGCCCGATACTGCCTGAATGGTCAGGCGCCCCCGTTGCTCCAGGGCAATCGCAGCGCGCTCGTATGGAATGACCAGCTGCGGCTGATTCACGATGGCCTGCAGCACGCGGTCCAGGTTCAGCGTGGAGCCGATTTCCTGTCCCACGCTGACCAGTGTCTGCAGAACTTCGATCTTGCGCTCCGCCTGCAGCAGCGATGAGTTGTGCAGCGCCTGGGCCGCCGACTCCGCCACCTGCGTCAGCACAAA
>DASXFH010000209.1:0-3580 GCA_036489655.1 Acidobacteriaceae bacterium | reverse complement strand
GTATTCCGCGATATCGCGGTCCTGCTGCGCCTCGTCGAGGTATCCGGTGCGATAGAGGTTCACAATCCCGTCGTTGCTGTGCAGGTTCTCCCAAGCGTCGCGAACATCGGTGAGCACCTGGCCCTGGGTAGACTTTTCCTGTTCCTGCGCCTGGGAGATGGCATAACCGGCGCGGGCGATCTCTCCCTGGTTGCGGTCGAAGACGGGCAACTGGACCTGTCCAAACAACGAAATATCGTTGAATTCCAGGTGCGTGTAGCTGACCTGTCCGGTGACGTCGCGTTTGCCGATCGATTTCTGCAGCTGGTACTGGCTGTTGGCCGCCGTCACCCCCTGCTGCGCGGCCAGCAGGTCGGGGCGATTCTGCAGAGCTTTGGCCTCGAAGTCCTCCACGCTTCCGGGAACAGGCTGATACGCGAAGTTCGGCGCCACGTCGTAATCGGCGGGGACTCCCTCATAGCCAAGAAGCTGCCGCAGATCGGAGAGGCCCTGCGCCCGCGCCAGTTGCGCCGCCGAGAGGTCGGACTGGAACTGCAACAACTGCAGCCTGATCTTCAACAGATCGTCTTCGCTGATGTCCCCATCCTTGTAGCGGACTTCGGCGATGTCCAGAGTGTTCCCAAAACTCTTCAGGTCCTGCTGGGCGAGGGCCAGAGTCGATTCCGCCAGCTCCACGCCGATGTACTGCGAAGCGATGCTGTAGGTGAGCCCTCGCTCGGCGTCCGCGACCTGGGAACGAGTGACCGCGGTTGCGTCCCTGGCCGCCTGCAGCCGATGCTGGCGCTTCTTTCCCCGCTCAAACAGGTAGCTCAGACCCAGATCGAACTGCGCCGTGTCGTTCATGTAGTCGGAGCTGAACTGGTCGGGCTGAAAGACGGGCAGAAACTGCGAATCGCCCATCAGAACCGGGTTCGGACGGAGGTTGGCGGTCGCCTCTTCGGCCTGACTCTGCTGGATTGTCGATCGCGCAGCCAGAAGACTGTGGTTGTGCTCGAGCGCCAGGCGAATGGCGTCGTCGAGCGAAAGGATCATGCTTCCCGGCTTTTGCGCCAGGGTCGACGCAGAGGGCGCGGTCTGCGCCGGAGGCGATTGCGCCTCCGCAGGCACCGGCAACAGAGTTGCGGATAGCAGCAATGGAATACACCAACGTTGTAAACGCATGGGCAGTCAGCCTTAGGGGCAGGACAGAATCGGGATGGTCGCGGCCGACAGGGCCGCGGAGTGCTGGCGGGCGTTACGCCGGCGGCGCGCGGGCGGGGAGCTGCGGCACAACCAGGCGAGTGACGGAGGCGGTGACCAGCGGTTCCGGACCCGGACCTTCGGGGACGAGCTTCTCTACGCGAACGGTTGCCGTTGCCGGCTCCACAGCCTGATGGCTCAGATGACAGATGGGACAGGTTTCCGGAGACGTGTTGACGTGGCGATGCCACACCTCACCCAGCGTCGTTCCCATCACAAGCGCCAGGATGGAAATCGATATACACAGACGCCAAACCGTCTGTCGATTCGGCCTGTTGGCGTGCAACGTCATCGAGGCTGGAGACACGTGGGACCAGTGTAATCCACAGCCCGCCTGCATGGCCAAGACCCGCGATTCACTCGCTGACCGCTGCCAGGCAGCTTGAATTGAGGCCAGACCGAATAACTCACCTGCTCGGGAACGAAGTTTGGCTGTTCAGGCTGGCGCTCGGAGACCCGCTCGAAGCGGCGACAGAGAGATTCAGACTTTCCGTGCAGTCAACACCTGAAGTTAGCCGCCCGCAGGTCGGCAACTCCGGCTACCAGGGCCCTGGTGTGCGCGCACCATCAGAAGATCGGGCTGCAACCCTTCCTTACGCGATCACGCCGCCCGGTCCGACCCCCGCACCGGCATCATCCCCAGTTCGGCCGCCACCATGGGCGCCATCGGCTCCGCCGCCGCAATCTCGGTGGGCCACAGATACTCCACCAGCAGCCCGGCGCCCTGCCCCAGATAGATCCCGGCAAACACCCATGCCGCCTTCCACCCGGCCCGAAATCCGTGCTGGATGCCCAACTGGCACGACGTCACCCCCACCACGAGCGGAAACACCAGCAGCGGCAGCGTCACCACCGTGGCCATCACCGGCGTCAGCCTCCACCACGCCATCAGCGCCAGCAGCACTGCCAGCAGAATTCCCAGCGGAGCCACCTGTGCCACCGACGCGCAGTCCGGATGCCTGCGCATCAGCCGGCTCGTCCCACGGCCCGTCCGCACCATCTGGTGCAGCAGCCCCAGGAGTGTGGCGCGGGGACGCTCGTGCACCGTCAGACGCGAGTCCGTATAGGCCTCAATCCCCGCCTTCCACACCCGCGTTGTGAACTCCAGGTCCTCGCACGCATCGAAGTTCTCATCGAACTCCCCCACCACATGGAAGACGCTCCTGCGGTACGCCGCGCCATGCGTCGCTGCGTCCACTGAGTTCACCCGCTCGATCCCGTCCGGTCCCCGTCCCAGCCAGCACCCGCGCGCCCACGCAATTGCCTGCCCCGTGCGCGTCATTGCCGGGCCATCCAGCGGCTGCGGACGGCACAAACACAGCGCCCCGGTCCGCTCCAGAATCGCCGCCGTATCCGCCAGCAGCTTCCGCGAGGTCACCGCGCAGTGTCCGTTCAGGAACACCAGGATCTCCCCCGTCGCCGACGCAATTCCCAGATTCCGCCCCGCCGCCGCCACCCGTTTCGGGTTGTCGAGCACCCGCACCGACACCCGGCTCTTCGCATACCGCCGCCGCACCAGCTCCCCGGTCCCATCCGTCGACTGCCCGTCCACCACCAGAATTTCGTAGCGATCCGCCGGATAGTCCTGGTCCAGAAGCTGCCCCAGCAGCTCCGGCAGGGTCTGTCGTTCGTTGCGGACCGGAATAACTACGGAGATCGATGGCTGCATGGCTGGCTCTGCTCCTCCACCGCGTTGTAGATGCCAAATTATCGGCTCCGTACTGCGCGACGCAGCATAAATCCTGGCGACTCTTTGGTTTGCGAGCCGCGGCATTACCAGTAACTCAACTCGCTGTCCATAACGCTGACTGTGGTGTTCCAGCGGGTGCCCCGGAGAAAAACGCTCGCCCCGGCGCAACAGGGAGCCCCGCAGAGCCGCGAAGATCAGCTCGACCACCGATCCCGGCTGTGGAAAACGTGTCAATAAACGCTTGACTGTAGTTTTGGCGCTATTGCTCGGAATCTGTCCCGTTATGCTTGGGGCACGGCTCAATGTGGTTAGGCGTCGAGACGCCAGAGTCATACCAGCCGCATATTTCCTGCCAATGGGGCTTACCAAAGATGTCGTTAAACGTGATGCGGACGAAGACATACAGGCGCAACTTGGGATGGGGCTGCGAAGCTCTTCTGTAATCCTCTTCGGTCAACGTATCTTGCGTGATGAGCTTTTGACCCCAAACTGGACCGCGCGGATAAAGGGTTCCGGGACGCCAAACGGCTGGCGGGTAATTACGAATCCTCCATTTGAGTGGCCGAGATGCATCTCGTACATCGTCGTCCACCCTCATTTCTACATTGACCGCCGGGCCGTTTCCGACGTTCTGTATTGGAATAAAAAGGA
>DASXFH010000111.1:0-7200 GCA_036489655.1 Acidobacteriaceae bacterium | reverse complement strand
CCAACTGGTTTTCTTTATCGATAAGTGCCTGGACGGCGGCCCGGCTCTGTGTATAGAGCTGCGGGAAACGCGCGATTTCCTGGTGCGCGGTTTCGGGGTGGTAGCTCATGCGATCGCCGGTCTGCCAGGCACCGATGAGGACGTTGGGGGACCAGGTGGTGGGCCAGACGGAGTTCAGGGCGTTATAGGCGCCGTGGAGGCGGGCGATGGCGCCGGGGAAGCCGTCAAGCTGGGCGCGGGAGGCGCGCGAGCCTGCCTCGCGGTGGATGGTCAGGGTGACGGCGGTGTGAACCGAGTAGCTCGGGGTGAGGATGACGGTGGTGAGGGTATTGCCTTCGTAGTGCCATCCCGGCTTATCGGTCTGCTGGCCGGTGAAGGCGAGATTTGTGCCATTGACGGTGACAGAAGCCGGCGGCCAGTCGCCGGGAAGCTGGATTTCGTAGGCGCGGTTCTCGATCATGCCGGGATAGCTGCCTTCGACGGGCGCGATGGAGACGGTGAGGGAGTCGCCGTGCTGGGCGGCGGAGAGCGGTGTCCAGGTGCAGATGCCGCTCTGATAGGCCCGTGAGCTGCTGGCGTCGTTATAGAGGCGGTAGGTGCTGGTCTGGTTGTCGGCCAGGGGATAGACGCGGAGGATGAGGGGATCGATGGGCTTCTGGCCGGTGTACTCCATGGGCGGCTCGCGGGGGATAATGGCGCCGGCGGGAACGTAGACGGGGATCTGAACGATGGAGAAGGAGCGGGTGACTTCCTGGGGGCCGGTGAAATGGCGGCCGGTGGCGCGCTCGACCCAGGAGCCGGGCGGAATCCAGAGAGACTCGGTGGAGAGCAGGGTGTTGGGGTCGGAGGGGGCGACGACGGGGGCGACGATCATGTTCTTGCCGAAGACGTACTCATCCTTATTGTCGTAGGCGGCGTCGGCTTCAGGCCAGTCGTAGTAGAGAGGATGGAAGAAGGCGACGCCGGTATCGTAGGTGCGGCGGCCTTCGGTGTAGAGGTAGGGCTGCATGGCATAGCGCTCGCGGAAGGTGGCGCGCATGATGGCGGAGTAAGGCTCGGGATAGGCCCAGATGCGGCGCTCGGCGTCAGGATTTTTGGTGGTGTGGGTGCGGAGGATGGGGCTGAAGGCGCCGAACTGGACCCAGCGGGTGAAGAGCTCGGGGTCGACGACGCCGGGCATGTGGCCGCCGATGTCGTGGGACCACCAGGCGTAGCCGACGTTGGCGGCGGTGGCGGTGAACCAGGGCTGGAAAGCGAGGGAGGGCCAGACGGAGATGGTGTCGCCGGAAAATCCGATCTGGTAGCGGTGGTTGCCGAGTCCGCCCCAGCGGTGGAAGAGGAGGGGGCGCTTGCCTTCGCGCTCCTGGTCGGTGAAGTGGACGTAGTTGAGCCACCAGGTGGGACTGACGCCGGGGGTTTGGGTATTGGGCTCCTGCTGCCAGTCGAGCCACCAGAAGTCGACGCCCTGATGTTCGAGGGGGTGGTGAAGCAGATCCATGTAATTGGTGGCGAATTTCTTATTTGTAATGTCGAAAGGCACATATTTGTGCGTGGCGGGATCGATGCCCATAGCGCGGGCCATGGCGGGGTAAGCCTTTTCCCAGGGCTGGACGCCGGAGGCGGGATGGAGGTTCATGGTGACCTTGAGGCCCTGTTCGTGAACGTGGTGCAGGAAGGCAGACGGGTCGGGGAAGAGGAGGGGGTTCCAGGTGTAGCCGGACCAGCCGAGGTCGTGGCCGGACTGGTCGGTTTCGTGCATGGCCTCGAGCTGGATGCGGTTGAGATGCCAGTCCATGTCGATGACGAGGACGTCGAGGGAGACGGTGTTGTCGTGGAAGCCCTGGATGAGGTGATCGAGTTCCTGATCGCTGTAGGCCCAGTAGCGGGACCACCAGGCGCCGAGGGCGAAGCGGGGCGGGAGGGGGATACGGCCGGCGACGCGGACATAGTCCTGGAGGGCCAATTTGTAATCGTGACCGTAGCCAAAGAAGTACCAGTCGAGGCGATCGCCTGCGGGGCGCTCCATGACCCAGGGCCAGGGGCTTTTTTCACCCTGGGAGAAGGTGAAGTTGTCGGAGTCGAAGAGGGGGCGGTTGGAGTCGTCGACGAGAGCCCAGCCGGAGCGGGAGACGAGACCCTGGCCGATGGGCTCGCGGGTATGGCTGCCGAGGGCGCCGTCGAGGGTACGGGTGGTGCCCTGGAGGTTTTCAGGATCGGCGAGGCCGGGATGCCAGGTAACGGTTTTGCCGTCGAGGGAGAAGGTGATGGTGAGGTTGTCGGCGGAGAAGCGGCCGTCGTCGGGGCCGGTGTTGTCGTACGTGAGATGGAGGGCGGAGGTTTCGAGGTTGAGGGTGTTACCGGAGCGATGCTGTGTGAAGCGGGGGGCGGGGAGGCGGCGGTTGAGGAAGACGAGGGAGGCGTGGTCCTCGAAGCGATGGTCCGCTGCCCACTCCATGCGGATGAGCTGGGGGGTGAGGACGGTGAAGCGGGCATCGCCGAACTGGACGACAGCGGCTGGATTGGCGATGGGGTCGTAGGAGGCTTCGGGCGAGAGCGTGGGGGACTGTGCGCGGGCGGGGAGGGAGAGAACGGCGGCGGAAAGCAGGCAGGCGCAGAGAAGGCGCAGGGCAGAGCGAAGCCCGAAGGGGAACATGAAGGTCATGGTAACGGAAAGGGAGGAGCAGGGAGCAGTCCTGCCGGGGGCTTACGGGAGAGAGGCTCGGCTGAGAGAAGCCGAAAATGCGGGTCCCCGTTCGACTTCGGTCGCTGGCGCGACCTGCGCTCAGGGCAGGCTATTCGACTCGCACCGAAACTGCTGTTGCGCTAAAACCGGCGCAACCAATTCGGAAAGCTCGCTGAGGATGACCGATCTTTCGCAAATCCAGTATTTTCGCGCGAAGATGCACGCCGTTGGGATCTGGTTGGGGGCTGCGCAATTTCACGCTCAGCAGGAACGGGCGTGCTGGTTGGCACGCCCGTTTGGTTGTAGCGGGATCAGGATGGGTTAGTGGAATTCCGTGTAAGGGATGGGCAGGATGGGGGTGCCTTCCATGCGGACGGCGTCCAGCTGTGAGGGGTTGAGGCCGAGGGCGAAGAGGATGCTGGGGGCGATCTGGCTGGTGGCGACGCTGGTGGAGACGGTGGCGGGTTGGACGGCGGGATTGGAGACGAGGAGCATGACGTTGGTGTCGTCATGCGCGAATCCGCCGTGCTCTTCGAGCTTCGACGCGCTGCCGGTATAGGTGGCGCCAACGTTGGGGGTGACGATGATGTCGGGGGTGCGGGGATCGAGGCCGGGACCAAGGCCGGGCTTGTTGTAGTTGAGCCAGAGCGAGGGTCCATAGAAAATCTGGCCGAGTTTGATCTCGCTGGCGCTGGACTCGAGGGTATCGACGGCGGACTGGGTGTTGGCGCCGTTGGCGAGCCAGATGAGGGAGATGTCGTCTTCGGTGGGACCGATGCCACCGGCAGTGGCCGGCGATTCGGAGGCGGGCAGGAGGGATTCGAGCAGGGTGGCGGGGGAAGTGCCGTTGCTGTTTTTGCCGGGGACCGCCTGGTAGAGGTGGGGATCGATGGGGGACTGGCCGTGCTTGGCGGTGACGATGAAGAGGGTGGAATCGTAGAGGCCACGGTCCCTGAGTTCCTGGACCATTTCACCGATGGCCGCGTCGACGAACTGGATTTCGGAGAAGAGCGCCGGGGTGGGTGTTCCCTGGGCGTCGGTGTAGCCGCCTGTGGTGCTGTCGCTGGCTTCGATGAGCTTCTGGCCGACACTGACGGCCTGGAAGTTCATACCGAAGATCGTGGGGACGCGGGCTTTGGCGCCATCATGGGTTTTGCCATCGATTTCGTTGAGGATGGCATTGACCTTGAGGGTGTCGTAGCACTGGATGTTCTGGAAGCTGTTGGTCCAGGCGGTGGTATCGGAGCCGGGATCAGGAACAGATGCGCAGGAGATGCCGGTACCGGGGGTGGTGACGCCGGGAAGAGCGATGACGCTGGAGTTGATTTCGGGCGCGTAGAAGTCGTTGAGGGTGAAGGGTCCGGGGCCGTTCACGGAGGAGTAGGCGGGGTGCTTATCGGACCAGGCGGTATAGCCGCCGGCGCGATGGATGACGCCGAAGATGGTGTTGACGCGGACGAAATTCCACGGATAGACGGGGGCACAGCCGCGTGCGGGATTGCGGGGCAGGCGGGTGGGATCGATGGAGTCGATGCTGCCGCCGGTGAGGCCGGCGCCGGAGGCTCCGCCGTTGAGCTGGGTCTGATCGAGGTCGATGCCTTCCTCATACTCGGTGGTGGTGCCTGTGGGGGATGTGCCGGGAGTGCAGGTTCCGGCGGCGACACCGTTGCCGGTGGTTTTGGCAGGCGGGTCGAGGGAGCGGTCGTAGGAGACATCGTAGTAGATGCCCATGGTGCGCGGGGTGGCACCGGTGACGATGCTCATGAGACCTGGGAAGGAGTCAGAGGGTTTGGAGGTGCTGGCGTTGACGAAGTTGACGGCGGATTTGCCCAGGGAGGCGAGGCTGGGGCAGTAGGGAGCACCGTTGTTGACGCCGGCGATGCCGTGGGAGCAGTTGTAATAGTCGACGGCATGCATGCCATCGATGCTGATGAGCAGGACGTGACGGATGGGGGTGCGATTCCCGTCGCGATCGTCCTGCGCGTGTGCCGCGATGAGGGCGACACAGACTCCGAGGAGAAGAAGAGAGAGCTTTTTCACGGGGCCTCCTGGCGTGAACTCCTGTGTATAGCGGGCAGGAAAGGGAGGAGTGAAAGGCCCGTGAATAGTGAGTCAATTACGTTTTCGTCATGGAAGAAGGAGGGTTCAGGGAGAGGAGTAACGGGACATGGAAGCCGGCGGCTGCGCGACCGATTTGCTCTGCGCGCAGATCGGTGACGGTGCGAGGCGGTTCGTTCAGGTTAGGGGGCTCGACTCGACATGGTGCGCTGCGCCGACTCCCCCACCTCGTCGACTTAAATACGGACGAGCTCGCGCTGGACGCGACCGGTGACGGAGGCGTGGTCGCGGGAGGTGATCATGTTGACTTCGCTGCGGACGCCGAATTCGGGGAGGTAGATACCGGGTTCGACGGAGAAGCAGGTAAAGGGGAGGATGCGGCGGGTGTCGTGGGTTTCGAGGTTATCGAGGTGGGCGCCGGCCCCGTGGATGCTGGTGCCGATGTTGTGGCCGGTACGGTGGGTGAAGAAGGGTTCGTAGCCGGCGGCGCGGATGACACTGCGGGCGGCGTCATCGGCCTGGAAGCCTGCGATGGGATGACCGCCGTCGGCAAAGGCGGAGCAGACGGCGTCAATGGCGGCATCGCGGGCGTCGCGGACGCAGGCGAAGATGACGCGCTCGCGCTCGGAGGGCTCGCGATTGACGGTGCCGGTCCAAGTGATGTCATACCAGACGGAGCCGGGGGTATTCTGGCGGGCCCAGATATCGATGAGGAGAAACGAGCCGGAGGCGATGCGGCGGCTGGCGCCGGAGGTGGGCTCGTAGTGGGAGTCGGAGCTGTTTTCGTTGACGGAGACGTTAGGGCCGTGGTCGGTGGTGAGGCCGGCCTGGTCGATGGCTTCGCGGAACCAGAGCATCAGTTCAAACTCGGAGAGCGGAGCACCGGCGCGGGCGCGGCTGCCGATGAGCTGGAAGCCCTGGTTGACAATGTCGTCGAGGGCGCGCTGGGCGGCGTAGTGGGAGTCGATCTGTTCCTGGGTAAGGACGGCTCCAAAGAGGGAGACGAGGTCGGCGGAGCTGGCGATCTCCTTGCCCAGGGAGCGGACGAACTCGACGGTGCCGGCGTCGACCATGGAGACGTACATGATGTCGTTGTTGGGGGAGTACTGCATGGCGATGCGCGTCCAGGGGGCGAGCATGCTGTCGAGGCCGCGCTCGAGCTCCTGCCAGGAAGAGTAGACGCCTTTGGAGCCGGGGAGGTCGTCGAGCTTGCCGGATTCGACGCGGTGGACGAGCTTGCGAGGCTCGCCTTCAGCGGGTACGACGTAGTACCAGCGGCGGCTGACGAGGCCGTCGTCGGGGAGGCCGAGGATGGAAGCAGCAAGGGGGTCGCGATGATGATGGTCGTAGAAGAGCCAGGCGTCGAGGCGGGCGGCGCGCAGGGCCGCCTGAATGGCGTCAAGATGCATGAGTACAGGGTATAGGGTTTAGGGGACAGAAGGTAGGGCTGAAAAGCAGGGGATACGGTATACGGGTGAGGGGGCGCGAGGGGCAGCGGTGAGAGCGATTCTGGAGCGGGGGGTGCAGGGGTTGCTGGTGACTGCAGTGCTGTTATGGTGCGGGGACTGGGCGGTCTATCGGGTGCGAGCGGCGCACGGGACGGCTGAAGACACGGTGACGGTGCAGGAGTTTTTGTCGACGGCGCTGAAGGGGAAAAAGACGGAGTACGACTATGAGGGCGCGGTGCCGGAGAGCTGCATTCGGGCGCTGTTTCCGCATGGAGGCGCGCCGGCTTGCTGGTGGCTGAGAAGGCATACTACGGTGTGGGAGTGAACAAAAGCAGGGGATAGGGGATACGGGTTACGGGATACGGGTTAGGAGGGAATAGGGAGCGACAGCGGCGGCGATGAAGCATCTGCCGGAGTGAAGTCGTGTTGAAGGTCCTGCAGTGACTTTGGGACTCCTCTCGTGACCAAAGTCAGGCAGACGATCTGCTGCATGGGCGATACAACCCAACCATGGACGGAGCACCGAAGAAGTCGTATCGCGACCTGATCGTTTGGCAGCGGGCCATTGAGTGCTGTGTTGCCCTGTACAAGCTGACCCAGATATTTCCGACGGAGGAACGCTTCGGGCTCACCAATCAGCTCCGGCGTGCGGGCGTCTCCGTGCCCAGCAATATCGCCGAAGGCTACGGTCGACTCACCCGCGATCAGTACCGACATTTTCTCGGTATTGCACAGGCTTCCAATTTCGAGTTGCAAACTCAGCTTTGTCTCGCCTGTAAGCTCGGTTTCGCCACCTCCGAAGCAGTCGCGGCGGTGGAATCTCTTTCCACCGAAGTCGGCAAGATGCTGACTGCGATGCTCAAAAAGGTCTGACATCCAGACTCCTGCCTTCCCCTGACCCTCCTGACCGGTAGACCGTATCCCGTGACCCCTATTTCTTCTCCTCGTGGTATTCCTGCTCGGTGTTGATCTCCCAGAGGGCGGCTTTGTCGATGTGGCCGGCGACGATCT
>DASXFH010000087.1:0-6849 GCA_036489655.1 Acidobacteriaceae bacterium | reverse complement strand
CGGCGCTGCTGAATGCCGAATTGCTGGTCTCGCTGGGCAAACTCGATCCGGTGGCTGTGCCGGCATGAACCGCCTCGTGGTGATGAAATTCGGCGGCACCTCGGTTGAGGATGCTGTCGCGATTCGCCGGACGGCGGAGATCGTGGCAGGGCGTGTCCGCAAGGGCTTGCAGCCCATTGTCGTCGTAAGCGCGATGGCGAGAGTCACCGATCTGCTGCTATCCGCCGCCGCGACCGCCGCTCGTGGAGACCGCGCCAGTGCTCTTGCCATTCTTGAACGGCTGCGTATCCGGCACCATGACACCGCGACGCAACTGGCGATGCAACCCTGCGACGCCGGGAATCCCCTGGCATTCGCGAAGCCCGATCCGGAACTGGTGGCGAGCCACGCATGGATGGACGCCGAACTCGATTCGCTGGAGGAGATTCTGCGTGGCCTGGCAGCCGTCGGCGAGTTGACGCCGCGCATCTCCGACATGGTGGTCTCCTATGGAGAGCGCATTTCCAGCCGGATGATCACCGAGGCTTTCGTGCACTGTGGCCTGGCGGCGGTGCATGTGGATGCGCGGCAATGCATCGTCACGGATGCTCAGTACGGTAAGGCGGTTCCCCAGGATGCCGTCATCGAGCAGCGACTGAAGCTTCATCTGGCGCCAGTGATTGCCGAAGGCCGGGTGCCGGTGATGGGTGGCTTCATCGGTGCAACGGAACAGGGGATCACGACGACTCTGGGACGAGGGGGCTCCGACTTTACGGCGGCCCTGATCGGCGGCGGCATCGATGCGGGAGCGATCGAGATCTGGACGGACGTGAACGGCATCATGACCGCGGACCCGCGTGTTTGTCCCGATGCGCTGCGGGTCAAGATCATCAGCTTTGAGGAGGCGGCGGAACTGGCTTACTTTGGCGCCAAGGTCCTGCATCCGGCGACCATCCTGCCGGCGGTGAAAAAGAATATTCCGGTCTGGGTTCTGAATTCGAAGAACGCCGCGAACAACGGTACGCGCATCACGGCGCTGGCGCCGCACTGCCGCAGTCCGTTCAAATCGATCGCGGTGAAGAAGAGGCTGACCATCATGGATATCGTGGCCAGCCGCATGCTGCTTTCGCACGGATATTTGCACGCGATTTTCGAGGTCTTTGATCGTCATAAATGTCCGGTGGATATGGTTTCCACTTCCGAGGTCAGCGTTTCGCTCAGTGTCGATTCGAATGAGAAGCTGCCCGCCGTTGCCGCGGATCTCAGCAAGCTGGCTGACGTGAAATACGAGGGGCGCAAGGCGCTGGTGTGCATGGTAGGTGAGAATATTCGCGGCCAGAACGGTATTGCGGCGCGGGTTTTCGAGAGCATCCGCCATGTCAACCTGCGCATGATTTCCCAGGGCGCTTCCGAAATCAATATGAGCTTTATGGTGGAAGAAGACGATGCGGACGAGGCGGTGCGTTCGCTGCACGCGGAGTTTTTCCAGGATCCCGACCCGGAGATCTTCGATCGGGAACCGCTCTCGGCGCCGGTGAATCCCTGAGAGTCGACCCTACAGGAACAGGAGCGGGGACAGCACATGCTCTTTCTGGTTCTCGGACGTGGCAAGACGGGCAGCCTGGTCGCCCAGGCGGCGCACGAGCGCGGGCACGGGGTTCGCGTAGTGGGAGAAGAGGAAAATCGTAATGCCGCGGCCCTGACGGCGCCTTTCCTGGCCGGGTTTGACGCGGTGATCGATTTCACCACGCCGGAAGGGGCGGTACAGAACATCCGCGCCTGCCTGGCCAACGGGGCGCACGTGGTCGTTGGCACGACGGGCTGGTATCAGCATCTGAACGATCTTCGCGAGCTGTGTGCGCGGAAGAATGCGGCTTTGCTCTACAGTGCGAACTTTTCCATTGGTGTGCAGGCGTTGTTCCGCGTGGCGCGCGAACTGGCGACTGCCGCGCCGCACTATCGATTCAGCATCACGGAAACGCACCACATTGCGAAGAAGGACGCGCCGTCGGGAACGGCGCTCTCGCTGCAGCGCATTATCGAAGCGGCGATTCCGGGACAAAAGGTCGAGATTGTTTCGAAGCGGGAAGGCGAGGTTCCCGGCATTCACATCGTCGAGGCGCGCTCGGACTATGACTGCCTTGAACTGCGGCATGAAGCCTTCTCTCGCCGCGGTTTCGCTGAGGGCGCTGTGAGCGCTGCGGAATGGATTGCGGACAAGACCGGCTGCTGGGATTTTCAGGAAATCGCCGGGCAACTATAGCGGTATTCGAGGGCGGAGCGGCTTTGCCGGATGTCCGGCGCAGATCATCATGGCGGGAACATCGTTCAGAACGACGCTGCAGGCGCCGACGACCGCTCCGCGTCCGATGGTGACGCCAGGCGCGACGAAGACCCGCGTCGCCAGCCAGGCTTCCGGCTCGATGGTGATCGGCTTCGCAACCATGTCGAAGGTGGGTTGAGTGTAATCGTGCGTGGCCGCAGCGAGATAGCAGTGCTGGGAAACGACGGCATTGTCTCCAATGCGAATCTCACCCAGCGTGTAGAGCGTAGCGTGGTCGCCGATCCAGCAATGATCGCCGATGGCCAGTTTCCAGGGATAAGTAATTTCGGCTGTCGGCCGAATGATGACGCCGCGACCGATTTTTGCTCCGAAGAGGCGCAGGAGAAAGCGTCGCCAGCCATAGAGAACCTGAGGAGACATGCGGAAGAGCGTCGCCTGGACGATCCACCAGAGCTGGACGAACCAGGCTGACCGGCCGCGAAAGTTGGGCGGCAGAACGAAGCTGCTGAGATCCTGGATGGGCTGCTCCATCGGTCTGAGTGTAGAGCATGGAGAGGGCGGCTGGTACCGTTGTTCCGATTTCCGGGTACTCCGGGTGGACTGGCTGTTTTGGAAGCTGAGAGAGCGTTCTGACTCCGGTGTAGACTCGTTGGTTATGAACCTGCAGGGGTGTGGGACAGCGCTGGTCACGCCGTTTCGCGCGGATGGGCGTCTCGATGAGCGGGCTCTGTACGATCTGGCGCGATGGCAGGTGGAAAGCGGCATCAACTGGCTGCTGGCTTGTGGAACGACCGCTGAGACTCCAACTCTGGACGAGGCGGAGTGGCTGGAAGTCATCCGAATCGTGGCGGAAGCGGCAGGCAATCGCGTTCCGGTCTGGGCTGGCTGTTCGCACAACTCCACAAAAGAGGCGGTGGCGAAAGCGCGAGCTGCGGCGCAGATTCCTGGCGTGACCGCGGTTTTGACGGCCAATCCCTGGTATAACAAGCCGACACAGGAAGGACAGTTCCAGCATTTCAAAGCGGTTGCGGATGCGGTGAAACTCCCGGTGGTGCTGTATAACATCCCTGGCCGTTCGGCGGCGAATTTGGAACCGGCAACCGTGGTGCGGCTGATCGAAGCTTGTCCCAACCTTGCGGCGGTGAAGGAGTCGAGCGGCAACCTGGTGCAGATTACGGATCTGGTGACGCAGGCGCCGCCAGAGTTCCAGGTGTATTCCGGCGACGACATGATGAGTCTGGGCGTGCTTGGTGTTGGCGGAACGGGGTTGGTTTCGGTGGTCTCCAATCTGATTCCGGCCGAGATGGCCGAGATGGTTCGTGCTGCGCTGGCCAACGACTGGTCGCTGGCAAGGCAGATCAATCGCAGGTACTTTCGGCTGATGCAGGGCATTTTCAAGGAAACCAGTCCTGGTCCGGTGAAGGCGATTCTGGCGATGATGGGGCGCATTGGCGAGCATTATCGGTTGCCGATGGTTCCGGTTTCGCCGGCGACGCGCGCTGTGCTGGAACGGCTGGCCGATGAGCTGGGTTTGCTGGCGCATGCGCCGCAAACGGAAGGCGATCCGCGGTCCTGAGAGCAGGCCCCCCACCCCCCCAGGTTAAGTTTTTGACTAAGTACCTTGTTTGCCGGTAAGTATCGAATTGTTTTGAGGGCTTCAAACGGTAAGTACCGAGAAACAGGGTAGATTTTGGAGTCTCCAAATCGGCGGGCCGCGTACAGCGGACCGCGTCCAGCCAGAAAACAGGGTAGTTGGGCAGGGGCTTCAAAGCCGCGAATCGTGAATGGCAGAGAGCGACTGCATAGGTTGCAGGTTGCAGGTGACGGGACCGGGATTGGCGGAATCGCCTTCCCACCCTCTCGCCCAAAAGAGGGGCGAGAAGGATGGGGCACCCGGAATTCACCCTGGTTGGTTGCAAAGGGAAAGGCCGCGTTGGCGGCCTTTTTTCTTTTTTTACCCTATAAGTTCAGAATACCAAGTTCAGACGGATTTACTGCCAGATTTGCGCGGGAATTTTGGCGTGGAACTGTTTGTGTATCAACGATTGTTACTTTCGTCAGGGCCGCGGGGGCTTGACAGGATTTCCACAGAGCGGCCGAAAATAGCGAGTTCCGGTTTGCGGAGGTTTTGCGCGACCGCCCCCGATATCCAGGAGCGCGATTCACCACGGAGGACAGGGAGAGATTTGGATCAGAAGGTTGCGGTGAGGCGGACCATGCCGCTGCGCGGGGGGCCGATGGCGTTGCCGGAGAAGAGGCCGCCGAAGTCGATGACGTCAAGGACATTATTGAGATTTTCGCCGTCGGCCTGAAGCTGGAGGTGGAGGCGCTCGGAAGTGTAAAGGTCGGCTCCGGCGGAGGCGTCGACCAGAAGAACGGGATCGACGCGGCCACGGTCGAAGTTGATGCGGTCGAGAACCGCTTGTCCGTACTGGGCGAGAACCGTGGAGGGGTCTCCGTCGAACTCGAAGGGCAGGCCGGAGTTGGCCTGGAATCCCCCAGCCAGCCAGAAGCGGGGGTGGGCCTGGTATCGAAGGCGGCCGCGGACGGTGTTGCGCTGGTCCTGGGAATCGGGGAAATGGCCGGTTAGCTGGGTTTCGGCTGCGGTCGCGTCGGCGCCGAGGAAGAGGCCGCCGGTGACGGGGTTCCATGCGTTGCCAACCTGCCAGGAGTAGCTGACGAACCCGGAAAATTTACGCCAGTCGGGGAGGGTGAGTTGGCCGTCGGCGCCGTAGATGATGGCTTTGCGGAAGGCGATGGGGAAGCTGACGGTGGTGTTGTCGATCTGATCGTCGTCGGCGTAGTTGCTCACCACGCGGCGGAAGTAGTTGATGTCGAGTTTCGCCTTGCCGAACAGGCCGTGGGTCAGGCCGGCTTCGAAGTAGTCGCCGATGGACGGCTCGACGGGGAGGCGGAGAAAGGTGGTGGAGTCGAGAGATTCAACCTGGGTGGAGCTGGAGAGGAGGATGTTCTCGAAGGACGGCGTTTGGAAGACGCGGTCGTAGGAAAAATGCAGGATGGTATTGGCGGAAGGGAAGTAGCGGGAGAGGGAGAGACGGGGCTGGACGGCCTGGCGGTTGACGATGAGCTGGTAGTGGTCCCAGCGGAGGCCGGCGTTCATGGACCAGCGACCGAGGTGGAGGAGATCTTCGACAAAGGCGGCCTGTTCGAGGTCGGGGCGCTGGCCGGCGAAGGCAAAGGCGAGAGGGGTTCCAGGGTCGTACCGGGTGGGATCGGTGATGGCGTAGCGGGTGTTTTCGTGCAGGAAGGTGTTGTCGGATTCGAGCCCGGCCTTCCATTCGCTGCGGCCGCGGTCGGCGATGAGAAAGGCTTTGAAGTAGCCTTCGCGGAAGCGGTTGTGCTGGAAGACTTCGACGGGGGTCGAGTTGAGGTTGGAATTGAAGTCATTGGCGTTGTCGCGGACCATGCCGCTGAGCCTGGCCAGGGTATTGGGGGAGAAGGTGTGCTCATACCAGGCGAGTCCCATGGTTTCGAGATTGTCGGCGGTCTGGCGCTGGCCCGCGGCCTGCTGCAGCTGCTCGTTGGGGATGTCGTAGCGCGACAATTCGTGACGGACTGACAGGGTGAGGCGGTCGGCGGGGGAGAGATCGCGCTCGTAGCGGGCGGAGAAGTCGCCGCGGGTTCCCGTGTTGGAGTTATTTTGGGGAACGACAGGGTTGAGAAAGTGGTCGGTCATGCTGCCGCTGGCGCTGCCGGCTATGGTGTTCCTGCCGGCGGTGTACTGGGCTCGGGCAAAGGCGCTGCCGGTGTCGAAGCTGCCTCCGGCGAGGGCGATCTCGCCATGGAGGCCGGGCTGGGAATCCTGGACGGTGTTGACCTCAATGACTCCACCCATTTTGCGGCCGTATTCGGCGGGAATGCCGGCGGTGTAGAGGCTGAGCGACTGGATGTCGTCGGCTTCGATCTCGGGGCCGAAGCTGGGAGAGCGATTGTCGGTGAGGGGAATGCCGTCGACCACGATCTGGGTTTGGTATTCCGAGCCGCGGGGATGCAGGACGGCGTTGCCTTCGTAGAGCCAGCCGGGCTGGGAGTTGACCAGGTCCTGCAGGGAGCGGCCGGGAATGGAACTGACACGGTGCTGAATGAAGGAAGAGCCGATCTGGTCGACGTTGCCGGGTTGTTCGGGGTCGAGCAGAGTGTTGCCGGCCTTGACGGCGACGGTTTGCCGAATGGGGGCGAGCCGGAGGGCAATGGAATCGCGGACGGGGATGGAGGAACGGATGGTGATGGTCTCGGCAACCGGGGCAAAACCCGGGAGGGCGATTTCCAGGCGGTAGACGCCGTAGGGGAGGCGGGCGACATCGAGATTTCCCAGCGTGCTGGTTTGGAGAAAGGTGTTGTACTGGTTCGCCTCGCTGACCATGTGGACGGTGACCTGAAGGCTGCGGCCGGCGGGATCGGCGACATGGAGGCGGAGTTCGCCGCTGTTGCTTTGGGCAAGAACCGGAAAGACTGCCGAGAAGAGCAGAAGGAGAGGAAGCGCAGGGTTTGCGACTCGTTTGGGAATGGGAGCGTACCCACCGTTGTACGAGGCACGGAGGGGAGCGCCTGTGGGGGCGTGTCCG
>DASXFH010000043.1:0-5422 GCA_036489655.1 Acidobacteriaceae bacterium | reverse complement strand
TTGAAGCAGAGGGTGTCCACGTGACGGCGGATGCTGGCTTCGCGCTGGAGCTGGTAGTTGGCGGCCAGGCGGCGAAGGCGATTCATCTGGTAGCGCATTTTGGATGCGGAGACGTGGGCGGCGCGGCCGAGGCTGGGGTCGAGCGACTCGGTCCAGGCCAGCAGGCCGTCCAGCTCGGCGTTGAGGGCATTGCCAGTGGCAGAGAGGTGGCGCTTCCCTTCCGGCGGCATGGAGCGGGCGCCGAGGCGGTGGGCCAGCTCGTCGGGATGGGCCTGGAGAATGTCCTGCAGGGTGAGCTCGTGGCGGCCCATGATCTGGGCAACGGCAGGCTCGATGAGGGTGGCGCTGAGGCGCGGCAGAACCGGCGTCGCCCGACCGAGGATGGCGTCGAAGAGGACCTGGGACTGAGCGAAGTAGGCAATCTCCGCGGGGCCGCCGATGGTGGCGAGGGTGGGCAGCAGGAAATCCTGAAAGACGGGGCGGAGGAGAGCGTTGGGGCTGAGGCGCTCGGGGGCGGTGTCGAGGATGGCGAGCAGGTCCGCGGTAGAGTATTGAGTCTTCGCCGGCCCACTCGAGCCGGAAGACGGCTGGTGGGCGGCTGAGCTTGCGAACCAGCTCCCGTTTTTGCGTCGAAGAGGGATGCGGGCGCCTGTGGTCTCGTCCACGAGAAACAGCAGGCTGCTGCCGGGCGCGACGAGCACCTGAGAGTGGTAGCCGCGCTCGGCGAGCAGCTTGTCGCGCTCGTGAAGGGCCGTCTCGAGTTCATCGGCGTGTTCCAGAGCGTGGCGCAGGACGGGCGCGCCGAGTGCGTGAAAGCCGCGCGTGGAGGCGTCGATGACGATGAGGCCGAAGTCGGCGAAGGCAGCGGCGAGGAAGCGCGCAAAGGCCGAGGAGAAGGTGGCGTCGGGCGTATAGCAGCCGGCGAGGAGATCGAACTCGGGTGTGCCACCGATGAGTTCCGCGCCGCGATCGAGAACGGTCTGAATGCCGGGGCCGAGGCGGAGGCCGCCGACGGGCTGTCCGTCAGAGGGCGGGTCAAGGTGAATGCGCAGGGTATGGAGGGCGTGACGCGAGGGCAGGGTGACGTGGTCGGCTTCAGCGAAATCGTGGTCTTCGCTGGCCAGCCAGAAGATGGGGACAGCGTCAGCCGCCTTTGCGCGCTGGATGACGGTAGCGGCCTTGAGGAGCGTGAAGAGCGGGCCGGTAAAGAGGGCGACCTGCTGACCGGTGACGAAGGCTCCAGCCCCGCGGCGAAGGCGCTCGATGTTGGCCAGGGTCTTTGGACCGGCATTCCAGTTTCGATTCTGCTCGAGGAGGAGATCGGCTATGGCGTCGCGATGGGCCTGGGTCTGCTCGGGAACTGCCGTGGGAACTTCCGACGGGCCGCGGCGGTAAAAGGGCGAAAGCCCCTCGCGGCTGGAGGCGTAGTCGAGAAAGAGCCGGCTGAGCCGGGGCAGCAGCGAGATGGGATAGCAGTCGACGTTCACAGCCGCAGGTCTGGACTCCAGTCTCTCACGCGCACCGGCAGCATTTGGGATCGAAACCGCGGCATGCATCGTTCAGCCCTTTGGGGGAGGGCCGCGTGAATCGGATGCGGCGGCGCGGGGCGAAGATGCAGAAACGAGCCGCGGTCCGGGCATTCACAGCCGGGCATTCACGTCCGGGCATTCACAGGCGGGCATTCACAGCCGACAGAGCGGTGAATGGTACCGTGAAAGGATCGGAGGCGAGGGATGGCGAAGAAGACGGGATCGAAGAAGACCCTGAAAAAGGCAGTTGCCGATGCAGCGCCGGTGAAGCGCAAGCTGAAGATCGATTCGGGCGGTCCGGCGAAGGTGCTGTCGTCGAAGGTGTCCTACGACGGGCCGCTGTTTCGGGTGCAGACCGATGTGATCCGCGAGCCGAACGGGAAGGAAGTGACCCGCGACGTGATCCGGCACGGGGGGTCGGCGGTGATTTTGGCGATTGACCGGTCAAAAAGCAAGAAGGACCCTCTGGTTCTGCTGGAGCGGCAGTTCCGGCATGCGGCGCAACAGTATTTATACGAGCTGCCGGCAGGCAAAATGGACCCGGGCGAAAGCCACCTGGAGGCGGCGAAGCGGGAGCTGCTGGAGGAGACGGGCTACCGGGCGCGCAAGTGGTCGAAACTGGTGAAGTACTTCGCAAGTCCTGGATTCCTTGGCGAATGGCACCAGGTTTTTCTGGCGGAAGACCTGGTGCCCGGGCAGGCGCAGCCGGAGGAGGATGAGTCCATTGAGCTGCAGTTTGTGCCGCTCTCGCGGCTGCTGCGGCTGATCGACAAGGGGCAAATCCAGGACGGCAAGACCGTGATTTCGGCGATGTATTACGTTCGTAGCCAGGGACGCGGGAAGAAGTAACCACGCGCTTCCTGTCATCCGGAAGAAAACCAAAAGGCCACAGCACAGCGTCTCTATTCGACAGCAGGTTGGATTGCCCAACCCAAGACTGCCTGAGAGGAAGGTTCGTGTTTGTGGCTCAATACAAAGGCAAGGTGAAGTGGTTCAACAATGCGAAGGGTTACGGGTTTATCGGCCGGGACGATGGGCCGGATGTGTTTGTCCACTACAGCGCGATTCAGGTGGATGGATACAAGAGCCTGAAGGAGGGCGATGACGTCGAATTCGACATTGTCCAGGGCCAAAAGGGGCCACAGGCAGATCAGGTAATCCGGGCTCGGGAAGTTGCCTGAAGGCGACCGACCCACACCATTTTGCAGAGAGAGTTGGGGAAAGCCCGCACCGAAGCGGGCTTTTTTCTCCTGAGCGGGGTGCTCGTCCGTGCGTGGCCGGCCGATCCTCTGTCTCTGGATTCCCTCTTGCCGAAAGTGGTGTAATCGTCTCCGATGGACAACCGCTCGATTGCGCAACTGCTGGCGGAGACGGCCGACCTGCTGGAGATCGGCGCCGGCGATCCGTTTCGCATCCGCTCGTACCGGCGCGCCGCTGAAGCGGTGGAATCCTCCACAATCCAACTGAGCACCATTGCGGGCGACGCGAAGAAGCTGCTGGAGATCCCGGGCATCGGCAAGGGAATGGCGGCCAACATCCAGGAGATCGAGCGCGCCGGCACGATGCCGCTGCGCGAAGAGCTTCTGCTGAAATACAAGCCCACCATGCTGGAGTTGCTGCGCCTGCCGGGCATGGGGCCGAAGACCGTGGCGTTGTTATGGGACGCGCTGCAGGTGGGGTCGGTGGAGGAGCTGGAGCAGGCCATCGCCGCCGGACGCCTGGAGGGCCTGCCGCGGTTTGGCGAGAAGCTGATTCAGAAGCTGCGTAAAGGCATCGAGGACTACAAGCAGAGCAGCGGGCGCTTCCTGCTGGACGACGCGGAGCTTGCCGCGGAGAAGCTGATCGAATACCTGCGGCGCTTCGAAGGGCTGACGACGATTCTGCCGGCCGGTTCGCTGCGCCGCGGGCGCGACACGGTGGGCGATCTGGACATCTTGTGCACGGGGCCGGCCTGCGCGGAGAACTGCGTGAGTGCGGCGGTGGAGTACGTGGCAAGCTATCCCCCGCTGAACACGCTGCTGGCTAAAGGCATCAACAAGGTCAGCTTTCGGCTGCGCAGCGGGCTGCAGGTGGACGTGCGTCTGCTGCCGGAGGGCTCCTACGGCGCGGCGCTGCAGTACTTCACGGGATCGAAGATGCACAACGTCTCGATTCGGCAGCGGGCGCTGAAGCGCGGCTACACGCTGAGCGAGTATGCGCTGGCTCGTGTGGAGGACGGCTCGTTTGTGGCAGGCGCCACCGAGGAAGAGATCTACGCGGCGCTCGGCCTCGACTGGATTCCCCCGGAGCTGCGCGAGAACAACGGCGAAATTGAGGCAGCGGAGGAACACCGTCTGCCGAAGCTGATCGAAGAGGCGGACCTGCGCGGCGATGTGCACATGCATACGAATGTCACGGATGGAAAGAACACCATTCGGGAGATGGCCGAGGCCGGCCTGGCGCGCGGCTATCAGTACATCGCCATCACCGACCACTCAAAGAACCTGGCGATGACCATGGGACTCGACGACCGGCGCGCGCTCGCGCATATGCGAAATATCCGCGCGGTGGACCAGGAAATGGAGGGGAAAATCCGCGTCTTTGCCGGCATTGAGGTGGATATTCTGGCCGACGGCGCGATGGATTTGTCCGACGAGGTGCTGGCGCAGCTGGACGTGGTGATCGGAAGCGTGCATTCGCTGTTCAATATGCCGGAGGCGCAGATGACGGAGCGGATTCTGCGCGCGCTGGAGAATCCCTATGTGCGGATCCTGGGTCATCCCACGGGGCGTCTGCTGCTGCGCCGCGAGCCTTATCCGCTGGACCTGGCGGCCATTCTGCGGCGGGCGGCGGAGCTGGGCGTGGCGGTCGAGCACAATGCCTATCCCGACCGGCTGGATTTGTGCGACCGCGACCTGCGCCTGGCGAAGGAAATGGGCTGCCGCATCGCCGTCAACACGGATTCGCATCATACGAGCCATCTGGACAAGATGCGTTACGGAATTCGGCAACTGCGGCGGGCCTGGCTGCGCAAAGAAGACGTGCTGAATACACTGGAACCGCAGGCGTTCCTGGATGCGCTGCGGCGGCGACCCGCCTGAGGGAGGCTTCAGCTAGAATGCGAAAGCAAGATGTCTGAGAGAAACGGACCTGGCATTCATCCCGTGTTTGCCGTGATCGCGGCGATCGTGGTCTCGGCGGGAATCATCGCAGCCTACGTGTGGGCTACCTGGACCGGCCCGGTGCACTCGGGCGCGGTGACCTCGCTGTACGCCTATCCGATTCATCGCGAGCTCTCGACGGGCTCGGGGCTGGGCGGTGTGAACGGGGGTCCCAATATCACCGATGAGGTGATCGTGATCGCCAACCTGCAGATCAGGAGCACGACGAAGCTGCCACTGTTTCTCAATGACGCGTACGGGAACCTGACTCTGCCCGATGGGCAGGTGGAGCAGAGCCTGGCCGCGAGCGGTTCCGATTATCGCAAGGTCTTTGTGGCCTATCCCGCATTGGCGGCGCAGCAGAAGACGGCTCTGCCCCGGGGCATCACCCTGTCTCCGGGACAGGTGGTTGAGGGACAGCTCATCTTCCACTTCCCCGTCACGGACGCGCAGTGGAAGGGGCGACAGGGCTTCGACCTGGATATCCGGTTCATCCACCAGAACGATCTGGTGCTGCACACGGCGCCTTCGCAGGGATCGGGCGCGAGCCAGTAGCGCAATTCAGCCAGGTGCCGGGAGCCGGGAGACTATGTTCGCCAAGGCGCAGCGCGTTCACTTCATCGGAATCGGCGGCATCGGCATGAGCGGGATTGCGGAGATTCTGCTCAATCTGAATTATCCGGTCAGCGGGTCAGATCTGCGGCGGTCGCAGGTGACGGAGCGTCTGGCAACGCTGGGGGCCACCGTTTTCGA
>DASXFH010000233.1:0-4844 GCA_036489655.1 Acidobacteriaceae bacterium | reverse complement strand
AAGATCGCTTTTTTCCGGCTCGTCGACATGCCTTCCCGAATCGGAACCCCGCTCCGCCAGGCGAAACGAGGATTGTTGCACAGTCCCCGGCCGCCGCATCAAAAATTGTGCATTCGCCTGCTCCGCAGGGTGCGCCCTTATGTTACATTGTTAGTTTGGATTGCCACTTCGCCGTCCTGTAAATATCTGCAGTGCTGTGGTTTAGGACGGCATCCGGGGAATTGAGGCACAGCCAGAAGAAACCTTCCGCACCATGCCTGACTACATTTATCTTCTCGAAAATCGCCTCTCCCCCGCCCAGCAAAACGCCCTTCGTCATGTTCGAGACGTAGCCCGCGATGCCGGCATGACCGTCTTTCTCGCCGGTGGCGCAGTTCGCGACCTGACCAGCGGCCTTCCCGTGCGCGATCTTGATTTTTCGGTTCAGGGAAATGCTCTCAAACTGAAGAAAGCGCTGGAGAAGGCCGGAGCTGCATTCTCGGCCGAACATGAGCCTTCCCGCACCCTTTATTTCTGGTTTCCGGGCTCGGTCCGCGTCGAAGTTGCCAGTGCCCGGCGTGAGGAATACCCCAAGCCAGGCAAAGTGGTCTACCACTGGGCTCCCATTCTTGAGGACCTGCGCCGCCGCGACTTTACGGCGAACGCGATGGCCATCTCCCTGAACGAGGGATCCTGGGGACTGCTGCTGGATCCGCTCAACGGCTTTGCCGATATGGAGTTGCGCCACCTGCGGCTGGCCTCCAATTATGGCTTCATCGAGGATCCCATCCGGATGGTTCGGGCCACCCGCTTTGCCGCCCGCACCGGCTGGGAGATGGATGAGCGCACCAAAGCCCGCTACCAGAATGCCAAAGACGAGGGCCTGATCGAGCAGATTTCCGCCTTTGCCCGGGGCTATGAGCTGGAGGAGATCGCCCACGAGGAAGATCCGCTCCGCGTTCTGCGTGCGCTGGAATCCGAAGGCTGGATGAAAGCCCTGTGCCCGGCCTGGACCTCGGCCAAAGCAGACACAAAGGGTCTCGATGAACTGAACAAGATCCTCATTAAGTTGTTGATGCTGGGCGTCAATCCCGATCCCTCGGCCGCGCACATTGAGCTGCTGACCGCGAAGATGCAGCCGAAAGACGTCGCTGGCCTCAAGCGTCTGTTTCCGCGCCGCGGCTTCGTCGAGCGCTGGAATCATCTGGAGCAATCGGCTAAGGATTTTGCTAAAGAGCTGCTGGGAAAGGGCGCGTCGACACCTTCGGCGACGTGGAAGCTGATCGTCAATTACAACCCTGAGGCAGTTCTCTGGCTGGCGTTCAGCTCGAAAAATCCACAGGTTCGCGAGAAGTTCAATAATTTCTTCAACGTCTGGCCGGAAGCGCGTCAGAAGATTCCCACAACGCTGATGGCCGAGATGCGCATCACGCCCGATCTGCCCGAATATGGCAACGTCGCCGAGGCTCTGTTTTTCCAGTTCATGGACGGGAAGCTGACGACGGACGAGGAGATTCGCGCTTTCCTCGAACCGTACTCACCCCCTGCTCCTCCGCCGCCGGTGATCATCCGGCGTCCTCGCGGACGCCGCGCCGAGCCGAAAATCGAAGAGGAAGAGGAGGAACTCGACCTCAGCGCCGCTCGTGGCGCCGGTGAAGAGGGCGAAGAGGAGAGCGAAGAAGAGGAAGACAGCGAGGCGCTGCCCCCGCGTCCCCCGGCACCTGCGGCGAAGGCTACGGCGAAGGTCGCCAGGGCTACGGCAAAGGCTGCGAAAACGGCACCGGCGGCTCCCGAGCCTAAGTCTCCGGCCAGGGCGGCCGTTCAACCCGGCAAGCCTGAAGCGAAGGCCGGCGTCAAAGCGGGGGAGAAAAAGCCTGTTGCGGCTCCGGCGAAGGCTGCCCCGGCTCCCACCAGGGAGGCGGCTCGCAAGCCGGAACCCAAACCTGGGAAGGCCGCAGCAAAACCGGCGGCGAAAGCTGCCAAGCCTGCCGCTCGGCCTGCGCCGAAGAAGCAGGCAGCCGTTCCGGCGCACAAATCCGGAAAGGCAGGCAAGGTTGTCGCCAAACCGGCGGCGAAGAAGCCGGCAAAGGCGGCTCCGGCGAAGCCTTCCAAACCCAGCGGCAAGGCGCAGAAAAAGAAGCGCTGACCGGCGCGAAGGACCTCCTATCCTCCGACTGACGGCGCCTGAAGTTTCGCGTGGCTGGGATTTTCCGGTATTCCCTCGAAAATTCTCTCTTTAAAACCTCATGAAGAGCCGGCTCTGGCCGAAAGAAGGAGCATGGCCGGAAGGTCCTGCAAGGAGCCTTTTCGGCCGAGGGACTCTTCTGCCTATGACTGGCCTTCGCAACCTTCGCCTCTCTCGTAAGTTTGCCGTTGCCTTCGGCATCCTCTGCCTGCTCTGCCTGCTGCAGGGTGTCGCCGCCCTGATTGGTCTTTTCCGCATCGATCGGCTGACCCGGGATCTCACTGAGCACTCTCTGGTCGCCGCCGAAGCCATGACGGAGATGCGCGGCCAGATGCAGACCATTCGCCGCGTCGAACTGGCGTCCCTTCTTTGCCATGACGATGTCTGCGAGCAACGCTATCCGGCCATGCGCGCCACCGCGCTCGATCAATACCAGGCTGCGCGTCAGAGCTTCGAGTCCGTCGTCACCGATCCGGCCGAGCTCGGCGCCTTCCATGCTCTGGTCGACGAGTTTGGGGTTTATCTCGACAAGAGTGCCGGGATCGTCAACAGCTTTGCCTCCGCCCATGAGCAGGACCATGGCGCCCTCGCCACTCAGGAGCAGGATCTCCTCGGTAATTTCAACCATGCGCTCGACAAAGCCGTGGCCCTCACGGCCATCTACAACCGCGAGTGCGTGGACGATGGCAAGCGCGTCGACCGCGCCAACCAGGTCCTTCGCTGGCTGGGCGGCAGCATCATGGTTTTCGTGACCCTGCTTTGCGTCGCAATCGGTCTGGTGCTAACCCGCCTTATTGCTCCGCCATTGGTCGCTGCCGCCGCCGCCCTGGAACAGGTGGCACAGAAGAATCTGGCCGTTTCGGTCGAGGCACGCAGTTCCGACGAGGTCGGCCGCCTGTCCCAGGCGCTCAACAGGACGGTAGGGTCCATGCGCGAGGTTCTGAGCGCGGTCGGCAATACGGCAGACGGCCTCTCCGGCGCCGCGGAGGAGCTCAGCGTCCAGTCCATGCAGACCAGCGGGAACACCGAGCTGCAAACCAGCCAGACGCAGCAGATCGCCGCGGCCGCCGAGGAGATGTCGGCCACCATCGCGGAAATCAGCCGCAACGCGGAGGCCGCCTCGATGGCCAGCCGCAAGGCCGCCGAAACCGCCGCTGAGGGCGGGGAGGTCATGCAGGCCGCCGCCGCGACCATGGATAAGATTGCCGAAGCGTCGGGTACGGTCGCCCAGCAGATGGATTCCCTCGCCCAGCGTTCCACCGCGATCGGTAACGTGGTGAGCGTGATTCAGGAGATCAGCGAACAGACCAACCTGCTCGCCCTCAACGCGGCCATTGAAGCGGCGCGCGCCGGTGAGCATGGCCGGGGCTTTGCCGTGGTGGCCGGAGAGGTTCGCCGTCTGGCCGAACGCACCAAGACAGCCACCGAGGAGATCGCCGACACCATTCGGACCATTCAGCAGGAAACCGGGTCCACCCTCGCCGTGATGCAGCAGAGCCGGGAAGCCGTGGAATCCGGCCGCAGCGAAACCGCCAACGCCCGCACCCGCCTGGAAGCTGTCATCGGCGCCTCTCGCGAAGTCGAGCAGATGATCCACATGATCGCCACCGCCGCTACCGAGCAATCGTCTGCTTCGAGCGAGATCTCCCGCTCCACCGGCCAAATCTCGCAGCTGGCCACCGCCAACTCCCACGCCGCCGGCGAAACCGCCCAGGCCTGCCAGCATCTGTCCGCGATGGCCTCGGATCTGGATGGGATGATCCGCCAGTTCACGCTCGACGACACTTCCGGACCGATCGCCGCGGGTCAGCAGGCCATGAATTTCGATCGCAGCATCGAAGCTCACGTCCGCTGGAAGTCAAAGCTGGCCCGTTACATCGCTCGGCCCGACCACAGTCTCGACCCCGCCACTGCCGCGCAGGATTCATCCTGCGATCTGGGAAAATGGCTTCACGGCGAGGGCCGCCGCTTTGGCGGCACACCGGAATATGCTCGCCTGTTGGCGGAGCACACCCGTTTTCATCGCGCCGCCGGCGACATTATCCGCCGCGCCGATACCGGCCAGCAGGTTTCCGAAGACGTCGCTCTGGGCGGCCAGAGCGAGTTTGCCCAGGCTTCCGGGGCGGTGATTGGCTGCCTGATGAAGGCTAAGTCCATCTTTGCTGCCTGACACAGCAGCGCTCAGCGGGGATCGGGGATCTGCAGCCGAAACCACGGCCGTTGTCATCCGTTCCCCAGGAAGCGTCACCCGTCAGCCGCCTCTCTACAGGCGAAACTCCACTCGCTCGCCCACCTTCAGGTGGTGGCGAGCCATGTCCCCCACCGGCAGCTCCAGCTCGTATTGCGCCAGCTCGTGGCCGCCGTACTGGGGGCAGGTATTCGCCTTGCCGCGGCAGGGTGGCGTGTCAGGGCTCATCTCCACGATCCGGTGCTGCGCGTCCATCCACACAATGTCCAGCCCGATTTTGCAGTGATACATCCAGAAGCCCTGTCGCTTCTCCTCCTGATCGACGAAGAGCATGCCCCGGCCCTCGGGCAGCTTCGTTCGGCCCATCAGGCCATAGTTTCGCTCCGCGTCGGTCGTCGCCAGCTCCACATGGACCGTTGAACCATCGGGCAGCATAACCAGCGTGTTCGCGGGACGCGGAGCGACATAGGGCACCTGCACATCCTGCGCGCG